>JAJCZO010000309.1 GCA_029262355.1 Deltaproteobacteria bacterium
GGCGTTCGTCGCAAGGAACGGCGACGCAGGAATATAGGCAATCTTCCGAGGAGACGAGACGCGGCGACGGACGTCGAGGGGCGGCAAGGCGTTAACGCTATGTCGACGGCGGTGCACTAGGGGCATGGCGTTAGAGCTGGCGTGCTTGGTGATCGCGCTCTGTAATGCGGCGCCGCAGTGAACGTCTCTTCCAGATCGATGAAGCGAACCATTTCGATGGCGACCGCTATCGCCCTGGCGGCTCCTGCGATGCTCACGCCACCACCCGCCCGGGCGCTGCTTGTCTGCGCCAAGCTCGACATGATCGACTCTACCCAGTCGGACCGGTGTTCCGATCGATCGCTGCGAGGGGTACCCATGCGGGCGGTGGTATGCTCCGTGGCCATCCAGTGTGTTCTCGACCACTCGATTGTGGCGGCCGGAGACCACCGTGGTGGTCTCGCGGCTCTTTACGAAGTTCTGGGCGATGAGATTGCGATGGCCAGCGACGTAGATTGCCTCCCGGTCGTCGTCGGGGAAACCGGCTGTGTTGTCGAGGTGAGTACCGCGCACGACATTTCGACCGCTCTGGATCTCGACGGCACGAACGGTATGCTCCCGAACCTCGATGTGGTGACGGCCGACTCCCCCGATGAGCACAGCCGTCGGACATCCCTCGATGACACCGTTCGCGACCTCCGCCTTTCGCCCTTCGACCACCGCCGCCGCGGGTTTGGCCCGCAGAACGCTGCAGTGAATTCGATGTTCGGCCATGTCGACTCGGACAGGTCCAATGATCGTGAGCGATGAGACCGTCCCAGCTGCGCGCGGGCCCATGTCCGCGACGAAAGCGAAAGACCCGCCCGGCCCGAGAACCATCCCGCATTCAGGAGAGATCGGTGCGCCGTGGAGCCCGCTATGTGCGGGCAAAGCCGACGAGAGGGATACGGCGATGCTGGCGGCGAGTATTGTCTGCGCGGCGAAGATCGCATCTTTGCTCCAGTGCGTCGTTTTGCGGCGTGCGGAGGAAAGAAGCGAATCCGAATCGAGAGCTTTGGCCGCGCAGACGCGCGTACCACCGGCGGAAGATCCCGGTCAATGAACGTTTTCTGTTGAGAGGTGCCCCGCGTCGTAGCTGCTGCGGTGAGGTAGGTCCTTGGCCCGGTTGGCGGCGTGCTCGAGGTAGCTTGGCCGTCCTCGCGAATACGATCGACGTCTATGAAGTGGAGCGGGGCGCCTTGACGGGCTGGCCCGAAAGGACCGGGGCAACGGCATCTTCAAGAGCAACGACAAACGCGTTCGCGCCTTACGGGGCGGCTCGTGAGGTCGATGATTTGACTCTTCGCCGATTGAAGCTTTGATTCCGGGGGTGGCGCGAGCTGGAAGTAGTCCGGCGGCGAGGCCCTTCGACGGCGGTTCGAAACCCCGGCGTCGCAGAGGGGCACAAGGAGGAGCTGAACATGGAGCCGCGCATCAGCATCATCACGCTCGGCGTCTCGGATCTCGGCCGCGCATACGAGTTTTATCACCACGGGCTCGGCCTCCCCACGACGCGCAGGCCGGACTCGGGCATCCTGTTCTTCCAGACATCCGGCACCTGCCTGGCACTCTATCCTCTCGAGAAACTCGCCGAGGACATCTCCGCATCAGATCCTCCGCAGCGGCAAGGTTCGTTCTCGGGCATCACCATCGCCCACAACACCCGGAGCAGGGAGGAAGTCGACGCTGTTCTGGCCAGGGCCGTCGCGGCCGGAGCGACACTCCTCAAGCCTGCCCAGGACGTCTTCTGGGGCGGTTACAGCGGATATTTCGCCGATCCTGATGGCTACCACTGGGAGGTCGCCTACGCGGACAGTTGGCAGTTCAACGACGACGGCAGTCTCGTCATCGAGTGAGTCGTCTGGCTGTTATTCGTCGGCCCCTCAGTGGGCTTCGATCGCGGCGACCGTGGAACGGTTGGGCGACGGCCCTTGGATCGACGCCGATGCGCGGACGCTCTTTCGGCTTCCCTTGATCATTCGAAACTCGCACCCGGCGGCCGAGGCAGAAGCCAGCTGTCCCCGGGCGGTTCCGTGCCCGGGCTGGAGGGTTTCCTCCCCGCCGACCGCCACCTCGACGTTGTCGAAGACTCGGACGATGGCGATCTGCACGATCACATCCTTGTTACCGACGTTGCGAATGCGACACACGATCTCGTGGTCGTCGTCGACGCGGAGCGGCGCAGAGTAGAGGGTAGGTCCCGCCAGGACCGGGGCGCTCCAAACAACGAACAGAGTGGTCAATGCGGCGATGCGCTTAGACACGATTGGACCTCCTTGGGTTGAGTGACCGATTCGCTACCCTTCCGGGTACCAATTGCCCTCGCCGTGCGAGCCCGGGGTATCGCATCTTCGTGTGATGTCGCGTCAGCAGAGGGTATTCGGAGTGGTCACGGCGCGCGGTTTCGCGACTGGGAGGACATGCTCGACGGAGCCGTCGCCATCATTCCGAGTCCGGAGGGTTCGGTCACGAAACGTGACCGTCCAGAGAGCGGGCGGTCGCCAACACCTTCCACGACCAAGCCCGCGATGAAGCCCGAGTCCGATCGGTGGAGAGGCGCCCAGATCAGGGAGGAGGTCGGCTCACAGGCCCATTATCCGCCCCCAAAGGGCATCCCGCATCCGACTCGATGAGATCCGGCTGAGGAAGAGCGCCATTTTCGACTCCCATCCGCACCAGTACCGCGCTCTGGGTCGACGTGACGTGAGGGCGTGATGGATTTGGCGTGCGACCGTCTCCGGTGGGGCGGAGCGCTCGAGCCACGATTCGAGGAACCGCCGCTGAGTTTCGATCACCGGTAGGTAGTAGCTCTGCTGCGCCTCGGGGATCGCGGCTCGAACGGCATCGAGATCGGCGTGCATGTCGCGCCGGAACGCAGCGCGGTCCGTCCCGGCGTAGGTCATGCCGGGCTCGACGACGGACACGCGGACCCCAGAGCGGCGCAGCTCGATCCGGAGCGCGTCGCTCATCGCCTCGACGGCGAACTTGGTCGCGGAGCCTGCGCCCATCAGCGGCATGGCCATGACGCCGGAGCCGCCACCGCCGAGGATCACGATCCGCCCACGCGCCCTTCGTACGAGCGGTGCGAAGGCGCGGATCGTCACCGCCATGCCGATCGTGTTCACCTCGAACACGTGGCGGAGGCTCTCGCGCGTCACGTGCTCCATCGGCCCGCTGCTTCCGGGTGCAGGCGAGGCTGCGGCACAGTAGACCATCCCATCCAGCCCGTCGTCGCCGCGCGCTTGTGCGACGATAGCACACGCCGCCTCGATGGAGGCGTCGTCGGTTACGTCGATCGGCACACCCTCCACCGCCGGGTGCGATGCGGACAGCGCCGCGACGTCCACCGGGTTCCGGGCACCGGCGAAGACACGAAGACGGTGCCGGGCGAGAAACGCGACCGTGGCCCGGCCGATTCCACGAGACGCACCGACCACCAGAACGCATCGTTCTACCGCGCTCATGGAGCAGGTGAGTACCACGGCCCAGGCGATACCGCCCGACGAGCACCCGCCCGGTCCCGGAGAAGGTCGCGGTGCCGAGCGCGAGGGATGTGCTGGTCTTGAGAGATCTCGATCGTGTCGCGCGCTGGGGCGTCAGCCGCGCGAGCCCGTCGCGTTGCTTCGCCGCGCGCCGGACTGGAGGGCCCGAGACCCGGTGGGGAGACGGTGGTGCTCGGTCTCGTCGGACGTGTCTGAGGAGCGGGTGAGGGCACTCGCTGCGATCGACGTGGCCGCTCAGGATTTGGGTCGTGATCGTTCGTCAGCTTCCCCGAACGGTCGCCATGAATCGACACTCATCATACCCCAGGGTATGCGGCCGGTTACCTGGCCAACCAGGTGCAGCCCCGGCTGTTCATGACGACCCACATGCCCTTCGACCCTTATCTAAACGAAGAGGCCGTGGCAGAGATCCGCGAGCATTGGGACGGTCCGTTCCACTTCGGCGCGCCGGACGGCATCGTCGTCAATGTCACGAAGGATCAGATCTGGGTTCGCGAGGGAATCCTACCCGACTACCCGAACAGCCGAGCACCACAGTTCGACTTCTCGAACGGCCAGCTCGTCGTTCCTCACCCACCGACCAGCCGCGAAGAGATCCAAGAGCCCTTCGTCCGCGAGCAGCAGATCGACCCGAAGAAATACTATCCTAAGGGGTATCACCCGGATCTGCTCGAGGAATGGCCCGTGGATGGAGACCTGGTCGTGCCGATCGACTCGCTGCCCGAGAGTCTCAAGCAGAGCATGGGCGAAGAGTGGCGGCTGCGGGACAAGAATCGAAAGGTACTGGAGGCGCAGAAGAAGGACTGAGTTTCTTCTGTTGTATCCGCCCAACTGGGTCCGCCGGGCGGAACGTTTCTCGCCGCTCGGCGTCGAATGTGTTCTTGCAGGTCGTTGAAGAGGGCGGTGGGTAGCGGGCCGCAACGCGGCAACGCCTTGGGGGGTACGAAGCTGCCGTCGCGAACGGAGCGTCTTGGCGCGAGCGTCGAACATCGATACGGTCGCGAATCGTGTTTCGTGGCCGAGGTCGCTCGCGGTACGTCGTGCTGGCGTTGGCCGCGCTCTTCTTGTCGCTCTTCGGGGCGGAAGCGGCCGTGCGCGTCGCGAGCCGATTTGATTCTCGGATTCGTGTGCTTGCGAGACCGCACGGAGCACACCGCCGCATTCCGACGTCGGCAGCCGAGCTCATGGAGAGCCGTCCGGATGCTCTCATCCCGCATGGAATCTCCTTCGGGTACCGGCGGAACCGTTTTGGGTTCAATGATCGCGAGCCGGAAGACGAAGCCCAACGGGGCGCCTTCCGCGTCGTCGGCCTCGGCGATTCGTTTGCGTTCGGGTTCGTGCCGTACCCGCGCGCCTACTTGACGACGGCGGAAGCCGTCGCGACGCTTTACACGCACGCGACCCCACCGGTGATGATCCGCAATCTGGGTCTCGCGGCAGCGGGGCTGGCCGACTACCGCCTGGTGTACCGGTTCTTCGGAAGAGATCTCGCTCCCGACCTCGCACTCGTCACGATCTACATGGGGAACGACTTCCTCGACTTCCGAGGTTCGGGGCCCTCGCTCGGAGGTGAGGAGCAGTGGTTTCGCTCGTGGTTTCTCACCTTCGTCCGTCGAGTGCGGCGCGTGCTCAAGGAGGAACCGCGCCTGCCGACGACCACGGAACCCGTGCATGGGGCGGTACGTGGAGGCCAGCGGGTCGGGCCGGTTCCAGATCTGGGGGATCACGGGCCGATGTTCGGTCGCAAGCGCGTTTCGGACGAGGCGTGGGTTGGTGTGATGCGCGCGGAGCTGGGAAGCTTCGTCATTGGGGCGGACGAGGGCGGTCGAGCGCGGGGGTTCCTGGCGGAGCTGGGGAGATTGCAGGCTGATCTTGCCGTCGACGCAGTGCCGATGGTTCTCGTTCTCGCCCCCTCACGGCTTCAAATTGAGGTCGCCGAAGTCGACGCAGCGCTGGCGCGCGAAGGATTGCTCGGCTCCGACATCGATCTGGATCTTCCGGCGCGCAGGATCCTTGCGTGGGCGCGGGCAAATGACGTGCCCGCACTCGATTTGACGCCGGTCTTCCGCGAGCGCAGCGGAGGGCACCCAGGCCTGTACGTGCCGAATGACACGCACTGGAACGTGAGTGGGAACGATCTCGCGGGGCTGGAGGTGGGGCGGTGGCTGGCGGGCGAGGTTCGGTCTCGCGCAAGCCGATGAGCGCCCGACGATCCTCGAGGTGCGCCACGCTTCCCGCCCCGTGGCGGCAGGTTCCGGCGTCATTTCCAATTGGCGGCGAGCCGTGGGACCCAGGTCACGAGCTTTGGCCCACATGTGTCGCTGGGTCGGAGATGAGAGGTTGATGGTGCCTCCGGCGAGGGGCTGATACGCGGTATGGAGTGAGGGAACTCGGTCGGCTCCTCAGCTTTCGTGCCGGGCCCGACGACTTCGCTCGCTTCGGAAGCAGTCACCTCGCTCTCGGGCTCCTGCTTACCTGGTTGGTTGGCATGGGGCGCTGGTGGGACGACCCCCGCGCGGGGTTGGGCCCTCGGACCGCGATCGTAGCCGTCCTGCTGCCGGTCGCCCTGATCGTTCTCTGCCTGTGGATGCTCGGATTCGCGCGGGGCATCTTCACTGTAATGGGAGGGATTCGCGACGCGAGCGCCGATGCCCTGGCGAACGAAGTCGTGTTCGGGATCGGTCTTCTCTCGGCCCTTTCGCTGCTTCCCCTGTTGATCGCCTATGGGCTTGCGATCGCCGCCGCTCGAAGCGAGGACTGATGCCGAGTGGTGCGGGCCGAGGGCGCGCTGCGCTCGTTCATGCGGTTCCACGTCCGTCTAGAAACCAGCTGATCACAGTGCCCCGGCTCTTGAGGACCAGCTCACCGCGCCGCTCCAACCGGTAGCGGTCGCCGAGCAATTCACGCGTTTCCTGGCTGATGTGTATGCGGCCCGGAACACCATGGGACTCCATGCGGCTGGCAACGTTCACCGTGTCGCCCCACAGATCGTAGATGAACTTCGTTTCACCGATCACCCCCGCCACGACCGGCCCGGAATGGATTCCGATCCGCAGATCCATCGACATGTCGTGCCGCCGGTTGAACGCGTGGATGGCATCGAACATATCGAGCGCGAGCTCTGCCACCACCTCGGCATGATTCTCGCGCGGCTCGGGAAGGCCCGCCACTGCCATGTAGGCGTCTCCGATGGTCTTGATCTTCTCGATGCGGTGTCGGACGGCGAGGCGGTCGAAGTCGGTGAACAGGTCGTTGAGCAGATCGACCACGCTCTGCGGGGGCAGATCGCGAACCAAGGCCGTGAACCCAACGATGTCCGCAAAGAGCACGCTCACCGCCGGGAAGCCGTCGGCGATGACCGTTTCCCCGGCCCTCAGACGCTTGGCAATCGGCATGGGCAGGATGTTCAATAGGAGCCTCTCGTTCTCGAGACTCTTCTGCTGGATTTGCTGCGTCTGGTCGCGAATGCTCGTGACCATGAGGTTGAAGTCCTGCGTCAGCTCACCGAGCTCGTCTCCGGTACGAACCGCGACTCGAGTGCTCAGGTCGCCTCCTTGCACGGCACGCGCTCCCTCGACCAACTCTTCGATTGGTCGGGTGAGGGAACGAGCGGCCCGCACCGCGACCCCCGCGATCACGAGGACGAGGATGCCGGCCACCATCAGGACCTCGCGCGCGAAGCGACGGCTCGAAGCCAACGCCTCGTCTGTGTCCATCTCCGAGATCAGCACCCAGCGGACGTCCTCGATGTTCAGGGGCGTATAGGAGCTCAGCACCTCGATGCCGCGGTAGTCGACGACGACATCGGTACCTTCGCGTCCCTCGAGCGCGGCATCGACTGCTTTCGTTCGGACGGGAAGACTCAGGATCGTCGTTCCGAATGCCTGGATCTGCTCTCTGGTCTCCGCGGCCAGGCCG
This sequence comes from Deltaproteobacteria bacterium, assembly GCA_029262355.1. Classification (GTDB taxonomy): domain Bacteria; phylum Desulfobacterota; class Binatia; order UBA12015; family UBA12015; genus VGTG01. The sequence continues at coordinate 7,440 of JAJCZO010000309.1, forward strand.
AGCTCCTCTATCGCGGCTGCGAAGGCTTCGGGGTTCTCGAGAAGAAAACGCGAATCGGTACGCATGAGATGATCGCTGCCCACGAGGTAGGTTTCGCCGGTGTCGCCGAGGCCGTCGTCATGCCAGCTCCTGCTTCCCGTCATTACGCGGTTCAGGCGGTCGACGGGGAGTTGCACCGCGAGCACTCCGAGGCGCTCGGGCCCATCGAAGACCGGGATCG
>JAJCZO010000310.1 GCA_029262355.1 Deltaproteobacteria bacterium
GACTACATCGACAGCTTCTACAACCCGTGTCGGCGACATTCGTCGATCGGCTACGCTACGCCGATCGAGTTCGAGCTTAAGGCGCAGGTCGCTGCGTTGGCGGCATAGCAAAACGGTCCATCAAACCGGGGGAATTCCACCTGCTGCGGAGCAGCCTCGAAGCGACTCATCGGGAAGTCGAACCGGTAGAGTTCGATTGTTGCCATCGAATGAGCGTAATCGTTCCTCACACGGTGGCCAAACCCGGCGATTCCAACCTCGTCCAAGGCCGTCACAGGCGTGCCCCATCAAGACCCGGCAGCCACGCCGCGACGAGTCCCCCCGCGATGACGACGATGAGCGACCGAAGGTCAGTGATGATCGGGTACAACACGACGACGCCGAAAGGGCAGAGTGTGCTGACCGACCTCAGTCAGCTCACGCCGATACGACTATGCGCCGCTGTTCGCATCCGACCTGTTGGAAACAATATCGCGGAGAACGCTGGGTACGAACGGCTTCCCCGACCGCGCTACGAACCCACGCCGCGCGAGTTCCGCCGACAGGGTCCTGAGGGATCGCCCAGGCCGGAGCCGCACAGCTTCTTCGATCGCACGCCGCTCGGCCTCCACCGGCTGCAGGGACACGCCGTCGTTGGCGAAAGCGAATCCGTAGGGAGGGAAGCGGGACGTGCGCCTGCCCTGCGAGCGGAGCCTTGCGAGGGCGTCGCGTGTCTTCTCCCCGATCGCTCTGCGGTAGTGATCCGCAAGAAGGAGTTCCACGGAGGTCGTCAAGAACCCGCTGGCTGTATCTGCCTCGATCCTGCCGCGCCCGACGACGTGAAGCTCCACGCCACGCCGGGCGAAGCCGTCGAGCGTGTCGAGGCCTCCCGCGAGGTCACGCGCGAACCTATCGAGGTGGTACACGACGAGAACACCGGCACGGTGCTGACGCATCGCATCGCGAATCCGGCTGAATCGCTCGCGTTTGCCTCCGCTCACGCCGTCGTCGGTCAAGGTCTCCGCGAGAGTGAACCCTTGCTCCCGGCAGTAGGCATCGATCCGCTCCCGCTGATCCTCCACGCTGACCGCACGATCGCCCGACTCCTTGCTGCGCCTAGCGTAGCCGATCGCCTTCACGCTATCCCCTATGCCTCATTTACTTCTTGCAGTCAACAATGGAGAGCTTGCGACATTTCCCCGCTATTGCAACGTTTTGGTGGTGCCCCGACGGAACTCACTAGGACGCCCGCTGAAGGGCCGCGATCCAAATGGCAAGCCGATCTCCGTCTCCAGGGACTATGTCCAGATGACAGTGCGTCTGGCTCCCGAGGTCAAGGCGACGCTCGATGCGCTAGCGATGCTTGAGAACCGCGATCGGTCGACGCTGGTTACTAAAGCCCTAACGGAGTATGTCGAGCGCCTCCCCTCTTCGGACCGCGAGGCGATTGTGCCCCTCGCCTCGCGGGTCCGTCGCCGTCGCCAGTCGCCAGGCGACGTATGAGAAAACCACGGGTCAAGAGCAGAAGGCGGAGGATCGCCGGTTTGACCACCTTCAAGTACTTCCCCGACCGCCTACTCGGCTCGGGCGGGTTCGGTGATGTTTACGTATGCGAACGCGACGACGGGGCATTGTTCGCCATGAAGAGGCTCTCGCTCGTGGACGAAGGCTCAGTGGCGCGTTTTGCCAAGGAAGTCCGAATAATACGGGGCCGCTGACATCTGCCGTCCAGGACACGACATCCCTTCCGAGTGGGGTCGCATTCATTGTCAATCGATCGACTCAGGGCGACCCGGATCGTCGCTTCCAATCTGTGAGCGATCTGAAGGCGGCATGGGCCGACTCGGTCGGAATACGGGAGAAGGAATCGGGGCAACGCGAACTCTTCGCGCTTCGAGCGGAGCTTTCGGAGCCTGCGTCCCTGGAGCCTGACGAGGTTTCTCGGTTTCTGGAGTTGCTTGCACGGCTGGAGGACGATCCAGACGTGCTCCACGAGACTGTGATGCAGATCGATCCCCAGGTTTTCGGAGTGATGTTCGGGCAAGATGCCAACTCGACTCGGCGGATCATCGAGAGATTCGTCGAGCTGACGACGAGCCAGGGCTGGGGTTTCGACTACACCGACAAGATTGGCGACCGGTGCCTGGCGATCTTCGAACAGATCTCTGACTTCGAGGGCCGTGCTGCCCTTGCTTACTGCGCGGCGGAAGTAGGCACATCTCACAACCGCTGGCACGTCATGTCTACCGCAGCGAAGATGTTACTGGCGCTCACGGATCAAGGCGGGGCAATGGCTGTCGGCGAGCGCTTGAGGAAGTTGGATTCTCGAGCGCTAGAGACGCTTCGAGAATATTGCGGCATTGGCAGATGCCATCCGGCGATCGACAACGTCCTCCGCTAGAGGGTCCCGCCCAGCCCTCGAAGCGCATAGTCAGGCGCTCCATCCCATCGGACAATCAGCAGATCGCGTGAAGCCCTACAGAGGCGGTACGACCCGCCCGACCGGTCGGTTCTCGCTGCGCAATACGCCATCGTTGTCGAACGTGAACGCAGCCCCCCAGATTACGAGTTCTCCCCGATGGGGTCGGTAGTCGTGTCCTTGCATGTCGCCTGTGCACAGCGCCGTCGGCTGGGTTCGGTAGCAGGCGTGCTTTCCAGGCCGAGGGAGCTGGGTTGCATGCCATTCTTCGGTGATCGGATCGAACCGAACGACGAAGGATGCTCCCGGCGAGATCGTGCCTATCTGTGGAGCTCCAGCCTCGATCTGCACTTGCAGCCCGCTCTCCAAGAGGGATGCGAAGTCGGATGCCTTTCCGATGCTTAGCGCAGCAGACGCCGGGATCTCTCGCTTCCAGAACCAGCACCCCTCCTCAAAGTGGGCACCCACAATGTAACTCATGCCAACGTTCGGATCGAACGTGCAGGTCTGGGAGACTCCGGTTTGCGATAGGTGTTTTCCGGCGTGGATGTCGCCCGAGCACTTCGCCTTTTGTCCGACTACGGTGACGCCGTCCACGACCGGACCTTCGGTGTCTGAAACCGTCCAGCGAGTGCGGAGGGTCACGCGTCCCACGTCTTGGTCCATCGTTTCAAGCACGAGCCCCGAGCGGCCTGTCTTGCTCAGAAGGCACGCCTGGTAGCTCTTCCACATCCCCGGCGGAGCGATTACGGAAGTAAGCCATGTGCGAGCATTCTCGCTGATAGCGACGTTGGAACGGCCACAGTTGGAAGCGTACTGAGACGCGTCGTACTGCTTGTCCGAGCTGCCGCTTAGATTGAACTTGCTCGGAACGTCGAGTTCGAAGCCCCAAGCGTCCGATTCTTGTGACTTGGACCATTTGATCTCGCAGAATGCTTCCGCGAGCGCCTTGTCGAACTTCGAGCGAGAGGAGTAGGAGTATCGGTTCAATAGGCGGCTATCGAGCACCTTCGAGCAGTCCTCAGCCCGAGTCGCCGATGGCTGAAACAAGATCGATACAACTAGAACGTAAGTCGCGACAGATGGCCTCATGGATGCCCCTTTCTCCGCGCGAACGCTGACACGATCAAGATCCACAATCAACGGTGCCCCAAGCGGAGGAGCGCTGCCGGTCTTTGCGGGCATCGCGGACCGAAGCTCTAGGAGGCCGTCGCGCTCGGAACCACTTGCCCCAGCGGGGCATCGGAAGGCCATCGGGAAGCTCGCGGGGCGCGTTCGGCAGCGACGCTCACGTTAGCGGCGCAGGGGGCTTGTGCCGCTCGAGGGTGTCTGATTCCGCTTCGAGTCGCATTAGGATGAAAAGATCCGTCGCCGAATGCCATCGCGAAACTTGAGCGCCGGGATCGCTCGACCGTCGTCGTGGAGGCTCTGAAGGCCTATGTCGAAGCGCTTTCTGCTGGAGATCGAGACGCCATCGAGAAACTGGGAGGGCGGGTTCGGCAGCGGCGCTCGCGGTAGCCCCGCTGAAGGGCGCGAACCTTCCATTCCGTCCTCGCGTCACAAGAATACGAAACCGATTTTCTCCAGGTACGACAGGCACTTGTGCGCCTGAGTGCGTCTGGGTCCGCTCCAAGTCGCATAGGGTGAGAAGAGTCGCGGACTGCCCGCCTCTGAGCACTCGTGGGTGCCACGCCCCAGAGTAGTCCAGAAGCTCCTCTTATCAACCATGGACCCTCCGAGTAGAAGAATTGCGCATTTCGTGATTCCATCGTCTTCTCGGTGACTTACGGGCTAATCCGATTTCCAGAATGAGCCCCAACTCGCATAGGGTGGGAGCGCGTTCATCCGCAGGCGACCTCAGCGCGGACAACTGGCCAAGCCGGTGTACGTCGCCATCGCGCGGATGCTGTCACTAGCCTGAACATTCCTCGACGACGATGTCGTCGTAGACGCCACCAGCGCCGACGTTCCCGTCCGCACCGGCCACGAGGCTGATCGCATCCCACGTCGTGGTCGTGGTGTCGATCGCTGTACCGCCTGAACCTCCATCGACGAGAAGTTCCAACTCGCCCCGCCGCAACTTGGCGTCGGGGCCAATGACACGCCTTTGGCAACGCATGCGTCTTAGCGTTCCCGGAGGTCATTCGCGCTGTCATTCGAGTCACTATCGGATAACGCTTGTGCGTCAATGATAGAATTCGCAGTAGAATCCTCGCTGAGGTAGAATGAACCGAGGTCAAGGTTGAAAGGAGAAAACATGACCAGGCTTACACGAGAGAGAGAACGAAGAGGCTGGAGCCGCACCGAGCTGGCGCGTCGCGCCGAGGTGCACCCATCGGACATCGGCAAGTTCGAGGCACGGCGGCTTCTGCCATACGAGGGTCAGCTTCAGCGCATCGCGAAGACTCTTGGCTGGCCGATGGCACGAGCGGAAGCGCTGCTCGAGAAGGAGGCCACAGGCTGATGCGCTACGAAGCCAAAGACCTCGAGCGCGACCTCTCCGCTCTGGGACCCGAAGGGTTCGCGGGCCGCGTCGGCCTCCCATTCCGCCGGTCAGGCGCGTCCGTCGCCGTCCGCTGCCTCTTTCACGACGACAACAGTCCGAGCGCGAGTCTGACCCTCGGCGAGCGCGGGACGCTGCGGTTGCACTGCTTCGCGTGCGACCAGAATTGGGATGCGCACGCGATCGTCGCGGAGAAGCACGGCCTCGATGCCCGATCCGACTTCTCTCGTGTTCTCGAGCATGAGGCTGACCTGCTGGGCGGGACTCTTAGAACGAGCCCATCGAGCAGATCGACCGCGATTCCGGCACCGAATGGCAGGAAGAAACTCTGGCCGGACTCGAAGGAGCTTCACGACCTCTGGAGCCGGGGCCACCATTACACCGGAGACGGTGGCCCGATTAACCTCCTCTTCACCGAGAAGCACTGGAATCGCGAAGTCGTCGCCCGCTACGACCTCGCTCGAGTTCTCCCCGCGCGGGGGCCGTTCCCACCGTGGTGGCCCGAGTCTTGGTCATCCGCCTGGCGCGTCGCGGCGCGGCTGTTCGACTCTACAGGGAGCTTTCGGACGATTCAGGCTCGCGCGATCGGCAATGCCAAGCCGAAGGATCGATTCCCGCGCGGCCGCCTCGGCTCCGGCGTCTTCTTCGCCGACGATCTGGGTCGGGCTTTGCTGCGCGGTGATCTAGCCGATGCCGAAGGCGTCGATATCATCGTCGCCGAAGGACTCACGAGTTGGGTGCGCACCTGTTGCTGGTGCGCCTCAACCCATCACGCTGCTGCCGTGCTCGGTGTCGGCAGCTTCAGCACATCGGCGTTTGCCGACATCCACTGGCCCGCCGGGGGCGAATACGTGATCGCCACCGATGGGAACAACGCCGGGGACAACTACGCGAAAAAGCTCCGCCTGGCCCTGCCACGCTCGGCGAGAGTTCGACGCATCGACTTTCGGAGGTTCAAATGAACGAGCAAGACCTTGCAGACCTCGACGACGAGAAGCTGCATCACGCCTTGGAGTCTGCCGAGGAGATGGAGCATCCAGACAAGCTAGACCTTCACACCAGCGCAGACGCGGTGCGAGCACTCAGGGAGCACTGGAAGGACTCCCGCAAGCGAGCGGTCCGGACAGGCCTTCTCGGTCTCGACCAGACCCTCGGCGGCGGCCTGCGGGCGGGCGACCTGATGGCCCTCGCTGGGCCAACCGGCCAGGGGAAGACTGGCCTCCTTCTTCAGATCGCCCGCCATACGGCCAGGGATGGAGCGCGGGTCCTGTACTTCTCGTGCGAGATCGAGGAGACCGAGTCTGCCGCACGCCTTGCGGCACTCGAACGGTATCACCTCCCCGATGCGAAGGATGCGGTCGGCTTCGGCGACATTCTCGACGGCAAGCCTTCCGACGCCATGACGGCAGAGGCCATCGACTTGGTCGAGGCCGCATCCGCGTCCCTCTACATCGAGCAGATTCCCGACGGCGGCACCGTCGACGACGTGCGGGCCAAGGTGAAGGCGCTCCGCGAATCCTACCCGGACGACCCGCTCGTGGTCATCGTCGATCCCCTCCAGCGCCTCTTCGTCGGCGACGGGGGCGCTCGCTCCGGCTCCGTCGCTCGTTCCATGAACGCCAGTGAGACGGAGCGGATTGGTCAGGTTGGGCTCGCCCTGAAGAGGCTCGCCTCGGACACCAGAGCAGCGGTGATCTTCGGCAGCGATTCTACTATGCAGGCCGCGAGTGATGACGGTCGAGGCTCGAGCAGCGGGCTCCGAGGCTCATACATCCTGAGCAACGCGGCCACATCGATCTTCTGGCTCCACGTCGATGACGACCCCGAGAAACTGGTGAAGAAACTGGATCAAGAGCGCCTCGAGTGGGCTCGTGGTGTTCACGAGATCAACATGGGGGTTGCAGGGCTGCCGAAGATCCAGCCTCTCGGTCCGAAACCTGCTGCACTGGAGTGCCGCAAGAACCGCCGGGGGAGGAGGAACGTAGCCATCCCCCTCGTCAGTGTGCCGGGGGCCAATCTCTTCCTGGACGGAGATGTCGTGCCGTCACAGGTGCCAGGGGCGAGCCGGTAATGTCCTTCTTCGACGCAGTTGGACCAACTCACCAGCTTTGGGAGTTTCCCCTCGTCCGACCGACGCAGTTCGTGTCCCGCACAACCCGCGAGAACATCTCGGTCCCGACAGCAGTCGGCCAGATACTCACTCGCGGAAGGACGCCAGACGGCGTGATCGCACAGGCGAGCCTCGACCCACGGCTCACGAGCCACCTGCTGGCTCCGGTGTGGAGCTTCCAGGCTCCCGATAAGCGACTGCGTGTGGCGGTGGGCTTTGGCGACTGCGGGGACGATGCCAGCCCAGGCCAGCTCAGGAAGAAGGTCACCGATGGCATGATCCGCTCGTACTTGGTCGGCGTGCTCCTGGCCCTCGAGCAGGACCAGGACGGACACTTCGCTCTCGTCGAAGACCACCTGACCGACATCCTCGGACTACCCCGATACGAGACGACGGGTCGCAAGCGGGCATCACGGCAACGCCTGGACACGATTCGACGCGAACTGCTCTCACTCGGCCACATTTATGTCTCTGATGGGCCCGATGGGCGGTCCGCAGCCCACCCGGAGCCGTTGCTGAACCGGATCAAGGACCTCCCTGGCGACTACTACTACGTCCACGCCCGCGTCGTCTGGGACTCAATCGCGGGCTACAGGGCGACCGGCTTCGCACAGGTGCCGCGCAAGCTCTTACCCCTCCACGCCAAGGACGTAGCCCTCGGGCTCGGCCTCGCACGATTCATCCGTGACGAGATCAGAATGCTCGACGGTGGGCCTGGCTACATCAGCACAACTCTCGAGAAACTGGCCTCCGAGGTCGGAGAGGATGTACAGTCGAAGGTGCGCGATCGAGGCGCTGGAGTCTACTTCCGGCTACTCAGCGAGGCCTTGCGCCGGGTGGGTCGGGAAGCCGACCTGGCCGAGGTGCGGATCACCGGCACGGGTCGCCTTGCCGAGGCGCAGATCACTCCCTCAAACTCACTCGCGGATGCATACCAACCGCTGATCGCGAGCCGGAGAACGAAACGTGCAGGCGCGAAGCCGAAGCCTCGCGCGGCGAGAGGCCCACGCAACCGAGGGTGAGTCCGGGGTGGACCCACCTGCTGCGGAGAATGGACCCACTTGCGGCGGAGAATGGACCCACCCGTTGCGGAACCCATCGCCGAGAAAGTCAATCAATACAATAGTTTTGCGGAATGGATCTCCCTTAAGTATAAGAATAGGGTCCGGGGCGCTTCGCGAGGCTACGCGCCCGCATCTCCGTTCTTCCTTCTCGGCGGGAATGCGGTCGGCATCGAGCGCGGAGCCGATGGCTCGAGCGCTGATCCCATCCGGGGGTCCTTGGGTGCGACATCGCACCGCCGTCGCACACTCTCGGTGCGACACGCACTGACTGCCAGGGAACACGATCTCGAGACCGACGGGCGACGTGGACGCATGACAAACATACACCCCTCCCCCCTCGCACATGACAGAAAATGGGGCATGGCCTCGGCGTGGTCGGACCACGCGTGCGCGGTCTCTTTCTCGCGCCGTTCGCGTCTTCACTGCGTGTCCACATGCACCGTCGGCGACGAGTTTCTCCGAGAATTGCTTCGAAAGATCAAGCAGAGAAGCGGATTAACACCCCAGGTCAAACTCTTCTCGATAGACTCGAGAAGGTCGTGCGCAGCGTACTGACGCCGCGACGAGATCCATCGCGCTTCCTCGTTCGGTTCGAATGAGCCAGACGATGAGGCAGCCAGGTAGAGCCTCGGCTCGAGCCCTGGCCATCCCTGCGTCACGCTTCGATTTCGTGACGGCAGGTGACCAACCACAGCCGCAGACTGAGAGGTTCTGGCTGTTCGAGAGCCGCTCGGCTCGGCTGTCTCGCTTCAGAAAGGAGGAACGGATGTCCCGTTTCTCGAACCAAAAGGTATTGTCGCACGGGATGAGGCCCGACGCGGCGGAGGCGGTCGAGGAGATCGCACCGGACTACAACAGCAGAGGCGATCTGGATCCCGCAGCATCGCCCGCCACGTCGCGACTCGTGAAGGAAACGAACGTAAAACCCTTCCTGTCGGTCTCAGAACTCACGGCGTTGACGCCGTGGACCGAGGACGCCATTCGCACAAAGGTGCGTCGCGGCTCGTGGAAGCGCGGCGTTCACTTCTTCCAGCCCGAGGGGCACGGGGGCCAGTGGGTTTTCTTCTGGCCCGCGATCGTCATGTATATCGAGGGCATCAACCTCGAAGATCAGAACCAGGCACAGACTCATGGCATCGACATCACCGCAGCGGCAGAAGCGGCGACCCGGCTGCTCGGTTGATCCGCACCGGGGAAGGCTCCGGCTCCGGTACCGCCTCAACGGGAAGCGCAAGAACTGGCCAGCCAAGAACCTGCCACCGGACACGCCCGAGAATCGTCGTAAGCTGAAGCAACTCGCGCTCGTCGTTGGGCCGCTCGTGCGGCGCGGCATCGACCCGACTCCAGCCCTCGAAGCAGCCAGCCACGGGGATCCGGCGGTTGGCCGGGATAAAACTGATACACGTCCCACGATTCATGAGTACTATTCGAGTTGGATCGAGGGGCAGGTTTCGCCCATGGTACGGAAGGCGCAACAGCGCGATTACCGTCAGCATATCGTCCGATACATCCTTCCCGTCCTCGGAGACCTCCCCGTGGAGGAGGTGACCCGCAAGCATCTTGAGGAGGTGAGAAAGAGGCTCCTTCGGGAGAACCCTTCGGGCCGGAAGCTATCGGCCAAGACGGTTCGCAACATCATGGACGCGAGCTTGCGAGCGATGCTCCGAGACGCGCGGGAGATCGATAAACTCCTCGATCACGATCCGTTCGCTGGCATGCGTTGGCCTCGTTACACCCCACCCCCGCCGAACCCGCTGACCGAGCGCGACCGCGACCGCGTTCTGGAGTGGTTCGCGAACGCCCCCTTCATTCGCCCGGGAACACCCCCGAAGGCGCTCCCCCACCCCCCGTACCACGCCTACGTTCGCCTGCTGTTCTGGACCGGGATGCGAGAATCTGAGGGCGCAGGCCTCCGGTGGGGCGATGTTGATCTCGACCGTGCGCGGGTCAACCTGCGACGCTCACGCTATCTCGGGGAAGACGATCAGACGAAGTCCGCTTCGAGCCTTCGGATCGTGGATCTCGATCCGGAAACCACGCATCTGCTCGCCAGCATCCGCACAGACAGCCCCAGCCCGGACGAGCCGGTGTTTCTGAACACGCGCGGAGCCCAGTTGAACCAAGATTCCTTCTCCGACCACTGGAACCGCTGCCTACGCGAACTGGGGATCGAGCACCGCGGCCTCTACCAGACGAAGCACACCTACCTCTCGCTGGGCGTGGCAGCAGGCGTACCCATCACGCGGCTCTCGCGACAGACCGGCGTTTCCGCACAGACGATCCTGAAGAACTACGCTGCCTACGTGCCCCGCGAGCAAGAGCGTCCGATCTGGCAGATGATCGAGGACACCCGTTCTGAGTCGGGCGACCCGCATCTCGAAGGAAAACACGAGAAGCCGATGGCCCCCGCTTTGGCCCCCGAGAGTCGCGCACTCCCAAGAAAGCCAAGCAAAAGTAGACGACCCCGACGGGATTTGAACCCGTGTTACCAGCGTGAAAGGCTGGTGTCCTTGGCCAAGCTAGACGACGGGGTCGTAAGCCGCGTCCGAGAATCTGTAGTGACCGCGGGCCCGAGTCGCAAGCCTCCGGCGTGAAGGGGCTACTTCCCCATCCGGCTGACGCGGTCGACCTCGAAGATCTTGTCGTCGATCTGGATGTGGTACTCGGTCGGGAGCACGGGCATGCCGGTGACCGTGGCGCGGTCCTGCTTGTAGTTTACCGCGAATGCCGCGTTCCCGCCGGCGCCGGTTCGGAGGTAGAAGGGCTTGCCGTCGTGCGTGGTCGTCTTGGTGATGGGCATGGCCGGGACCGCCCAGTTGGCGAGTGCGTTGCCCTTCCAGTCGTACTTGTTTTTCCAGTACCCCCGGAACGTGTCCTTGTCGAAGTACATGATCTGCTTGCCGTAGAGGTAGTAGGGGTTCTTCGGCGTGGCCTCGACGATCCACACCGGGCGTGGCACGAGGGAGTATTGGATGGGCGCCCACGCGACGAGGTTCTCGCCGTCCTTGCGCTGCCAATCGTCGAGCTGTGGCGGAATGAGCGCGACCTCCGGGCTGACCAGTCTCCAACCAGTGCCCGCTTCTGGGACCAGCTTCGAGACCTCCTCTTCGGGGTCGAGCGCCTCGACGGGGGAACCCTTCTCGAGCGCCACACCATCAAAGTGCGCGAGGACCTTCCCTTCACCGACCAGCTTGAACTCGAAGTCCTCCGGCTTGCCATCGAAGTACGGGCCATCGTCGAGCGAGATGTCCGAACCGAGCAGACCATCCGAACGGTTCGCGGGGTTGATCGGGCGAACGCGTCGAAGCGCGGGCACGTACGTCCAGGCGTTGTCCTCTTTGTCGCCGTCGCGGAAACGCCAGTTGAGATTCACGATGCCGTTGACGTCGGCGGGCTGCACGACGACGCCCATCGTGCGCGCGAGAATGTTCAGCGGGTTCTCGCCGATCTTCGCCTGGAACTCGGGCGGGTTGCCGTCGTAGTACTTGAAGTGAACGTCGGTCGAGATGCGACGCAGCGGGCCATCGCGCGAGATCCAGTTCACTGGGGAACTCGTGTGAAACGAGCCTTCCCAGTACAGCGTGTAGAACCAATTCCAGATGGCCTTGGAACCGGCCTTCGGATCATCCGCCGAGATGTCCGGAAATGGTCTTCCCAGGATGGTGTCGGGGCGCTTGCCCGTCGCTTTGTCGACGACCGTGCCGTTCTCGTCGATGTCGTACTTGCCGGCATTCGCCTTCGATGCCGCAACCAGGGTCGGGTCTACCAACCAGTCGTTGCCCGGCTTCTGAATGATGACGTTCTCGTAGTCGCCCCGTTTGTAGAACTCGAGGATCTCGTCGGGCACCGCCCCCTTGGCGATTTCCCAGTTCGTCTTGTTCAGCTTGGTGCCCGACGGGACCTCGTCGATGGGCTCGCCATGAACCAGCGCCGCAGGTGGCAGCAGAGCAGCAACGGCAACGGCCGCAACCAGGAGCTTCGAGACGTAAGGGAACGACATGATGAGTATCCTTCAAAGGGTCGCGCGCCCCCGCCACAAGGAGGATGCCGCACGTACATCTGATCCGCGCGCGCCGGAGCGGTCAAGGCCAATACGCTCCTGCCGGCGCAAACGGTTTCTAGTTGATTTGATAGGTAGCTCGAAACCAGGCTTCGTCACGGTCGCGCAGCAGACCTGGGCCGATCGTGTAGCCGTTGTCGAGCGAACCGAAGGTGTGGGTGTTCACGTACTTCAGGTCGAACAGGAAACTGTCCGTCAGCCGGTAGACGACCGAGGGCGAGAAGGTGAGCGCGCCGCGGTGCGTCGCGATGGTGGTGAGCTGGGGCGTCAGCCTACCGTGCATGAAGTCGGATCGGATCGTCACCTGGCCGAACCCGCCAACCGGGTCCTGGTTCACGAAGTCGCACCGACGCTGACTCTCGGGGATCGAGGGGTCGGTCGGATTGTCGCAGTACAAGCCGCTGAAGAGGCCTGCCGGCGACCCGCCCTCCTGCTCTCGCCGAATCGCCGACGGCTTGAGAATCCCGAGTGCCCGGTAATCGTTCTGCGTCGACTCGTCCATGTTCCAGAACCAGACGATCGAACCGATCAGCAGGAAGCTCGACGTCGGATTCAAAGCCGGAACGAAGAAGTTGTGATCCAACCCAAACTCGCCCCTTAGAATGTTGATCCGATTGTAATGACCCGTCTTCTGAAAACCGCTCTCAACCGCTTGTCCGAGGTTCTTGTTCGCCAGGAAGCCGGGCTCTCCGTTGAACAGCTCGATCTCCGTGCGAACGATCGAGTTGACGGTGTCGCTGTACCAGCTCACGGCACCGCCGATGACGTTCGTGAGCTTGTTTTTGAGCGCCGTCGTGATCTGTCCGTTCTTGTCGAGACCGTACATCACGGGGACCGGCTGGATCGGGAAGGTCGTGTAGAACCAGGTCTGCAGGTTGTAGTCGCGGTCGATGACCGTCTGGAACTTCACACCCCACCGCGAGTTCGCCGTCGACGGCTCGGGGAGCTGCTGGAAGAGATGCAGCGTCTGGCCCGGTACCGGAGAATTGTATCCTGATGACGCCGGGGGCTGCTGGGCAAACGGACTGGCACTCTGGATGAGGAGCGGCGAAATCGTCGTGTCGAGCCACCCAGGAACCCAGTACGCCTCGAGGAACGCGCTCGAGAACGGCCCGATCACATCGAAGAGCTCGTAGGTCCCGCGGATCGTCCACAACGGGATGCGCGCCTCGTCGAGATCCATCATGAGGCCCGGCTGGATCGTGATGTCGAACGGGTTGTTCGCGTCGAGCAGGCCGATCGTGTCGGCCTCGCCCCATGAGATCGCCTGGCGGCCGATGCGCAAGAACCATGGTCCGTCGGCGAGGTCAACGTACGCCTCGTTCACGCGAATCCGGCGCCCGTAGATACGGCGCGCCTGACGCTCGTACACGCCGCCGGGAAACTCCACCGTTCCGTCGTCGCCAAGACGGATCTGCGTCCCCTTACTGACCTGCTGCAGCTCGTGCTCGCGGTACTGCGAGAGCACGGTCCGCCACCGTTCGGGACCGTAGTCGTAGATGCCGTCGTAGAAACCCCAGAGCGCGACCCGCCCCTCGAACTCGTCCAGCCATTTCTTGACGGGCTTCGCGAGACGGCGGAAATCGACCTCGAACTCCGGATTCATGAAGTTCCGATGCTGGATCAGGTCGCCGCCGTTGCGCGACGGCACGGCGCCGGCCGGATTCAGCGAGGTTCCGTTGCTCTCCTTCTTGGAGTGCTCGGTTGCGATCGAGAACTGCGTGTAGAAACGGCCGCGTAGCGTGAACGCGTCATTTGGCCCGAACTCCAGCCCCGCTGCCGGCCGCGCCGCCAGAAGTGCCGACGAAACCACTGTCAGAGCCAGTGCCCCGCGGGCGATACGTGAAACCATTGCTCCCCCCTGTCGATGCAGAAACCACACCTACGAAGTCTGCCCCCGCGGTGTCAATCACCGCGGGACTCACTGAGCCTCAGTCAGTCATTGCGCCGCAGAGCGGAGAATGATTGGAGCGTCCCATGATGCCCCGCGTCCTTGCCCTCGCCGCCGCCGGTCTGCTCTGCGGCGCTTTCGCCTGCTCGAGCCTGGCCCAAGAGCCTGGCGCGGCCGATGCCAGCGCCGGTGGTCACGGCGCCACCTCCAACCGGACCTTCGAAGACGTCCAGCACTGGACCGCGGTCTTCGACGACCCGAACAGAGACGCATGGCAGAAGCCGGCGGAGCTGGTCGCCGCGCTGGGCCTCTCGGCCGGGGCGACCGTCGCCGACCTTGGGGCCGGGACCGGCTATCTCGCGCCCTACCTCTCGCGGGCAGTGGGCCCCGACGGCACCGTGCTTCTCGTCGACACGGAGCCAACCCTCATCGAACACATGCGCAGCCGGGCCGAGGCCGAAGGCCTGCGCAACGCAACGCCGGTCCTGGCGTCGGCGAACAATCCGCGCATTCCGCGGGGCTCTGCCGACCTCGTCTTGATCGTCGACACGTTCCACCACATCAACGACCGGGTGACCTACGCACGCGGGCTGCGCGAGACGCTTCGCCCCGGCGGCCGCATCGCCATCATCGACTGGCAGAAACGCGAGCTCCCGGTCGGGCCCAAGGGGCCGCACAAGCTGGCTCGTGCCCACATCGTCACCGAGATGAAGCAGGCCGGATATGAAATCGTCGAGGAGCCCGACGTTCTGCCGTATCAGTACTTCCTCATCTTCCGACCGGCGCCGACACCGCCAGTGCCGTGACGCGCTGCGGAGCTCCGCGATCGGCATCGACCGCCGGCGTCACGGGTCGGCGACCGGCACGCTGCGGCTTCCCACCGTCGAGCGCGCAGGAGTGGCGCGCGAGTACATTCAGCGCGCGCCAGGCCAAGGAACTTCTTGGAGAATGAAAAGGATGAGGCGTCCGGGGATCGAACCCGGGACCCACGGCTTAAAAGGCCGTTGCTCTGCCAACTGAGCTAACGCCTCCTGCGTCCGGAGGCTTACACCTGAGCCCTGGAAGCGACAAGGGTGGCCGGTGACGCTCAGAGGTTGAGCAGCCGCTCGAGCTTCTCCTTCACCAACGACGGATCGACCACGGGCTTGGCTAGGTAGTCGTTACACCCGTTGGCGAGCGCCTTCTGCTCGTCACCTGCCATCGCCTGCGCCGTGAGTGCGATGATCGGAATGTCACGGCCGTTGTCGAGTTCGCGGATACGGCGGGTGGCTTCCCAGCCATCCATGACCGGCATCTTCAAATCCATGAAGATCAGGTCGGGTGGGTCCTCCTCGACCGCTGCCACTGCCTCGGCACCATTGGCCGTCTCGACGATGTCGAAATCGCCGATCTTCTTCAGGCGGTACAACAGGATACGACGATTGTCCTCGTTATCCTCGACGACCAGGATGCGTTTGCGTGCCATGGATTGTTCCTAGAACTGTGAACGGGCCGCAACTGACTCAGCCCTCGACAAGCTCTGAGCTTGGCACCCCCGCCGAGCCTTTGCTAGCCCGGCGCCCATGCCGCCAATGCGCACACGTTTCGCGCCGAGCCCCACGGGCGCCCTGCATGTGGGAGGCGTCCGAACGGCCCTCTTCTGCCAACTCATGGCCCGCCACTCCGAGGGCAGCTTCGTCCTTCGCATAGAGGATACGGACCGCAAACGCTCCGAGGAGCGTTTCACCGAGGGCATTCTAGAGAGCATGCGATGGCTTGCCCTGGATTGGGACGAGGGGCCCCACTTCCAGAGCCAGCGGACGCCTCTTTATCGCGATGCGATCGAGAAGCTCGTGGCCTCGGGGGCCGCCTATCGCTGCACCTGCACCGCCGAGGAGCTCCAGACGCACCGCGAGGCGGCAAAAGCGGCCGGGACTCGGATCTCTTACTCGCGCCACTGCCGTCCCGGTGTCGGGCCCGGTCCGGTCGAGGGAAAACCGGCCTCCCTGCGGATTGCCGTGCCCCTCGAGGGCGAGGTCGTCTTCTACGACGAGATCAAAGGCCGTATCGGGTTTGCCGTAGAGGAGATCGAGGATTTCGTGATCGCACGGTCCGACGGGTCGCCGACCTACCAGCTCGTCGTGGCCGTCGACGACGCCGACATGGCGATCACGCACGTCGTTCGCGGCGACGACCACGTGAACAACACGCCCAAGCAGATCCTGATCTACCGGGCGCTGGGCCTCGAGCCGCCAAAGTTCGCCCATCTGCCCATGGTTTTGGGCGCCGACAAGGGTCGTCTCTCGAAGCGCCACGGTGCCGCCTCGGTGCTCGAATACCGCGAGCTCGGATACTACCCGGACGCTCTGGTGAACTTCCTCGCCCGTCTGGGCTGGTCCCACGGGGACCAGGAACTCTTCACCCGCGCCGAGCTCGTCGAGAAGTTCGCCATCGACGACGTCAACCCGTCGGCCGGCGTCTTCAACGCCGAGAAACTCGACTGGGTGAATGCGCAGTACCTGCGAGCCCGCACCCCCGAGGAGTTGGCCGGAGACCTCCGGGAGTTTGCCCGCCGCGAGGAGAACCGCGAGCTGCGCGGGGACGAAGCCTGGCAATCCCGCATGGTCGAGACCCTCCGCGAGCGCGCGTCCACCCTGAAGGGCCTGCTGGACTCGGCGCGTTACTACCTCGACGAGGACCTGATCTTCGAGGAGGCTGCGGTAAAGAAGCTCCTCGTGCCGGAGGCGGCTCCCCTGTTGGATGCCCTGATCGCCCGCCTCGAAGCCCTACCGACCTGGGACGCCCCCGGGCTGGAGGAGACCTTCCGGGCCGTCGCCGAGGAGCGAGACCAGAAGCTCGGAAAGCTCGCTCAACCCGTCCGGGTGGCCGTCACGGGAGGCAAGCAGAGCCCAGGAATCTTCGACGTCCTGGAGGTCATCGGCCGCGACTGGAGCCTCGCGCGCCTCCGCACGGGCGTGGAGATGTGCGGTGCCCGAAGCGACCCGGGTTGAAAGAAAAGGGAGCATCCACTAGCCACAAAGCCGTTAGTGGGGCGTGGCCTAATTGGTAAGGCATCTGATTCTGGTTCAGGGGATTGTAGGTTCGAGTCCTACCGCCCCAGCTAGCAAGCTCTAAACGGTCCCATCGTCTAGCGGTTAGGACGCCGGCCTCTCACGTCGGTAACGCGGGTTCGATTCCCGCTGGGACCACTGCATTTCTTCATCGGTGACCGGGGTTGGTGCCAAATGGGTGCCAACCCCGGAGTCGTTTCCGGGTATGATGCGGCCGTCCACCGCCGAGCGAAGGTACGCATCGCTCAAGTGCGTGTAGCGCATCGTCATCCGGGGGTCGGCGTGACCGAGGAGTTCCTGCGGTCCTCGAGTCGGGACGCCCGACATCGCCAGCCAGCTCGCGAACGAGTGTCGCACGTCGCGGAGGCGGAAGTCTTCGATCCCGGCCCGATGTACCGCACGCGTGAAGGCCATCGAGACCTGATGCGGCGAGAACGGAAAGATCAACCCCGGATCCAGGCGCGGCGGTAGCGAGGGTAGCGCGTCCATGGCGGCATCATTAGGAAGCACATGGCGCGAGGAACCTCCCTTCGCCTGCTCGAGACGGCTAAGCGAAAGGGTCCTTCGGGAGAATGCGATGAAGAAGCGAATCGTAATCTGTGCAGACGGGACGTGGAATCGTCCCGAAGAAGACCTCGAGAATGACGTCCCGACGAACGTGCTGCGCCTTGCACGGGCGATCAAGCCCTTCCACCGGAACGGCACGCCGCAACATGTCTTCTACGATTGGGGGATCGGCTCCTACTACGATCAGGTGGTCGGAGGAGCTACGGGAAAAGGAATCAACAAGAACATCATGGACGGCTACCGCTACATCGTCCAGAACTACAAACCCGGCGATGAGATCTTCCTCTTCGGTTTTAGCCGCGGTGCCTACACCGTCCGTAGCCTCTCGGGGCTGATCAACAACTGCGGCATTCTCAAGCGCCCCGATGCAAGGCTCATCCAGACGGCGTTCAATCACTACAAGAAGACGAGTGCACCGTTCGCGCCGGAGGGAGCCAAGTCCGTCGCGTTCCGGTCAGCGCACTCTCATCCGTCTCGAAGAGTGGCGTTCATGGGCCTCTGGGACACAGTTGGTGCGCTAGGGGTGCCGTTTTCCGTCATGGGACTTCTCGACGCCGACGACGAGTTCTACGACACCAAGATCGGACGAAACGTGGAACGCGCGCGCCACGCCATCGCGATCGACGAGAAACGATCGGATTTCGAGCCGACGATCATCGCTCCAAGGCAGAGTGACAATGTGACTCAGGTCTGGTTCGCCGGCGCCCACTCCGATGTAGGCGGCGGTTTCAAGGCGGACTTAGACGGCGGGCTACTCGCCGATCTCCCGCTCGGCTGGTTGATTGGGGAGGCAGCGAAGGCGGGCCTGGCGATCGAGACGCACCTGAAGAGCACGCTCAGTTCCAAGCCTCGCGCAAAACTGCATCGGTCTCGCCGGAAAATCTACCGACTCCGCCCAGAGCACCTCAGACCGATCGATCACGGCTTGGGGGACGTTCTCATCCATCGCTCTGTGAAGCAGCGCTGGGAGGGCGATCCCAGGTACAGGCCCAAGAACCTGCATCAGCACCTCAATTCCGTCGGGGGTTGGTCGAACGTCGCTCTCGCGGGGTGACCGTCGCAGTACTCAAGCGAGAGATCGCCCTCGTGACGCCTGCGCGAGCGCGATGACGTTGCGCAGTGCCATCGTCGCGGGACCGGCTGCTGCAATCGTGGACAAGACGCCTTTTGCCTCCACTGGCTGCGTGGCAATGAGGAACAACGCTGCGACGAGTAGGATCATGATCACCACTCCTCGCACCCAAGCCATTCGCCTACTGCCAAGCTCCCGCTCCCACCCGGCGATCTCGCGGCGATCGGCGGACTGAATCACGAATCGGCGGAAGCTCTCGTTCATGACGTGCGGCGGCACATTGGGCAGCACGGCGCCCCGGCGACGCAGGTTGTGAAGAACTGCCACATCGTTCGGATTCACGAACCCCTCGTTCGCCAGATTGGCTAGAGTCAGCTTCTCGCGGGGCCCGCACCATTCCCATAACTTTCGGTACCTCGGGAGGAACCGGATCAGCTCTTCTTCCACGGCGTCAGGGCCTGCCCTCGAGCCGTCGTCGAATCGTAGAATCTCGAAGCAGGCGAGCAAGCCTGCCCACCGCGGGGAAATGTCGCCCGCTCCGGGATCCCGAGGTTCCGACCTGCTCAGGACGACCAACTGGTTCAGGTCCGGCGTAACCTCCACGTCAAGTATCTTCTCGAGCTTCGAGCACGCCTGCGCTGATCCAAGATCGAAGTTCTCGACCAGAAGCACTGACGCTACCGACAGTTCGGCATCGGAAGGCCAGTCCGTTGAGGCCGCGTCCAACCGAAGACGCTCCCCCTCTGCCCACGCAGCGAACCACCCTTCGACGGAGTCTTCCGGGGCCGCCACCAGAAGCCAATTCGTTCGCGCCGATCCCGGGTTCTCGGCGCGGGGCTGGAGCAAGACTACATTTCCACCGGACGCAGGCCATCTGGCGGGGCGGTGCGAGGGGACCCGAACGGCTAGTTCTGCTGGGAACAAGCGACGGAGCGTCACCCAGCAGACTCCGAACAGAACAAGGAGTCCGAGGAGAATCGCGAACACCAGACCACCGACCCGGAACACGAGCTCACCTGCCCCTGCTACAAGCTCCACTCGCGTCATGTCGCTCACCGAGTCCCCTGAAGGTTCCCAAGCGTTGCGGCGAGCTGCTTCGGGATGAACTGCGGCGATTAGCGGAAGTGCCCACTCTACGGCGCTCGTCACATTCAGGCCACCGTCGACGCCCGGCACGTGACAGCCCGCGCCCAGAAACTCCGCGGGGTACAATCCGGGAGCGTCGCGACATGGGCCGTCCGAATCGGCGGCCTCCGAGAACTCGATCACCTCGCTGTACTTGGCATCCAGTTTCTCCCTTCGCCTCAACTCGCCCGCGGTCCAGTGGGCATCTGCCGCGCCGACGAGTGCCGCATATCTGTGATCCAGAGCCTCCCGGAAGAGAATTGCCGCAGGTACTGCACCCAGCATCATGAGCAAACCGGCCAGCAGGAGGGCGACGCCCGCATGACCAGGCTTCGCGTCTCCCCTGGCATCCTCCGCTCGTACGAGCAGCGACGGCACGCCGAAGGCGAGTATCGGACACAGAGCCAGAACTGCGAGCGCAACACCTGCCGATGCCCAGAAGGCGCCAAGTCCGAGAACGAGTGCCATCAACAGGAGTACAAGCCCGGCACGACCATAGAGCGCCTCGAAACCAGGCCTGGGCCAGATCTTGTCGCTCAATGTACTCTGCGACCGACTGTGAAGCGCCCCCCCGGCGAGGACCAAGAGTACAAGATAGCCTGCATACCCGATAAGCGAGAGCGTCACAGTCTCGAAGACGAGGAGTCGGCTCCAGATCTTCTCGCGGAACGCCACCAAGGTGAGATCCCGGGACCACTCGACGTCGGAGCCCTCGCCCAATGGCCTCAAAGCCATAGAATGACCGGACCCGTGGTAGTCGAGATTGATAGCAGCTGTCGCTCGGCGGCGATGGAGTATTCGCAACTCAGCCGATTTCGATGTCTCGTCGAACAAGACTTCTCGGTCGCCTCCCCCTGAATGGAAGAGGACGTCCAGGTCCCGGTCGAGAATCGCGAAGCCAAACCCGATCGGCAGTACCGGATATAAGAGAGCAGACGGCCGCATCGTACCCGCCTCAATCGCTTTCGAGTCCGTGTCCGGGTCAGCGCGACGCACGGCGGTTAGTAGCACCTCGCCTGTGTTCTTGGATCGGATGAGTTCCGGCTTTGCGTGATTGAAGTAGTCCCGCGTGGCAACACTGATCTTCGGCGTTCGAGCGTCTCGAATGGACCACTTACGGTCCTGCTTGCCGTCCCCATCGGTCCGAAAGAAGATCTCGGGGAATACGGGGGTGCTTCGAGTCCAGGAACCGCCCTCCACACGTATCGGCTGCTCCTCGCTCCCTGGCGCTCTGTCGAAAAACTGGGACAGACGCTCAGAGGATTCCTGCTCGGCATCCATGACATACCGGTCCAGACGCTCGGCCGTATTGTGCATCGCCTGATCCAGACGCGAGTCGACAACCTGATTCGCAAGCGTGGCCAACACAGCGATCGTTCCCAGGACCGCAGAGACCAACGCCGCTATCCCACCGAGGGCAATGTCCGTAGCTCGAAGCCGCTCACCCGGACTCAGAACCCACAGCTTCAACAACGGCGGCAACGCCAGAGCGAACAAGAACGCCGCGAGCAGCGCGACAAAGAACGCCGGCTGCAGCTGGCGACTACGTGCTTCCATGCGTGCAGAGCTGATCCATCCGTAGACGGCCCACGTGGGCGTCCCGATGAGCTTTTTGCTGTGCGTACCCAGCCCCCGATACGGGAGACTCACGTAGCCGACGTACAATTCGTAGCCCTCACCAGCGATCGTCACCGGCGCGGGACGCAACGCCGTCGGGCTCGCCTGGTCGCCTGTCACGTGCCCCACGGCTTCCGCCGCAGCCGCGTCGCCGGTGTCCTGCTCTATCCGAGGCGGGGAGTAGAGCCGAAACGGCTTCTCTCGAAGCTGGAACAACAGCCGGCTCCCCTCCCGAGTACCCAGAGCGACGTCCTCGAAGACGTTCCCTGGGTCAAGCTGGCCTAGCAGAGCCTGCAGTGAGGCTGTGGCGCAAAAGGCCCCGCGAGGACACTCTTCGGCTGGGTGAGTCGTTCCGCCTTCACTGCACAACGTGTAGCGCACTCGAGGCCTCGAGTAGCTCCAATCCAACTGAACCAGGACCGGACGGTTCGGCCCGCCGCAAGCGTGTTCCGACGCCCCGTCAAGCGCCCGAAATGGTGGATGGTGTTCAAGGCCAGGGATCAGGTTGATCTTACTTCCAATTTCGGCCGGCTCGAAGGGAACCCCTTTGCGGCTGTCATCGCGGATCTCGCCTTCGAGGTGCCCAAGCTGCGTGGCTGTGGTGTCGACTGCCTCGCGGACGTGCTCAGCAATGGCATCGGCATGCCGCCCGGCCTCTCCTCGAAAATATTGCCGCTTCCCAGCCACATAGACGAAGAAGTAGGCAGCGATCGCACCGCCGAGCACGCTCGCGACTACTACGTACAACCAAACAACCTGTGTGGGCCGAGTGCGCTTCACGACGCCCTTCATGCGCGACTCCGGCTAGGTTGTCGAGACCGCCCGTGATGCCGATCTCGCGGCTGCTCCATCAGGCTCGTCGGAGGCCCGACGGGGTCACTCATATTCTCTCGACCACAGCCATGAAACTGGATCGCGGGCGCTGAGGCGGGTACCTTCCGAACCGTGTTCTCGAGCATCGCCGCCACACGTATTCAGGGGCTGTGCTCGCGATCGAAGGCGTGGATGCTCCTTTGCGCCGCGGCCGTTCTGATCTCCGCCTGCGGCGGGGGCAATCCGGCGCCGAGTTCTGGCGAACCCCGCCCCGGCGAGACACCCTCTCCTTTCCCTTCTCCCATCCCCTCAGCTGCGCCGTCGCCGGGCTCCGCCTCGTGCCTCGCGCCTGCCGAGGCGGCCCAAGGCGGAGAACTCGAACTCGAGCCGTGGATCGAAGGGGCGTTCGAGCGCCCGGTCGCGATGGTCCAGCCACCGGGAGAAGACTCGGTGTGGTACGTCGTTGAACAACGCGGCACGATCCGGCGCGTCGAGCAGCAGGAACGCGGGACGACGATGAGCCTCGCATTGGATTGGCGCGGTGTGGTGGTCGACCCCGTCGTGACGGACAGCGCGGAGACGGGTCTTCTCGGGCTCGCCTTTCACCCGAGGTTCCCCGAAGACAACCGGGCGTTCGTCTACGCAACCCTGGCCGCGACCGCGCCGGGAGAGTGTCCGACCGTCGTCGTTGCGGAGTTGCTGCATCGGTCTGGAAAGTTCGAGCCGGTTGCGAACGCGACGCTGCTCTCGGTCGAACGCATCTGCCGATTTCTCCCCGAAGGGAGGTTCGAGGCCGGCCACAACGCCGGCACCATGCACTTCGACCCCACCGATGGATGGCTCGTGGTCGGGATCGGGGACCTGTCGCAGCGCGAGCGATCCCAGGACCCCGATACGGTCGAGGGGACGCTTCTGCGATTGGACGTCGATGCGCCCCGGAGCGGAGAGGAGCCGCTCCCCGGCGTACACGTCCCCGCGGAGGTCGTCGCTTACGGATTCCGCAATCCGTGGAAATGGAGCTTCGACAGAGCCACGGGTGAAATCTGGTTGGGAGACGTCGGTTGGTCGAGCCGTGAGGAGATCGACCGGGTCGAGCGTGGCGGGAACTACGGCTGGCCGGTTTGGGAGGGAGAGCTCTGTAACACGGCGAAGGCCTCGTGCGCGGACGCCGACCACATGGCGCCGACCCATACCTACCACCACGGCACGGGCTGTTCAGTCACGGGCGGCTACGTCTACCGGGGCGACCGGCTACCAGAGCTCGAGGGCGTATACGTCTTCGCGGATTGGTGCGCCGGGCTCGTCTGGGGGCTCTTCCCCACGAACGACGGCTTCGAAGCCGGACTGCTCGCGGACTACGCCGGGCCGATCTCCTCCTTCGCCGAAGGCAACGACGGTGAGTTGTACGTCCTCGACTTCTGGGGCGGCAGCGTTCTCCGCCTCTCGGCGTTCCAGCGCGCGGATCGACCGGGATTCCCTTCGCGCCTCTCCGAAACCGGCTGCGTCGAACCGGACGACACCGCGGCAGCGGCCGAAGGCCTCGTTGCTTACGAGATCAACGTTCCCTTCTGGTCCGACGGAGCCACCAAGCGACGCTGGATGTCGGTGCCCCGTGGCGAAGCGATCCAGGTCGCGGACGACGGGAGGTTCGTCTTTCCGCCAGGAACCGTACTGATGAAGGAGTTCGCGCGGGGCGGACGTGTCGTGGAGACCCGACTGCTCATGAACCACGCCGCCTCCGGCTGGACCGGATACTCGTACGCCTGGGACGGAGAGGACGCGCTTCTGGTGTCGCCGTTCGGGGAGACTCGGTCGGTCACCGACGGTCGAGATTGGGTATTTCCCGCGCGCGAAGAATGCTCGCGCTGTCACACCGAGCGCGCCGGATGGCCTCTCGGACTCGAAGTCGGCCAGCTCGACCGTCTCGTCGACGACGGCCGCGGCGGCGCAGAGAACCAACTCGACATCCTCGTCTCGACGGGGCTCCTCGACGCCGCGTCGCTCTCTCGATCGACGGCGCCCCGCCTTGCCCCCGCGAGCGAAGAGCCAAGGACCGACGAGGAAGTCCACGCCGCGGCACGCGCCTACCTGCACGTGAACTGTGCCCCATGCCATCGCCCCGGTTCGCGAACGTACTTTCCGGAGATGGACCTCCGTGCCTCCATTGCTCTCGAGGACGCAGCCGTGTGTCACGCCGATCCCACGCGCATCTCACCTGCGGAGGACCTGAGCCTCATCGTGCCGGGGGACCCGGAGCGATCGCTCCTGCTGACTCGACTGCAACACGAAGGAGATCTCCGAATGCCGCCACTGGGGAGTCTCGAAATCGACCGCGCCGGAGCAAGGCTGGTCACCGAGTGGATTCTCTCTCTCGACGATCGCTGCCTCCAGTAACCGCACGGACCGCGCGGCGGAGCGTTCGCAACGCACGACCGACGAGGCTCACCCGGACGCGCCGCGAGAGCGGGCGAGATAGCGTGCGGCGCGCCGGAGACCGCGTTCGAGCCGACCCTCCGGTGCGACCTCGGTGCGCTCTTCGAGTGTCTTCTGCGCATAGTCGATGGCTCGCCCATAGAGGTACTCGAGCTTGCGGTCGCGGCGCGTCAGGAGGCACTCGAGCTCGTTCACGTCTTCACCGGACAGTTGGTGGCCCACGCGAATGTGCTCGGGCAGGGGGCGGTCCGTGTAGATCGTGATGTCATGCGGAATCATCTGCAAAGGCGGACGCGCTTGGGTGTAGAGGTACATCGCGAACGAGCGGCGGCTCATGCTTCGCTTGTCCTCGGGTAGGTTCAAACGCCGGAAGCCGTGCCACGACCGATCGCTGGTTTCGAACATCACGCAGCGATTCATCACGGGCGAAACCGTCTTGACTTCGTTCTCGGCCGGCGGAAGCCACGGGTTCGTGTGCAGCTCGAGGCCGCCGCCCCAGTTCTCGTCCCATTCCTCGTTCAGGTAGAGGAGGAGATTGAGGCGCCGGTGCAGATTGGTCTTGGGATGCAAATTGAAGTCGATATGCGGATCGAGCTCCATGCCGTGCAAGTTCTCGTGCGTACCACCTCCGAAATAGTGGGGATCGAATAAGAGGTCGTGGACGCCCGAGATGTCGGACATCAATTCCAAGAACTCTCGGGAGCGCAGACCGGCGTCCAGCTCCTCGAAAGCCGGCCCCATCGAAGCGACGTCCTCATGGGACGCCTTGCCGAGCTCGCCCCACTCGTTGCGAAACTTCTCTTCGTCGTATCGAGGGAAGTCCTCGGCCAGTCGTTCGCACAAGTCCTGGCGCAAGAAGCCGTCGATCACCACGTGCGGGAACGGCTTCGCCGAACGAAACTCGTCATGCAGCGTGGGGGAACGGCCACGTACAGCTTCGGCTACGATGCTCGACATGAGTTCGAAGCAACGGCTACCACGGACATTCGGAGTGTCAAGGCGCCGCACGCGACGATGCTCGGTCGCCTGTCGCCGCGGGCTCGTTCACTCGGTGCGTGCCGTCCACCGCCACGTCGAGTTCCTCGGACTCCGCCCCCGAAGGCCATTTCACCACGAGTCGATCGACGTCGTCGCAATCGCCCAACCCGAAGAACAGGGGAACGAGCGACTGCGAGAGATCGCTTCGCCCGCCGTCGTGATGGCGAACCTGCTTACGCCCGCACGCGTCGAGCTCGACCCAGGCCCCGAGGCCGAGCCGATTCGAGGCGACACCCACGAGGTCCACCTCGAGCCAATGGCGACGTTCCGATTTGTTTTTCAGCAGAATGTAGGGACCTCGATTGAACGGGGGTGCGCCCCAACCGTTCGTCAAGAATAGATCCAGGCGGCCATCGCCATCGAAATCTGCGTGCTGGATACTCACCGGCCGACCGACCTCGATCAGCGGGGTCGCTCCAGAGGTCTGTGGAACCAGCGCGAAGCCGCCTCGCCCGTCGTTCAAGAAGAGCTGACTCTGGGCCGGGGTGCCATCGGCCGCCGCATCCACCGCGTACAAATCGAGCCATCCATCGGCGTTCAGGTCGAGCCAGGCGGCGCCCTGCCCGTTCACGTCCGGCGATAGGCCGCGCGCATCCACCTGCTCGAACGTCCCGTCACCCCGCCCCCGGTACAGTCCGCCGCCCCTGGGAGAGTCGACCGTGACTCCCACCAGCTTTGGACGAACCCCGCCGCGGATGATGCCCGTCTCGTTCCAATCGCCGAGGCCGAACCAGCGAAGATGCCACGTGTAGATGGGCGGACACCCGTCGCAGTCACGGCGCGACTCGGGATCTCGCCAAAGCGCATACCCCGGCTCGATCTCCGGGGCCTCCGCTGCGACCGCCGCCGCCCCTCCGCATTCAAACTCGTGGCCCGGTGGCCGGGTGCGCGCGCCGCAGCGGATCTGGCCGGGCCTCGGAGGCTCGCCCTTCTGATACAGCTCGGCCCGAACCGAGGTCCCTGCGTCGCCCTCGGCGTCGAAGTCGAACCCCCGAGGCGACTCGTCCGAGAACGTGGCAAAGGTGATCGTTCCTGCGCCATCCGACCATGCCGTCGCCCGGTAACCCCAGCCTCGACTCACGTAGAGGTCGAGGACGCCGTCGTTGTCGTAGTCGCCGAAGGCAGCGCCGCCGACGCTCCCCCAAGGGTCCAGACCAGCTTCGTCGGTGACATCGACGAACCGCGCTCCGCCATCGTTGCGCAACAACCGCGCGCCGTCGGGCCCCTGCATGAAGAACAGGTCCGGCCGACCATCCTGGTCGTAGTCCGTCCACGTGACTCCCTCGGCCGAATGGCGGTCGACCCCCGTCTCCGCCGAGACGTCCTCGAACGTGCCGTCGCCTCGGTTGCGAAAGAGGCTGCTCGGCGTGGCATGATTCGCCACCAGAAGGTCGAGCAAGCCGTCCCCATCGTAGTCGAACGAGGCCGCGGCTCGCGAGCGTCCTCGCGCGTCTTCGACTCCCGTCGGGGCCTCGACTCGTTCGAAGCGCCCCTGCCCGACGTTCCGGTACAGCGGGTTCTGTTTCTGCCCCTGCCCTCGGAAGGCACCGAGGCTCACGAAGAGATCTGGGCGCCCGTCATTGTCGACGTCCGTCCAAGCGGTGCCATGCTGATCTCCCATCGGGTCGATACCCGAGGCGGCAATCCGGTCACGGAAGCTCGACTCCTCGTTCATCAGAAGTGCCGCCGCGTACTCGTGGTTCCCTACGTAGATGTCGGGCCGGCCGTCCCCGTCGACGTCGGCCACCGCGGCGTCGTACGTCGGCGTGTTTCGGCTGACTCCGGACAGGGCCGTCTCGTCGACGAACAGCACGGCGAGCGGCTCGGAGCGGGAACACGCGACGAGCAAAGAGAGCAGAACCACGAGTCTGGACATGTCATCTCCCCCGCAGCAGAGGCCCAGGGCCTTTGGTGTTTACGCAGAACGCTGTCGCGCCTCAACTCGCCCGCGCCGAACGCCGTCGTTGAACCCACTTCCAAGGCGCGTCGCTATCGCCTCCGGCAGCGCAGAGTGCGCATTGCGATCCGCGAGCGCCAACGATAGGCCCTTGCGAACGTGGCATCGATCTCGCGTATGCTCCTGGCGCTTCTGGCGATCCAACTCTTGGGTTGCCCCCGCACCGAGCCGCGTCCGGACGTCTTCCTCGTCGTGATCGATACGCAGCGCGCCGATCACCTCTCGCTCTACGGCTACGAGCACGAGACCTCGCCCCGCCTCACCGCGTTCGCCCGCGACGCAGTCGTATACCGAAACGCCATCACCCCCGGAACCTGGACCGTGCCCGCTCACGCAGCCCTCTTCACGGGGATGCTGCCGTCGTGGCACGGAGCAGAGCGCGTCCCCGGACAGAAGCTCCTCGCACGTGCGATTCGGCCCGACGCGGTCACCCTCGCGGAGCTCCTGCGCAATGCGGGCTACGACACCGCAGCAGTGGTCGGCAACAACGGCTACGTGGCCGAGCCTTTCGGATTCGCTCGCGGCTTCGACTCGTTCCGGGCTCGAGGTGTGGGCGACGCGATGGACGTTCGTGAGCTTGCCGCGGAGGTCCTCGCCTCGGCCCGAACGCCGCTCTTTTTGTTCTTGAACATCCTCGACCCGCACGAGCCGTTCACCCCGCCGCCTCCCTTCGACACACGTTTTGGGGAGAAACGGCCCGAGTACGGCACGGAACTGACCGCGATCATGACCGACGAGCAACCCGCGTCACCCGAAGCCCTGCGCCACTTCCGCAGCCAGTACGACGGCGAAGTCGCCTATACCGATCAGGCGCTCGACGAGTTGCTTTCCGATCTCAAGAAGGCAGGCCGCTACGACTCTTCGTTGATCATCGTCACGAGCGACCACGGAGAGCTTCTCGGCGAGCACGGAGAGTCGGGGCACGGCGGCTATCCCTTCGAGCAGTTGATTCACGTCCCGCTGATCGTCAAGTATCCCGGCAATCGCGAAGCCGGGTCCGTGGTGACGCGCCGCGTGTCCACCCTCGGCATCTTCGCCACGATCCTCGCAACGGCCGGCGTCTCGCTCCCGCAGGGCGTTCAGGCGCGCCCCCTCGCGGAACCCCACGACGTCTGGGTCGAGGACGTCGACTTCCACGGCCGGCGAGTCACCGTCACGTACGACGGGGAGCACAAGCTGATACGCCTCGTGTCCCCAGACGGAGAGCACGTTCACGTCTACGACCTGGCCGATGAGCCGAGCGAACGGCGCACGACGAAGGAGCGCAGTGCAGCCGACGATCCGCTGCAAGCGCGCGTTCGAGCCTTCTCCGCTTTGCCCCGCCCCAAGAACCTCGGCGCGCTACCTGTCATCGATGGCGAGCGCGAGCGCCGACTGCGCGCGCTCGGCTACGTCGAGTGATCCAAGCTCGCGTCTCCTGAAGGAGGCTTCCGCCGATCGTTCTGCAGCCGACCGAGGAGAACGTCCCGCCGAGAAACGCCAGACATACGGCCGATCGACGTCCCGGCCCCAACCCGTTCGTAGGGGCTGCGCCCGGGCTCATCGGGCGCTTGGCGGCGCCGAACCCCGGTCCAACGCGGCAATCGCCGATCGGTACTGGCGCGCTGCCGTGGCCGTTTGCGCACCGTACTCCGCCGGCGATCGCAAGACATCGTCGGCTTTCAGCCGATAACGCTCGATCCAGATCTCGGCCCAGCGGCACGAGGCGTCTCCCGGCTCCGCGCACTCCTGAGCCGCTTCGAGAACGCCCGGAGCACGCCGGCGAAAGTCGGCGAAGACCCGAGCCTCGCCCTCTTCCGCGATCCGGCGGATCTCGCCCTCGCTGACCGCGATCTCCGCGGCCGTCGGCTCGGTGGCGAAGAGGAGGTCGTAGTAGACCACCGTCGCGATCTTGGCTGCGCCGAGGATCGCAACAAAGCGCATCAGCAGGACGAGCTCGCGGGGTGCACGGAGGTCGGAGAGCATCAGATCGAGCGCGGATCGACCAGCGACCCGGCGGCCATGATCCTACCTCAGGACCCGCGACGATTCACGACGTCGCGGAACTCCCATGTGCTGTCGCGGCGCACACGGACCCCGATGCCCCGCATGCGCAGCCGGTCGAAGCGCGACCGAATCCACGCAAGGCCGTCCTCACTCGTCTTGGCCGGCACCGCGACATCGAGCTCGGCCCCGTGGCCTGCCCACATCGCATCCGAAAAGAGAGTCTCTACCTCGTACGGTGTGAGCCAGCCCGTGCGCTCGCTGCGCATGGTGGCCGGCCCCCGCTTGTCGAGGCGGGCACGAAAGGGAAAGACCTTCTGTTCGTTCAACGGCGCGTCCTCCGAACGTGTTCGTGGTGGATGTGCGCGACGGTCCGATCCGCCGCGCGCCAGGACGGGCGCGGCGAAGGATTACCCTGAGTTCATGAATCGAGGAGGTGCGGAAATCCGAGCGGAACGTGCGCGAAGCTCAGGGCCGAATCTAGCAGTCGCGGACCGATGAATCTATGGGTCTGCGGCGAGAATCCGCAGCCTCAGTCCGACGATCCGCCGCCATTGGAGCCCCCGCTCGTCGAGGCCGTCGCGGCCCGAGCCCGGACCGCTTTCCCCTTCCCTGAAGCCTTCGGGACAGCCTCGGCCTGCGTCTGCTTCTGCTTCTCGCCCCTGTTGGGGGCCCGCTTCTTCTTGCCCGGCTCACCCTGGTCCTGGGCCGCTGCGGCAAGAAACTCGGACGCGCCACCCACATCGTAGCGGCCCCTCACCTTGGGGATGTAGCGCAGCCTCATCGTGATCTTGTGCTGCTCGTAGTGCTTCACGCAGCGCCACCCTTTGGACGCCGGCTCGCTGCACACCACGCAGAGTCCCATCGCGCGGTGCTTACGCTGCCATAGAGTCTGGCGACTCACAGGGCCCTTCTTCTTCGGCATCGTGATCGGGTCTCCCAGATAGTGGCGTGAGGCCGGCGGTGAACCCAACGGCCGCGCAAGATCGCTCAAGCTGCCAAGGACGGGGCGAGCGTTCAAGCTCTTTCTCGTACCGTCCCGATTTGACCAGGCCCCGCTGTCGGTCTAGGGGTCGGAGCCTATGTCGTGCATCTTCTGCCGAATCATAGGCGGCGAGATCCCGGCCCAGGTCGTCGCACGTGACGAAGTCACCCTCGCCTTCCTCGACGTCTCGCCGCTCGCCGATGGCCACGTCCTCGTGGTTCCCCACAGTCACGTCGCTCGCCTGGACGATCTCGAGCCCGGCGAGGCGGACGCTCTGTTTCGGACTGTCGTGCGACTTTCCGGTCCCGTGCGCGACGCACTCGGCGCCGATGGCAGCACGATCGGAGTCAATAACGGAGACGCCACCGGACAAACCGTCCCGCACGTGCACGTCCACATCGTTCCCCGATGGCACGCCGACGGAGCAGGCAGCATTCATTCCATCTTTCCACCCGGAGCAAAGCGCGGTGTCGCCGAAGTCGGCGATGCGATTCGCGCCGCGCTCGAAGTAAGGTGAGCCGGGCGGCTCACCATCGGTGCAACCTGGCCGGAGGAAGACCTTCGGCCACACACGTCAAGGAGGAGAACCAAATGAACAAACCTGCCAAGGGTGTAGTGATCGCTCTTTCCGCCGCCGCGCTGTTCACCGCCGGCAATGCACTTGCCGGGTCGCATGGCGACGCCGCCGCCGGGGATGACGCGAAGGTCTCGTGCTCGGGTGTAAACGAGTGCGCTGGCAAGGGTGAGTGCGCGGCGAAGGGCAACGAGTGCGCCGGCAAGAACAAGTGCAAGGGCATGGGCGTTCAGAAGATGACGGCCGAAGACTGTAAGGCCAAGGGCGGCAAGGTAGAGGGCTAACCCCTCCACCCTGAGGAGGCGGGGCCGCGCAAGCCGGCGGCTCCGCCTGCGCACCAACCACTCGTAATGGAAGCAATCCCGAAACTCGGCATCGGCATCGGACTGCGCACTACACACTTCAGCGAACTCCTGGAGCGAAGCGCGCAGGTCGACTGGTTCGAGGCCGTTTCCGAGAACTTCATGATGGACGGGGGCCGCCCCCTCCATGTCCTCGACCACGTGCGCCGCGACGCACCGGTCGTGCTCCACGGGGTCTCGCTCTCGATCGGAACGACCGATCCGCTCGACGAGACCTACCTCACGCGGCTCGCCACCCTGGCGCGCCGCTTCGAGCCCGAATGGATCTCCGACCACCTGTGCTGGACGGGCGCGAAGCACCACAACCTCCACGATCTCCTGCCCCTTCCCTGGACCGAGGAGGTCCTCACCCACGTCGCCGAACGCGTGGCCCGCGTACAAGATGTGCTCGGCCGACGGCTCGTTCTCGAGAACGTGTCGAGCTATTTCACCTTCTCGCACTCGACCATGAGCGAAGCAGAGTTCCTGTCCGCACTGGTCGAGCGCGCGGACTGCGATATCCTGCTCGATGTGAACAATGTCTACGTGAGCGCGTTCAACCACGGATTCGACGCGCGGGCGTACATCGACACGATGCCTCGCGACCGTGTGGTCCAGCTCCACTTGGCCGGGCACAGCGACATGGGCACACACCTGCTCGACACCCACGACGCTCCCGTTTGCCCAGAGGTCTGGGACCTTTATCGCTATACGATTCGCCGGCTCGGGCGAGTGCCGACCCTGATCGAATGGGACGGCAACGTTCCCCCTCTCGCGACGCTCGAGGATGAGGTCTCGCGTGCACGGCTCATCTGCGACGAAGTCGATGCGGAGACGCGTACGAAGAATGGAGGCGCTCGTGTCGGCCGCACCTTCGCTGCGTGAGCTCCAACACCAGCTCGAAGGACTCTTCTCGCTCGGTGGCGCTGCCGACTGCGAAGCCCGCCTCAAGGATGCAGAGAGCTCCCTGCCCGTCGGCGGAGACGGTCGCCTCTCGCCGGCGCAGCGAATCGGCATCTACACGGACATGATCTTCGCGCGCATCCGAGACGCGATTGCCGAAGACTTTAGCGCGACGGTCACTGCCCTGGGCGACGACGCGTGGGAATCGCTCATCGCCCGATACGTAGAGGCCCATCCAACGGACCACCCCGACCTGCGCCTTGCCGGGCGCCACCTCCCGGCCTACCTGCGTGCCACCGAGACACCTCAGATCGCCGACCTCGCGAGCTTCGAGTGGGCCCTGATCGACTCGTTCACCGCCGCGGACGCGCCCCTCCTGAGCGGTGACACCTTGCGCGCGCTCGCGCCCGAGGCCTGGCCAGCACTCGAGCTGCGCAGCGTGCCCTCGCTTCGCCTTCTGTGCGCAACCTCGCCGATCGACCAGACTCGCCGCAAGCTCCTCGACGGCGAGCCGACCGACCTCGAGACCGTAGGACCGTTTACCCTGCGCGTCTGGCGACGCGAGCTGCGGGTGTTCCACAAGCGAGTTCCGCCTTTCGAGCACGAAGCGCTGCAGCACATCGCGCGAGGAACCACCTTCGCGGACCTCTGCGAGTGGATCGCCGAAGGCGACACGGGCGAAGACGCCTCCGAAGTCGCCGTTCGCCTCCTGCAAGGCTGGCTCGCCGACGAGTTGCTCATGGCCGCGCCGTGAGTTTAGCCGCTCGGGACACGCCCCTGGACACCCGGCCTCCTTCCATCGGCGTTCGGGACGCGCACGATCGTCGCCTCTCGTTCAGGATCTGAAACCATGGCACCTCTCCTCCGCACCGTCCTCGTGCTCGGAACGATCTTCATCGCCGTGATCGCCGGTATCACTTTCGTCGCGACCGAAGGGGCCGAGGTCGTCGTCCTCTCGACGCGCGGGCCCAACGGAACCACGCGGAAGACCCGGGTGTGGGTCGCCGACCTCGACGGCGCGGCGTGGGTCGAAGCGGCCAACCCCGAACGCGACTTCTACGCCGACCTGCAACGGAACCCGACGGTTTCAATGGAGCGAAACGGCGAAACGCGCCCGTACATCGCCAAGGTGTTTCCTGGCGCCGAGGGAAACCAACGGATTCGAGCCTTGCTCCGGGAGAAATACGGATGGGCGGACTGGTGGCTGCAGCAGCTCGTCGACACGTCGCAGTCCATTGCCGTGCGGCTCGACGCCCCTACCGGCTTCGTCGCACCTCGTCAGTAGATCAGAGCTCCCGCGCGCGGAGGCGATTCAATACGTGGCGGTTCGCCCACAACCAGGCGAGCGCCATCACGAGCGGCACGACCCGACCCACGATCATGTCCGCTTGAAGCGTAAGGATGACGCCGACCGCCACACCCGGCACCGCCCAACGCAGCAAGCGCCGGTTTTCGGCGTGCACTCTGTAGCCCAGCACGCGGTGATGGTAGCTGTACGCGATCACCAGGGAGATTCCGTTCGCTGCGAAATATGCGGCGGCCGCCGCGGTGACCCCGAGATATGGCATCAACACGGTCGAAAGAGCCGCCCAGAGCCCCCAGTACAACAGCGCTTGGAAGACCAGGAACCGTAGTCGGTCGCGCGGCAAGAGCGAGATGTTCATCGACTGGCGCCCCATGGCCATCAGCTCGCCGACGAGTTGCCAGGCCACCATCCCCGCCGCCACCAGAAAGGCCTCGGTAAAGAGGATCGGAATCCAGATCTCACGCGTCGCGAGAAGCGCCAGCACCCCTGGCGCCAGCACCGTGAGAACGATGCGCAGGAAGTTGTTCTGGAGATGCATGATCGCCTCGGGGTCTTCCAACCGTGTCGCGACCTTCGGCATCCCGTAGCTCCACAGCGCCGTCCCGAGCAGTCCGAGGTAGTTCTGCCCGACCTGCCAGGCGACCTGGTAATAGCCGTTCGCCTCTGTTCCGAGCTGACGGAGGATCTCGGCACGCACGTACACGGCGACACCGGCCGCGGCGAGGCTCGTCAAGGTCAGCGCGCCGGCGAGACGCATCAGCCGGCGCGCGGTGGCCCCATCCACCCGCTCGGGGCGAAGTGAGAGCTTCAGAGGGCGCGCCACACGGCTCCAAAGAAGCCATCCTCCGACCAGGAGAGCGATAGTCTCGACGAGGGCGAACGAAGCCACGGCGCCCTCGACGCCCCAGGAGCGCGCAAGGAGCGCCATCGCGACAACGGCGGTGACCGACTCCACCACCGCGATCAAGAGGTAGGTACGATAGTCCAGTACGCCCGCGAAGGTTCGGGCGATCACCTTCGCTGGCACCGACACCGCCACCGTCACCGCGACGATCACGACCAACATGCCCTGGCCCGAGTCGCCATACGCCCAATCCGCCACACCGGCCGCCGCCAGTCCGGCGAAGGTCGCCATCGTCAGACCCAGGACCGTCACGAGCGTGAGAGTCGTGACGATCAAGCGCTCCAGGCCTCGGGTATCGCCGCGGCCGTGATACTCCGCGATGAGCTTCAGGTACCCACTGCGCGTTCCGAGCGTCGCCAGCGCCGTCAGCAGCTCCCGCAATGCCTGCGCCTGCGCGAGGATCCCCATCCCTGCCGGACCGAGCAGGGAGGCAGCGATCTTCGTGCGCACCGCGCCGAGCACGAGCAGGACGGCGCGCTGGGACGTCAGCAGCCCGACGGATCGGACCAGCTCACTCATGGCGCGACCGCGGGCACGCCCCTGGACCTCATCATGCCGACGCGGAGCTCAACGAGGCCGCGCCGCCAGCAACCCGGCCACGCTGTGGCTACTCCAGGCCCATGAGCGCAGTGATCCCGAAGCGGTGGCCGGCCATGAATCCACCATCGACCGCGAGCTCCTGGCCCGTCACGAACGACGCTTCGTCGGACGCGAAAAAGAGGATGCCATTGGCGACCTCCTCCGGGCGCCCGAAGCGGCCGAGCTGATGGGCATATTTGATCCTCTCGCGCACCTCGCTCATCATCTCCATCTCCATCACGGTGCGCAGCAGGGGTGTGTCGATGAAGCCCGGGCAGATCGTGTTCACGCGAATGCCCTGCTTCGCGTAGTCCATCGCGAGGTTCTTGCCGAGAAGCACGACCCCACCCTTCGACGCATTGTAGGCACTCCCCCCCTCGCTGCCCTGTAGACCCTCGATGCTCGCGATGTTCACGATGCTGCCGCTCTTGCGCTCGAGCATGCCAGGCAAGACGTGCTTGCAGACGAGGAACGTGCCCTTCAGGTTGATGTCGACGACGCGATCCCATTCGTCGCCGTCAACGAGGTGTACCGGCCCGCCACCGGCGACGCCGGCCGCGTTCACCGCGATATCGACGCGACCCAGCTTCGCGCTCGCCTGCGCCACACTATCGCGCACCACGCCCTCGTCACGCACGTCGCCCGCAACGAGGAAGCTGCCCGGTGCGTTCTGCACGGCCGCCTTCCAGTCCTCGTCACCGGTGCCGTTGACATCGAAACCCGCGACCGTTGCGCCCTCGCGCGCAAACACGCGCGCCGTCGCCGAGCCGATACCCGACGCCGCTCCGGTGACGAACGCTACTTTCCCCTCGAGCCGCCCCATGTCTTCCTCCCCGTGATGCATTCTCGACTGACGGACGTCAGCCGACACTTGTCGTGCTACGTCAGTTCACGACCGTCAAGTCCTCGTCGCCGCACGTGGCGCCACCGCAAGTGCCAGCCCCGTGCGCGTCCAACGCCCCGTCGCGAGCCACGCGCCCATCGCGGCGGTCGAAGATGCCGTGCCGATCAGCGAACCCATCCAGATACCCGTCGGCCCGTGCGTCGCCGCAAGCAGGTAGGCGCTCGGGATTCCGATCGCCAACGTGCTGCCGACCGAGATCAGCATCGGCACGATGAAGTCACCCGCGCCCTGCAAGGCCCGCATCGCGACGAGATTGAAGCCCATCAACACGAAGCTCCCTGCCGAGTACATGAGGAACTCGCTGCCGAGCTCGATGACCTCCGGATCGGACGTGATGAGCCCGAGCAGCTGACGGCGAAACAAGAAGACGACACCGGCGAAGCTCCACATGACCGAGCCGTGCACCAACACCCCCGTTCCGATCGCCCGCCAGGCTCTGGGAACATTCCCCGCGCCAAGCGCCTGCCCCACCAGAGTCGCGCACGCGGTCGCGAGCGGAAAGGAGAACGCCGGCACGATCATGCCGATCCGGAGCCCAATCGAGTAGGCGGTCTGCACCGACGGGCCGAAGTCCGCCGCGAGTCGCAGGAACGCGAACGTCGTCGCCACCATTCCCATCATCTGAAGCGCGGGCGGCCAGGCATTGCGAAGGATCGTCAACAAGGCCCCCGGGTCCGGGATCAGGTGGCGTGCGCGTAATCGGACGCGCGACGAACCGCGAAACAGCACGGTCAGTCCGACCGCAAGAGCCGACCACTGCCCGATCGAGATCGCGATGGCTACGCCCAGCACACCCAGGGCCGGGGCGCCCAGGTTGCCGAAGATCAACACCCACTCCATGAAGAGCGAGACGACAACCTGCACGAGGTTTGCGAGCAGCGGTGTCACCGTGTCGCCCGCCCCAACGAGGATGGCGCGGAACATCATGCTGCCGATCAGCCCGAACGACAGCACCGAAAGAACCTGAAGGTACGAAACGCCGAGTTCCGCGAAGCTCGGGTCGGGCCGGGCGAATCCGAACAGCTCTTCGGGAAAGAGTAGACCCGCCGCGGCGACCACCACCGACAGAATCGCAGCCATGACGAGCGCCTGCCCTCCGAAGTGCTCCGCGCCGTCGGTCTGCCCCGCGCCAACCGAGCGGGCGATCAACGACTGGGTCGCAAAGTTCATCCCCATCATGACCATCGTCACGACCTGCCACACGGTCTGATTCACCATGATCACCGCGGCCAATGGCCCCTCGCCGAGCCGACTGAGGAAGGCCAGGTCGACGACCTGAAACACGACACCGATGGCGAGACTGCCGACAATCATCGGCAGAGCCAAGGCGACGAGCGACGAGACCAGTCGTCCGCGCGTGTAGTCACGCCCGCGAAGGCCAGCGAGAAAGCCGCGCACGTAGTTGGGTAACACCCCGTCTCGACGCCAGCCACCGCGCTCGACTGGCAACCGGGCCGCGCTGGCGATATGTGCCTGGCATGGCCGATACATTGACGATCACCGACAACCGCACCGGTAAGACGGTCGAAGTCCCCATCGAGAACGGCGCGATTCCGACAAAGGCGCTCCTGCAGCTCAAGACCTCGGATGACGACATTGGCCTGAGGGGCTACGACCCGTCGTTCACGAACACCGCGGCCTGCAAGAGTCGCATCACGTTCATCGACGGCGAGAAGGGCATCCTGCAGTATCGGGGGTACCCAATCGAGCAGCTCGCCGAGAAGAGCAACTATCTCGAAACTGCCTACCTCATCGTCAAAGGCGAGCTACCCGACGCCGCGCACTTCACGCGCTGGGAGCGTAACATCACCATGCATACGATGGTGCACGAGAACATCAAGACGTTCATCTCCGGGTTTCGGTACGATGCGCACCCGATGGGCATCTTGCTCGGCACGGTCGGGGCACTCTCCACGTTCTACCCAGACGCCCACGACGTCGAGAATCTCGAGTCCCGTCGCCTACAGACACGAAGACTCATCGGAAAGCTGCCGACGATCGCCGCCTACGCCTACCGCCACAGCCGCGGCTATCCCTACGTCTCGCCGGACAACGAGCTCAGCTACACCGGCAACTTCCTCTCGATGCTGTTCCAGATGCGCGAACGTCGCTACGTTCCGAACCCGGTCATCGAGCGTGCTCTCGATACCCTGTTCGTTCTGCACGGAGACCATGAGCAGAACTGTTCGGCCAACGCGGTCCGTGCAGTCGGCAGCTCACTCGTCGACCCCTACTCCGCCGTCGCAGCCGGCATTGCCGCATTGTACGGGCCGCTCCACGGCGGAGCGAATGAGGCGGTCGTCCGGATGCTCGAGAGCATCGGCTCGGTCCAGAACGTGGCGAAGTCGGTTGCCCGGTTCAAGAAGGGCGAAGAACGGCTCATGGGCTTCGGCCACCGCGTGTACAAGAACTTCGACCCACGCGGCACGATCATCAAGAAGCTCGCGTACGACGTCTTCGAAGTCACCGGCAAGAACCCCCTGATCGACGTCGCCCTCGAGCTCGAGCGCATCGCCCTGCAGGACGATTACTTCCTCAAGCGCAAGCTCTACCCGAACGTCGATTTCTATTCCGCCATCATCTACCAGGCCATGGGATTCCCGATGAAGATGTTCCCGGTGCTCTTTGCCATCGGACGAACGTCCGGATGGCTCGCCCAGTGGGCCGAGATGCTGCGGGACCCCGAACAACGCATTGCGCGACCACGCCAGCTGTACCTCGGCGAGATGGATCGCGACTACGTCGACATCGCCCAGCGGCCCGCCCCGACCGACCG
This sequence comes from Deltaproteobacteria bacterium, assembly GCA_029262355.1. Lineage (GTDB taxonomy): Bacteria > Desulfobacterota > Binatia > UBA12015 > UBA12015 > VGTG01. The sequence goes on from JAJCZO010000310.1 coordinate 38,954, forward strand.
CGAGGACATGGTCAGCGACAGCATCTAATGGGCATCTACGTCGTCACGGGAAGCGCCTCCGGCCTGGGCGCCGCGACTCTCGCAAGGCTCGAGGCGCGCGGCCATCGCGTGATCGGTGTCGATCAACACGAAGCGGAGGTCGTAGCGGACCTCGCCACCGCGGAGGGCCGGGCGAAGGCGATCGCGGGAGCACTCGCCGCCAGCGGCGGCACCCTCGAGGGCGTCGTGTCGTGCGCCGGGCTCGCGCCGTTTCACGAAACCACGGCGATCACCCGCGTGAACTACTTCGGCGCGATGGCCATCCTCGATGGCCTGCGCGATGCACTGGCCCGGGGCGAGCACCCGGCGGCGGTAGGCATCGCGACGATCGGCATCGTCTTCGATGCGATCATGCTTCCAGACTACCTCGAGGCCTGCCACGCGGGCGACGAGCAACGCGCTGTCGACATCATCGCCTCGACAGACGGCACCACCTCGTACTCCAACGCCAAGCGCGCGCTCGCACAGGCCGTGCGGCGCCGAGCGCTCGAGTGGGGCGGGCTCGGCATCCGCCTGAATGCGATCGCACCCGGGAAGATGGAGACGCCCATGCTCGACGGCTTGCTCGCTCGCCCCGACTTTGCCCCGACGATCGATGCGCTGCCGGTAGGCCTCGGCCGCTCCGCCCCGCCGGACGAAATGGCGGCAGTCGTCGCCTTCCTTTTGAGTGCCGAAGCCAGCTACGTCCACGGACAGGTCCTCTTCGTCGACGGCGGCTCGGACGCGGTCGTTCGGCCGGACTTCGTTTAGGACGATCCGGTGCGCTTCTTGGTGATCGCCGTCGGTGGAGGCCTCGGCGCCGTGCTGCGCTTCTCGCTCGCGGGCGCCGTGCAACGCCTGAGCGACACCGCCTTCCCGATCGGCACGCTGGTCGTGAACGTGACCGGGTGCCTCGTGATCGGGTTTCTCGGCGCGCTGTTCTCGGGCCCGGCGCTGGTTCGTGATGAATGGCGCCTCTTCCTTCTCGTCGGTGTGCTCGGCGGCTTCACGACCTTCTCCTCGTTCGGCTTCGAGACTCTGTCGCTGATTGACGCCGGCGATTGGGTACGAGCAGGTGCGAACGTTCTACTGAGCAATGGCATCGGCCTCGTCGCCGTGTGGTTCGGCTACCGACTCGCCGGTGCCCTCCAGGGAGTCTGAAGATGGCAAACCCCGAAGAAGGCTGCGCGCTGCGAATCTACATCACCGAGAGCGACAGGGCCGGAAGCATGCCCCTGTTCGAAGCCATCGTGCAGAAGGCCGAGGAAGTAGGTCTCTCCGGAGCAACCGTGCTTCGCGCCTCGATGGGCTTCGGACCGAAGCACCACATGGTAGCCGCGAAGGTTCTGCGCCTGAGCGCCGACCTGCCCATCCTGGTCGAAGTCATCGACACTCGAGCGAAGATCGACGAGCTCTTGCCGCACCTCGAGAAGATGATTGAGCACGGCCTCGCCACGCTCGAGCCCGTCGAGCTACGGCGCTACTCGTCGAACTGAGCCGCCCGGCGGGCTATCGGGTCGCGGGCGCGGCGGGTTCTGAGGTATACGGGTCGGATGTCGTCGATCGAGATCACCCCGGAGAACACCCGCATCGGCTGGATTGGTCTCGGCGTCATGGGCGCCAGCATGTGCGGCCACCTCGTCGACGCGGGATACCGAACTACCGTTTACACGCGCAGCCGACCCAAGGCGGACCCCGTGCTCGCGCGCGGCGCGACGTGGTCGGACTCACCGCGCGTGCTCGCCGAGAACAGCGACATCGTCTTCTCCATCGTCGGGTTCCCCCGTGACGTGCGCCAAGTGCTCCTCGGCGCAGATGGAGCGCTCGGCGGCCTCGCCGCCGGCGGCGTCGTCGTCGACATGACGACCAGCGAGCCCACCCTTGCCATCGAGATCGACCAGGCGGCACGCGCAAAGGGTGTACACGCGGTCGACGCACCGGTATCCGGCGGCGACATCGGTGCGCGCGAAGCCCGACTCTCGATCATGGTCGGCGGCGATGCCGAGGTCATCGATGCGCTGCGTCCATGCTTCGCGGCGATGGGCAAGACCATCGTGCACCAAGGACCCGCCGGAGCCGGTCAGCACACGAAGATGGTGAACCAGATTCTGATCGCGAGCAGCATGGTCGGCCTCTGCGAAGCGCTCCTGTACGGCCACCGCGCCGGACTCGCACTGCCGACAGTGCTCGAATCGATCTCTTCCGGCGCTGCTGCGAGTTGGGCTCTGTCGAACCTGGGGCCGCGCATCATCGACCGAGACTTCGCGCCAGGCTTCTTCGTGGAGCACTTCGTGAAGGACCTGGGCATCGCTCTCGCCGAGGCCGCCCGCCTCAACCTCGCGCTCCCCGGACTCTCGCTGGCCCGCCAACTCTACATCGCGCTCGAGGGTCAGGGCCACGGGCGCGACGGGACCCAGGCCTTGCAACTCGCGCTCGCATCCCTGTCCGGCGTCGATTGGTCGCGATGATCGTCTCGATGCGACGCAAGACCGCGCAGCGCGCCCTCTGGGTCGCCGCGCTCTTTCTCGTCCCGGTTCCGGTCCTGGCCTTCGCCGAGGCCTTCATACCCACGATGCGCATCTTCGAGCTCACGCTCGTGGTCCTCATCACGATCGTCGTCGAGGGTGCGCACGGCGTCGCGCTGCTGCTGCTGGGCTTCTTCGCGGGCCACGCACTGGTTTACGCAGCCATCCTCTGGCTTGCGGCCCGTGTCGTCACATCACTGCTCGAACGCCTATCACCCGCCGCACTCGGTCCAGCCACGGTTGCCCTCGTCACCCTCGGCCTACTGACGGCGATCGCATTGCCGATCTACGACACGCCGTTTCACGCGCGCCTTCCTCACGCAGGCCTGCTCGAGGTGTACCGATGAAGGCGACGCCACTCGTTCTCCTCGCGGCACTGGTGCTCGCGGCGGGTGCGCATGCGTTCGAGCGCACCGAGACCCGCGAGCCGTGCGCAGACTTCGACCCTCTTCGACGGCCATTCTTCGGCGACACACACGTACACACCTCACTGTCCTTCGACGCCGCCGGACAAGGCACGCGGGCCGGGCCGCGTGAAGCGTACCGCTTCGCGCGCGGAGAGCCGCTCGGCATTCAGCCGTACGCCGACGACGGCTCGCCGAGCGAGCTCGTCCAGCTTCGTCGCCCGCTCGACTTCGCCATGGTCTCCGACCACTCCGACCTCCTCGGCGAGACGCAGATGTGCGCGACCCCGGGCCTGCCGGGCTACGACTCGTGGATCTGCACCGTCTTTCGGCGCTGGCCCCTGCTCGGTTACGCGCTGATCAACAGCCGCTACGGCATGGAGCGGCCGACCCGCATGAGCTTCTGCGGGCCAGACGCCCGCATCTGCCTCGAGGCTGCGGACGGGCCATGGAAGATCATCCAGACGGCCGCCGAAGAGGCGTACGACCGGACGGCGAGCTGCACGTTTACGACCTTCGTCGGCTACGAGTGGACGGGGATGCCAGGTATGGCGAACATCCACCGCAACGTCGTCTTCCGAAACGAGCGCGTACAGCAACATCCGACGACGTTCGTCGAGAACCCCACCGGCGAGCTGCTTTGGACCAAGCTCGAGGAGGAGTGCCTCGACGGCGACCGGGGCTGCGACGTCATCGCGATTCCCCACAACTCCAACGTGAGCAAGGGCCTGATGTTCCGGATCGAGAACGAGGCGGGGCAGCCAATCGACCAGGCGGACGCGCTACGCCGCTCCAAGCTCGAAACGTTGGTTGAGGTCACTCAACACAAGGGCGACTCCGAGTGCCGACCCGATGGGCTCTCGCGCGACGAGTTGTGTGGCTACGAAAAACTCCCGTATCCGAGCCTCGACGGCGAAGCCCGCCCGGGAACCCAGAGCATCCCGCCCCGCGTACACGCACGCGAAGCTCTTACCGAGGGTCTCGTGCAGCACGCAAGAATCGGCGCGAACCCATTTCGCTTCGGACTGATCGGCTCGACCGACACGCATCTCGGCACCCCCGGCCTGGTGGACGAAGACCAGTTCCCCGGCCATGCCGCGGGGCCCATCACGCGACGAATGGAGATCCCAGCGCTGCCCGACAGCCCACGCTACAACCCCGGCGGCTTGGCCGTTCTGTGGGCGGAGGAGAACTCGCGCGACGCACTCTTCGAAGCCATGCGCCGCCGCGAGGCGTACGGCACGAGCGGGCCGCGCATCGTGACCCGGTTCTTCGGAGGGTGGGACTACCCACCCGACCTCTGCGACGCACCCGATCTCGTGGCCCGCGGCTACGCCCAAGGCGTGCCAATGGGGGGCGAGCTCGGGCCGCTGCCCGCGAGCTCCTCGAAGCCGCGTTTCCTGATCGCCGGCTGGCAGGACGCCGGCACGGCAGACCGTCCGGGCACTCCACTCGAGCGGCTGCAGGTGATCAAGTCGTGGGTCGACGACGCCGGTCCGCACGAAAAGGTCTACGACGTCGCGCGCGCGCCGGGGCCCATCGGCACCGTCGACCTGGCCACGTGCGAGCTCGGCGCAGAGGGAGCCCCGTCGCTCTGCACCGTCTGGGAAGATCCCGACTTCGCGGCGACCGAGCACGCGATGTATTACGTGCGCGTCGTCGAAAGCCCGAGTTGCCGCTGGTTGCAGTTCGTGTGCAACGCCAAGGGCGTCGAGTGCGGCGATCCCACCACCGTGCAGGATGGGCTCGAGCCCTGCTGCGACGACACCTCGGCGAAGACGCTGCAAGAGCGCGCGTGGACCTCGCCCATCTGGTACACGCCAGCCCCGTAGCCCGAGCCACCGAACCCCACAGCGCTTGCGATGCCTCGGCCTACGAGCCATCCTGCGTGGCCGTGCCCGTCCACCGAAGCTTCTGGCCCGCGCTTGCGCGCCCCGCCCGTGTCGCTCTCTTCGTCTCGACCCTCGTCGTGGGCCTGCAGGCCGATGTGCTCGCCGAGCGACCGGATCCGCACCACCAGGCCGACGAGCACTCGTTCGACCGCGTAGAGGAAGCCCGCATCGACCGGGTCCAGGAGCCGGCCGACGCCTGGTCGGGCCCTCCCGAGCGCGACACCAGCGGGGCGGTGGATTCGCCCATCGGCATCCGCACTCCGGGCCCAACCCCCAACCTTCGACCCAGCCCCGCCGCGAGCCCGGCGTAATGGAGGCCTCGATGTTCTTGCCCCGCCGACTGCTGCCCCTGCTCGCCCTCTCGCTCACCGTGACCGGATGTTCCGCAATGTTCCTTCTCGGCACCGGGACCAACATCGTCGACGACGACGGCGAAGAAGGCCTCAACCAGACTCACGTGTTCTCGAAATCGGTATCGTTGCTCGACGCCGAGGGGCAGCCCGTTCGCGTCGTACGAGAGATCGTCCGGGGGCAGCGGTACCGCGTGTCCGTTGCCATGGCCTGGCAGAACGAGGGCGGTCCGGGCAACGTGGAGCGCATCTGGCGATTCGTTACCGACGGCGAGATCTACGGCATCGACGAGGCCGACGTCGACGTCGACCGGTCGCCTTTCGTATTCGAAGTCGATGCCGGTTCCACGCATAAGCC
>JAJCZO010000311.1 GCA_029262355.1 Deltaproteobacteria bacterium
GGATCACGGGAAACTGTGCCCGCCATCAGCGTCGCCTTTGCCTGGCGATCAAGCGTGCGCGCGCGTCCGCGCTGCTGCCGTTCACGTTGCTGCGTCGCTAGGCGGCCGGCGACTTTCCAGAATTAGGAGCGCGCGATGGAAGTCATTCTCCGTGAAGACGTCGAGCAACTCGGCGCAATGGGCGACGTCGTCAAGGTGAAGCCGGGCTATGCCCGCAACTACCTTCTGCCCCGCGGCATCGCGGTCACGGCGAACCGCAAGAACGTCAGCGAGATCGAGCACCAGAAGCTACTGGTCGGGGCCAAGCGCGAAACCGAGCGCAAGGCGGCCCTCGGGATCGCCGACAAGGTCGAAGGCCTCGTGCTCGAAGTTGCGGCTCGCGCCGGCGACGAAGACAAGCTCTACGGCTCGGTCACCAATCTGGACATCGAAAAGCTACTGCGCGGCAAGGGCCTTGCGGTCGATCGCCGTCGTATCGATCTCACGGATCCGATCAAGCGCCTGGGCACGTATCGGATCACCGTTGGTATCGCGCACGACGTGAAGGCGACCATCACCCTCAAGGTGACGCAGGATGAGACCGCCGGCGAAGACGCCCGCTAGCTCGCCTCAGTACTTCCCGCCGAGCTTTCGGTGGTCCCAGCTCCGTGTCCTGTCGGTGCGGAACACGAGCGTGACGCGCTTCTTCGCGCGGCTTCGCAGTCCGGCTTCGGCGTCGGTTCCGACCTCTGTCGAGCCACTCGCTCGCGTTCCGACCTTGCGCAGCGTCTCGAGCGTCGTGGCGAGATCGTCGATGATCTCGCAACGGCCGCGCAGAAACAGGCCCTTGAGTTCGGCGTAGCTCGCACCTTCCTCGAGGAGCAGCGTGCAGCGGGGGTCGAGCCGTAGGTTCCGCACCTTCTGCGCTTTGCGGTACGTCGACATGATCACGTCATCGCCGTCGAGCGCGTACCACATGGCGATCAGGTGCGGGTACCCGTCTTCTCCGTTCGACGCGAGGTAAATCGTCTTGCCGCGCTGCAGGAAGGCGCGGGATTCGGCGACATCCATCTCGATCATGCCTCGTCGGTTGGCTCCCATTTCCACGGCGGTAGTACACGGTGGCCTGGGCCGCAATCGCGACGTATGTTGCCGTATCATGCCTGCATCCCGTGTCGTGGAGCGCCGCACGGTCCTGAAGGGACGGGTGCTCGATATTGGTGTGGAGCGCGTCGAGCTTCCGGACGGGCGCCAGACGGAGCTCGAGATTCTCCGCCACCCCGGGGCGGCCGCGATCCTTCCGGTCACCGAGGCGAACGAGATCGTCCTCATCCGTCAGTACCGCCATGCTGCCGGGGACTACCTCTGGGAAGTTCCAGCCGGCACTCGTGAAGGTGACGAATCGCCCCTGGAGTGCGCGCGCCGCGAACTCGCCGAGGAGGCGGGCTTCACGGCCGAGGACTGGACGGACCTCGGCGAGATGCTTCCGGCCCCGGGTTACGCATGTGAACGAATCCACCTGTACCTGGCTCGCGACCTGAGCCGCGCCCGCCAAAACCTCGACGAGGACGAGATGATCGTCGAGGTAAAGCCGGTCCCGGTTGCGGAGGCGCTCCGGTGGGTCGCGGACGGTACCGTGATCGACGGGAAGACCGCCGTGGCTCTCTGCCGCGCGCAATTGCGAGGGCTTCTGTCGTGAAACCTCCCATTTCACGTTGACAGTGCATGGCCCCATTGGTACCCCAACCGCTTGATTTTACTGCACTCGCAGGCACGTAGCTCAGTGGGAGAGCACCTCCCTGACACGGAGGGGGTCGGCGGTTCAATCCCGCCCGTGCCTATGGTTCCGGTGCATCAATGTCAGAACTTTCGATCGAAATCAGAGGCCAGTCGACCGTCGCCGAACCCGGCGAAACGGCCGGCTCTTTATTGGACCGCGCCGGTGGGCGCGGTGACGCGGTTGGGGCTCGCTTCGACGGCGAGTTGATCGACCTGTCGCGCCCCTTGGAGCGCGACGGGACCCTCGAGCCGGTTTCGCCCAAGACTCCGGATGGTCTCGAGATCGTCCGGCATTCCACGGCACACCTGCTCGCGCAGGCCGTCAAGCGCATATTCCCTAGCGCGCAGGTCACCATTGGCCCGGTGATCGAAGACGGCTTCTTCTACGACTTTGCGTTCGAACGCGCCTTCACTCCCGAAGACCTCGAGAAGATCGAGGCCGAGATGAAGAAGATCGCGAAGGAGAAGCACCTCGTCGCACGCGACGTTGGTGATCGCGCGGAGACGATTGCGCGCTTCGAAGAGATGGGTGAGGCGTACAAGGCCGAGATCATCCGCGATCTCCCCGAAGCGGAGATCATCACGCTGTACACGCAGGGCGAGTTCACGGACCTCTGCCGGGGGCCGCACGTTCCGAATACGAAGAAGCTCGCCGCGTTCAAGCTCACGCACGTTGCCGGCGCGTACTGGCGGGGCGATGAGAAGAACGAGATGCTTCAGCGCATCTACGGCACCGCGTTCGCCGATAAGAAAGAACTGAAAGAACATCTCGCCCTCATCGAAGAGGCGAGGAAGCGTGATCACCGAAAGGTTGGACCCGCGCTCGACCTGTTCTCGTTGCATTCTGTCGCGCCCGGCATGCCGTTCTTTCATGCGAAGGGCACGATTCTCTACAACACTCTCGTCGAGTATATGCGCCGTCTCTATCAGCGCTACGGATACTCCGAGGTCATGACCCCGCAGCTCTATAAGACCGAGCTCTTCCGCACGTCAGGCCACTACGATCTCTACAAGGAAGACATGTTCTTGTTGGAGGCAGACGGGGACGAGTATGGCGTCAAGCCAATGAATTGCCCGGGTCACGTGTATCTCTTCGGTCAGGGGAAGAAGTCGTATCGGGATCTGCCTATTCGCATGGCCGATTTTTCGAGGCTGTATCGTCTCGAGCGCTCGGGGGTGCTGTCGGGTCTGACCCGCGTGCGAGGCTTCTCGCAGGACGACGCGCATATCTTCTGCACGCCCGAGCAAATCGATGAAGAGCTCGCGAGCTTTCTGGAGATGACCCGCGAGGTGTACGGCGCCTTCGGCTTCGAGGAGATCGATGTGGCGGTCGAGACGCGGCCCGAGAAGTACATCGGGGATGACGCGCTCTGGGACGATGCCGAGCGTGCTTTGATGCAAGGGCTCACGAAGGCGGGCTTCGAGTACACCGTTGCCGCCGGTGACGGGGCCTTCTACGGGCCGAAGATTGCCTTCAATTTCCGGGATGTACTGAAGCGGTCGTGGACTCTCGCGACCATCCAGATCGACTGCGCCATGCCCGACCGGTTCGGTGTGACGTATGTGAAGGCTGACGGGCAGGAGGGGCGTCCCGCGATGCTTCACCGGGCCGTCCTGGGCTCCCTAGAACGGTTCCTGGCGATCCTCTTGGAGCACACGGCGGGGGACTTTCCCCTGTGGCTGGCGCCGGTTCAGGTCCGGGTGCTAAACGTGACCGATCGCGCGGCCGACCATGCCCGCGGCGTGGTGCGTAGTCTGCAGGCCCGAGGCATCCGGGCCGAGGTCGACGATCGAAATGAGAAGCTCGGATTCAAGATCCGAGCAGCCGAACTACAGAAGATTCCAGTGATTGCAGTCGTGGGAGACAAAGAAGTCGAGGCCGGGGCCGTTGCGCCGCGGTGGCGCGGCGACGACGAGAAGGGGCGCCCGCCCCAGTCGTTGTCGGCGTTCGTCGGCGAGGTCTCCTCGGCCGTCGCCATTCCCGGGACGAGCGCGAGCACTGTAGAGGACGCCTGAGCAGAGCCTACGTTCCAAGGAGAGATCAATGCCGAAGATCAGAACAAATCGTTCCGCAGCAAAGAGGTTCCGCTCGACCGGGAAGGGCAAGTTGAAGCGCGCGAAGGCGTTCGCCCGCCACCAGATGTCCGCGAAGAGCAGGAAGCAGAAGCGTCGCCTCCGGGGCACGTTGCTGGTCGACAAAGCGGACGCGCCGGGCCTCCGGCGCCTGATGCCGTACCTCTAACGAGGCAAAGAAGAGAGTAGCGAGGACAGGTCCATGCCGAGGGTCAAGCGAGGAACAAAGGCGCGCAATCGCCGCAAGAAGATCATGAAGCTCGCGAAGGGCAATGTCGGGGGACGGCGCAAGCTGTACCGGCAAGCCCGCGAGACGGTCGAGAAAGGCCTAGTCTACGCCTATCGCGACAGGCGAGTGAAGAAGCGCGAGTTTCGTGCTCTGTGGATCGTGCGCATCAATGCGGCGGTTCGGTCCCATGGCCTCTCGTACAGCCGGTTCATCGACGGGCTGAAGCGCGCAGGCATCGAGATGGACCGCAAGGTACTGGCGGACTTGGCTCAGCGTGATGCTGACGCGTTCGGGCAGATTGCGGACAGGGCCAAGGCAGCACTTGCTGCCTGATCGGCTTCAACCGAGCACTCGCGACGCCGCTGGTCCCTTGGCAGCGGCGGATGGCCTCCCGGGCGGAATCCGGGGCGTGGCAGGGGGGCGACATGACCAAGGCCGACATCGTTGAACGGATCTACGAACGAGCGCGAGTCTCGAAGAAGGATGCCTCGGACGTCGTCGACTTGGTCTTCGAGGTGATCAAGACCGAACTCGAGGACGGAGAGAAGGTCAAGCTTTCGGGCTTTGGGAACTTCGTCGTCCACGACAAACGGCCCCGCAAGGGGCGCAACCCGCAGACGGGCGAGGAGATCATCATCTCCGGGCGCCGCGTCTTGTCCTTCAAGGCGAGCCAGGTGCTGAAGGGCACGATCAACCAGGGCTTCGTCGAGCCGGCCTCGCCGGAGTCCCCCGACTCCTAACCTGAGCCGGCTCGTGTGCCCGCACCGCGGACCCACTCCGGGTCTTGGCGAGGTCGGTCGCTAGAACGGCCTGCGTGGCCGTCCGGGGCCCTGGTTGGGAGCGCGGTCTTGGGCAGAGAGTGGGTTAGCGCTTGCGGGGAGGCTTCACGCGCGGTGTGAGGCGATAAACGCGATGGCTCGACGGCCTGGGACGGGGACGATCTTCGCCGGACGGTCGGGGCGCCAGGAGGCGCTCGCGGAGCGAATCCGAATCCAGCGCCAGGGATTCGCAGATGTTGTTGAAAGAGAACGGCCAGTCCCAGTCACCGGAGCGAATCCACTTCTCGGCCTGACGGGCGAGCAGACGGGGGCGGACGCGCGGGCTGTCCAGATGCTCCTGAAAGCAACGGACCCCGTCTTCGAGGACCGCCAGCATGAGAGCGCGCTCGCCGGCGACTTCCTCCATCCCGACGCCGCTCTCGTAGAACTGCTCGGGCAGGATGACGTCGGGCCCAAAGGACGCGGTATCCTTGGCGCTCTTGCGGGCAGCCGGGTGGCTCACTGGTGCGGCGACGGGCTTGGTGAGGGGAAGCTGGGGCTCAGGAGCGAGCTCGGCCTCGGCAGCGTAATCCATTGCGGTGGTGTCCTGGGCGAGTGACGTGTTGAACGATGACTTCATTAGGTATCCGATCCTCGTTGGGGGCTACTGACGGCGTCGATTTCCGAGAAGAAGAAGGCCGAAGGCGAAGCCTAGGACCATGGCGCTGCAGAGTGTCGCGGTCGGATCGGTGAGGGCGAGCATCAGGTTGAAGTCCTCCGTTTGGTTCGGTTTGGGGGTGGCGCGTTTGCCCGAATCGGCGTTGCACCCACTGGAACAGCAAGGGGTGTGCCCCCGAGGCATACGAGAAACGTAATAATTCGCAGTGGTTCTTCGAATTCCCGCGAGAGCAGAACCGCGCAACTTTGCAAGACTGTGCAGACGAGTCGCTTCCGTGCGAGATGGGCCTCGCACCTGCGCCAGCGAACGAGGGCTCGGCCATCCCCCCCCCCTTGCCCCCGGCAGGCAAAGCCAGTAGATCCAACCCCGCGTCGGGGCGTGGCGCAGCCTGGTAGCGCACCTGCTTGGGGTGCAGGAGGTCGCCAGTTCAAATCTGGCCGTCCCGATTTCCCGCCCGCCACTGTCGGTCCGACTCCGCTCCGCGGGGCGTCGGGCCGATGGTGGCCTGCGAATTCTTCCGTAAAAACGGGACCGATTCGCTTGCCACCGGGCCTCGAGGTCTGGTAGCCCGAGGGCGGAAACTTGGGAGGGGATGTGGCGGTGATGTTCGACCACGCGCGCCGTCGGATGGTCGATGACCAGCTGCTGGCGCGCGGCGTGCGCGACCCGCGGGTTCTGCGCGCGATGGGGCAAGTGCCTAGGCACGAATTCGTGGAGGAAGCTCTGCGCCACCGGGCCTATGACGAGTGCTCGCTGCCGATCGGATACGGGCAGACAATCTCGCACCCGTATACGGTTGGGCTGATGACCCAGGCGCTCGAGCTCGAAGGCTCCGAACGGGTTCTCGAGGTCGGAACGGGGTCGGGCTACCAGACAGCCGTCCTCGCAGCGCTGTGTGCAAACGTGTTCACGGTGGAGCGGCTCGCGCCGCTCGCCATGCGGACCCGCAAGCTGCTCGATCAGCAAGGCCTGTATAACGTCGCGCTCCAGATCGGCGACGGAACGATCGGTTGGAAGGCAGAAGCGCCATTCGATGCCATCGTCGTCACCGCTGGCGGCCCGGAGCTGCCTAGGCCGCTCCTGTCGCAGCTAAGACGGGGTGGGCGGCTGATCGTGCCGGTGGGCGACGGCGAGAATCAGTCGCTGGTGAGGCTGCGAGTGGGGCCATCCGGCGTGGAGGAAGAGGTCATCGCGGACTGCCGCTTCGTGAAGCTGCTCGGAAGATTCGGCTTCGCGCAGTAGGCGACACGGTGGCGTGATCCACGGGACCGGCTGTGGCGTCGCCACGGCGGTTCGAGGGGGAACACGGTGGTGGTGGTGGAACGGAGGATCGGGCAAACCGCTCGATGTTGGCTCATGGTCGCGGTCGCGCTGAGCGCGGCGGCTGGCTGTAGCACTGCGCGGGTTCGGGGGGGCTGGAACGGTGAGCCCGTGCCCGACGGACACTTCGCGTGGCCGGCGGCGGGGCGGATCAGCTCTCTGTTCGGTCCTCGCGGGAAGGCGGACCACGATGGCATCGATATCGCCGCCTCCGAGGGCACGCCCGTGTACTGCGCCGCTCCGGGTGTGGTGCTCTATAGCGGCGTCCTCCGCGGGTACGGGCGAGTCGTGATCGTGGGGCATGAGTACGGCCTGAGCTCGGTGTACGCGCACAATCGAGAGGTCTTCGTACGAACCGGGGCTCGTCTTCGGCGGGGCAGTGTGATTGCATCCGTGGGACGCACCGGGAAGGTCACGGGGCCGAATCTCCATTTCGAGATCCGGCGCGAGAACGTGGCGCTCAACCCGCTGCACTATCTGCCGCGTCGCGCCCCGGCCGTCCTTGCCGGCAAGCGCGCCCTGCACATCGGAGGTTGAAATTGTCGGAGTTCCTCAAGGGGCTGATCCGGGACATCCCGGACTTCCCCAAGCCTGGCATCGTGTTCAAAGACATCACCCCACTGCTGAACGACTCCAAGGGGCTCCCCGAGGCGGTCTCTGCCATGGCAGAACCGTTTCGTGGCAAGGTCGATACGGTGCTCGGCATCGAGTCCCGAGGGTTCATCTTCGGCGCGCCGGTGGCGATCGCGTTGGGTGTCGGTTTGGCACTGGTCCGCAAGCCCGGAAAGCTGCCCTCAGACACCAAGCAGATGACGTACGAGCTCGAGTACGGCACCGATACGCTCGAGATCCACACCGACGCCATTCCCAAGGGGGGGCGCGTCGTTCTGGTGGATGACCTGCTGGCCACGGGGGGGACCGCGGCGGCCGCGGTCGATTTGGTCAGCGAGCTTGGCGGAGACCTCGTCGGGGCGTCGTTCTTGATCGAACTCGGGTTTCTGCCGGGACGCGGCAAGGTCTCGCCAGTTCCGGTTCACTCCGTGATTCGCTACGACTGACTCGATGCCTGACCCGATCAAGTCGACCTTCAAGCAGATGATGAACGAAGTAGTTGCCTACGGTAGCTGCTGTGAGTGTGGCGCCTGCGTCTTGGTGTGTCCGCACAACGTCATCGACTACGTCGACGGCAAGCCCAAGCAAGTTGCGAAGGCGTCGGCGGCGCATGACTTCTGCGGGATCAGCGAGGGGATCGGTTGCGACGTTTGCGCTCAGGTTTGTCCGCGGCTGTATCCGCGTGAGTTCCAACTCGCGGAGCAAGTGTTTGCGCACGAGCCGGAGCCGCCCATGTACGAAGGCATCTTCGGCAAATACCGCCGCATCGTCGCTGCCCGCTCGACCGACGCGAAGGTGCTGGCGACCTGCCAGGACGGTGGCGTCGTCACGACGATGCTCGCCTACGGGTTCGAGAAGGACATCATCAACGGTGCCGCCGTGTCGGCGCGCGATCCGGAGAAGCCGGCGCACCCTATCCCGAAGCTCGTGACCTCGAGGGAAGAGGCCTTGGAGACGGCAGGCTCCTGGTACACGTACTGCCCGAACGACCTCGCACTGAAGCAAGCGGAAGAGAAGGGTGCGGACCGCGTGGCGTTCGTCGGCGTGCCGTGTCAGGTGACGCCGATTCGCAAGATGCAGCAGGCGGACCCGAAGGTTCTCGAGAACGGCAAGAAGAAGGAAAAGCACCTCGAACGACAAACGAAGTTCTTGAAGGGCTTCGGCGATCGGGTGGTCCTGACGATCGGCCTCTTATGCACCGAGGTCTTCACGTACGAAGGCCTCATGGTCGACAAGATCCAGAACGACATGGGCATCCCGCTCGACCAGGTCGAGAAGTTCAACGTCAAAGGCAAGGTCCTGATCTACAAGAAGGACGGAGAGATGGTCGACATGCCGCTCAAGCGCGCGCAGGAATACGCGCGGCCGGAGTGTCACCATTGCGGCGACTTCACGGGCGAGGTCGCCGATATTTCGTGTGGTGGCGTTGGAATGATGGACTGGACCATCGTCATCTTGCGTACGAGCAAAGGCGAGGAGCTCTTCGACGAGATGGTTGCCGACGGGCGGCTCGAGACGAAGTCGATGGATGAGTTCGAGAACTCGATGAAGATCTTGCTCCGTCTCGCGCAGCGCCAGCACGAGCGCGTGCCGGTCCCACCTGCGCGCGATCCGCAGTGGGTGCGCCCCGATTTCGCTCGGCCGACGGATCGGTCCGTCTGAGCCGAGACGAGCGCGGTTACCGGAAGAGATCGTTCTCGGCGGGCCGAATGAGTCCGCGGCCACCGGCGGGCTCACCGGGCGCAGGGGCCTTCGTCACGAGACCTCGGACGAGAACTGCGGGCATGCCGTCGGACTTCCCCATGAGAAGTCCGGCTGCCGATGCGAGGTGGTCTGCCGTCGCGATCAGGGTGACGCCCAGCTCGCGCCCGTAGAGGTCCCGGTCTCCGCGCAGGTCTTCGATCGGAGCAAACCCCGCCACGCCGAGCGCGAACTCGACTTGTCCGTCTCGCCACGGTCGCCCGAAGGTGTCGGTGATGACGATGCCGAGGTCGATCCCGAGATGGCCGCGGAGCGCCTTGCGTAGCCTCTCTGCAGAGGCGTCGCAGTCGACGGGAAGGAGCGTGACGGTACCTTCCTGGATCGCGTTGGATTGGTCGATGCCCGCGTTTGCACAGACCCAACCCGGACCCGTCTCGACGATCAAGTTCCCGCGCTCCATCCGGACGATGCGCGTGGTCTCCCGGAGGACCAGCTCGACGAGTCGGGCATCCTTCTCGTG
>JAJCZO010000312.1 GCA_029262355.1 Deltaproteobacteria bacterium
CCCCCTCGCCGCCGACACACCTGGTGTCGCCGCCGCGCCGCGCCTCCACGAGATGTGCGAGGTCGAGCACGGGCTGGACCTCCGGGAGGTCGCCCGAGTGCGCCATCCGGTCGAGGATCGAACGCTCCTCGTCCCGGGTCGGGTAGTCGACGACGACCTTCAGCATGAAGCGGTCCACCTGCGCTTCGGGCAGGGGATACGTCCCCTCCTGTTCGATCGGGTTCTGGGTGGCCAGGACGAGGAAGGGTTCGGGCAGCTCGAACGTCTCCTCGCCGATCGTCACCTGGCGCTCCTGCATCGCCTCGAGCAGGGCGCTCTGCACCTTCGCGGGCGCCCGGTTGATCTCGTCGGCGAGGACGAGGTTGGCGAAGATCGGTCCGTGCTTGGTGACGAAATCGCCTTCTTGGGGGTTGTAGATCAGTGTCCCGACGATGTCGGCCGGCAGCATGTCCGGAGTGAACTGCAGGCGTTGGAACTGGGCCTTCGTCGCGGCGGCCAGGGTCTTCAGCGAGAGGGTCTTCGCGAGCCCGGGGACGCCCTCGAGCAGGACGTGGCCGTTGCCCAGTAGGGCAACGAGGAGGCGATCGATCAGGCCGGCTTGGCCTACGATCGTATGGGCGATTTCGTCGCGCAGGGGGCGCACCCACGTCCCGGATGCCCGAACAGAGTCCGTGATTTCTTGAATGCTGGCTTCCATGTCACTCCAAAGCGATGGCGACGCGCGGCTCGATTGTCAAATGCTCGCGCGGTTGAGAACGACTCTCAGTTTCACGCCAACTTTGGATTTACGGCGAGGCTTCATCTGATCCGGGGTGCGTGTTAGCATCCTGAAAACGAGGTCAGCGACGTCGCAGCCTGAAACGAGGAGTCTAGAATGAAGGGGAACAAGAAGATCATCGAGGCGTTGAACGACATCCTCACAAGCGAGCTTACGGGCATCAACCAGTACTTCATCCATTACCGGATGTGCAAAAACTGGGGCTACGAGCGTCTGGCGAAGTACAGCTACCAGGAGTCGGTCGGCGAGATGAAGCACGCGGATCAGGTGATCGAGCGGATCCTCTTCCTCGATGGCATCCCGAACATGCAGCGCCTCTCGAAAGTCTGCGTCGGGGAAACGGTCCCCGAGCAGTTGAAGCTCGACTTGAAGCTGGAGATGGACGCCGTGAAGCGCCTGAACGCTGCGGTGAAGCTTTCCCGCGAGCTGGGCGACAATGGCTCCAGGGAGCTCTTCGAGGAGATCTTGACGTCCGAGGAGGAGCACATCGACTGGCTCGAGGCACAGCTCGAGCTGATCCGGCAGGTCGGCGACAAGATGTACCTGGCCCAGCAGATCCACGAAGAGGACTAGCAGGCTGTCGAAACGCTCTTCCCATTCGCCGGCACGCCCCTCGCACCCGATGCCTGCGTTGCGAAGGCTCGCGAGAGTGGCTGACGATCGCTTCGTTTCCGCGTCTTGGCTCCAGGTGTGCGCCGACGCACCTGGCTTGGTCTGGAGCCCTTCAACAACCTGCGAGTGCGCCCCGGCGCTTCAATCCCGCACGCTCGTAGATGGCGTCGATCACTCGCATGTTGGCGATCGCGTCGGCCGGGCCCGTCGGCACCTCTGCGGCGTTTCGTACGAGGTCGACGAACGCCCGTAGCTGGTGGGTATAGGTGGCCTCGCCGTACACCCGCTCGCGCCGTTTTCCGCTGGTCGTTTTTACGGTCAGGCGATGGAAGTAGTGCGGGAGGACCGGGTTCAGTACGCGCAGTTCGCCCTGATCGCCTCGTACGATCGCAGACACGCTGACGAGGCGGGCGGAGAAGAGGGAGCAGTGGATCTTGCCGGTACGACCATCGGGAAAGCGGACCTCGGCCTGCATGGCCCGGTCGACGTCGGGGGTACGCAAGGTAGCTTGGGCCGCGGTGATCTCGGGTTCGGCAGCTGCCAGGAAGCGCAGCATGTGTACGGCGTAACAGCCGGCGTCCATCGTGGCGCCGCCGGCGAGGTCGAAGTCGTACCGGATGTCGTCGAAGAACGGCAGCGGGAAGCAGACGCTGGTCTCGATGTGGCGAATGGCGCCCAGTTCGCCGCTCTCGATGATCTCACGCATGCGAGCCGCAAGCGGGTGGTAACGCCAGTGAAAGGCTTCCATCAGGCGACGATCCGCCGTCTTGGCGGCGGCAGCCATCTGCTCCGCCTCGACCGCATTGGCCGCGAACGGTTTCTCGCAAAGGACGTGCTTGCCGGCCTCGAGGGCGCGGATCGTCCACTCGCAGTGCAGGCCGTTGGGTAGAGGGTTGTAGATCGCGTCGATCTCGTCCGACGCCAGCATCGCGTCGTAGCTGGGATATGCGCGCGGCAGGCCGTGCTTTACCTGGAAGTCGCCCGCTCTCGCCGCAACGCGCGCGGCGACACCAAAGACCTCGGCTTCCGCAACCTCTGCGGCGGGCCGGATGATCGACATGGGCGCGATCCGGGCGGCGCCCAGGATGCCGATGCGGAGCGGCGAGTCGTTGGTCTCTTCGTCCATCGGGGAAAGGTGCTACCCATTCAGGCGGTGACTTGCACGCGGCATGGGGCGTCCTCAGACGCTCAGGATCTTGTCGTAGCGCTCGAGTCGACTCGCGTCGCCGCTCTTGATCCGCTTTGCGTGCATTTCCAGCTCGAGCGTGGTGCGGTTGATGTACGCCGCCGCAAGCTCGATCCGTCTGGGTTCGGACCTGCATTGGAGGAGCAGTTCGCCGCCCACGATCACCGAGATCACCATGTCGGACACCCGTTTTGCGTTCAGTAGAGCGTAGCTCGGATCCTCCATGAGGCTCGGCAGCGTCTCGGAGAGGACGTTGATGGCGTTCTTGAGCTGCCCGACGGGCTCGGGAAAGTCGGTCGATAGCGTTTCGAGATCGGTTCGCAGTTGGTCCAGTGCGGTGAAGAGGGCCCCCTTTGCCATCTCGCGCAGGGCGAAGCTGGCTTGGATCTCCGAGGTTCCTTCGTAGATCGTCGTGATGATGGAGTCGGCATGATAGTGGCCGACCACGGATTCGGACATGTAACCGATGCCGCCGTGTACCTGGATCGCCGACCGCGTGACGTGACTGGCGACCTCGGTCGCGTAGTACTTGCAAAGCGGAGTGAAGAATCGCACGAGTTGGTGGTTGCGTTCGACTTCGGCTTGAAGCTCCGTTCGGTCGAAGTCCGCCTCGTCGCGATCGCTCGCGAGATACGCCTCGAGCGCCTCGGTCTGATCGATGAGTGTCGCCGTGTGATACAGCAGCGCGCGTGACGCCTGGATGTCGAGTGCCATCAGTGTGAGCATCGACTTCACGAGCGGCTGCTCGATGATCGGCGCTCCGAACTGGATGCGCTCGCCCGCGTAGGTTCGCGCTTGCCGGTAGGCCCCCTCGGCGATTCCAAGGCCCTGCGCCGAAACTCCGATTCGTGCGGCGTTCATCAGGTCGAGCATGGCGCGGAACCCGTTGCCGCGCTCGCCGAGCAGGTAGGCCTCGGCATGGTCGAACTCGACCGCGCAGGTGGGCGAGCCGTGTAGGCCCATCTTCGTCTCCACGCGCGATACCGACACTCCGTTCTTCGTGCCGTCGGGGAGGGTGCGAGGGCAGAGCATCAGGTTGAGCCCGTTGGTCGTTCCCTTGGATTGGTCGAACGTTGCGGCATCCCGCGCGAGCACGAGATGGATCTCGGCGCCGCCGTTCGTGATGAAGATCTTGCCTCCGTCGACGAAGAACCGACCGTCTTGCTCGGTGACCCGCGTGCTGATGCCACCGAGGTCGGAGCCGGCACCGGGCTCGGTGAGATCCATGCAGCCCTGTACCTCGCCCGACGTGAACCGCGGCAGGTATTGCTGCTTCAGTTCGTCGCTCCCGTACTTCTGGATGTCGTTGGCTGCACCGGCCTGTAGCCCGAGGATCGTCATCAGGCTCGTGTTGGCCCGAGAGAGCATCTCGAGGTAGGCAATGTTCAACAGCGTGGGTAGACCGTAGCCCCCGTACTGGGGCTCGAGCATGATGCAGACGAGGCCGGCCTCTTTGAGCTTCGCGTAACCGCTCGCGATATGGGCGGGTACCCTGACGACGCCGTCCTCGAGCCGAACTTCCTCGTGCCAGTGGTCTCGCGAGTCGCTTTCGATGTCTTCGCAGATCTGGCCGAGGCTCTCGAGGATCGACCGGAAGGTGTCCAACTCTTCTTCGACGTTGACCGGACCGGGCCGCCGCAGACGGAAGTATCGCTCCCAGTCGACACGTCGTTCCAGAAAAAGGCGGATGTCATCGTGGAAGAACTGCTGGTCCATGCTCCAAGCCTCCGAAAAGGTGGGTCGCCCGCGGGGGCGGCTTCTTGCCGGGCACTGCAACGTGCCTCCGGAAAGGGATACGGACATTTGCCCAGCAAGGGAAGTGGGGCCGTGGAGGGTCGCCTTCCCCGGGCCCAAACAGGGTTGACGACGCTTGGGTCAACCGGCAGCTTGGGGAGATCCGCTCGAGTAACCGTACAGGAGGTTCTTTCATGCAACTTCGACGATTCGCCTTGGCCCTGAGTTCTCTGGCCGTCCTGGGGCTCCTCGGGGCTGGCACCGCCGTGGCGCAGGGCGCCGACACCGATTCGCTCATCAAGTACTACCGCAAGAAGGCACAGCTCTCGCCCTCGACCCCTGTATCCGTGAGCGCGGTGACGGACTCGCCGATCGCCGGAGCGAAGCAGGGCACGTTGTCGGTGGGCACCGCGCCGCGCGACAAGAAGGTCACCTTCACCAGCTCAGCCGACGGGCGCTATGTGATCTTCGCCGATGTCGAGGACATCACGATCGATCCCGCGAAGGCGGTCATGGACAAGATCAGCGTCACCGACGTCGAGTGGAAGGGGCCGGCAGATGCGGCCGTGACGATCGTCGAGTACTCGGACTTTCAGTGTCCGTTTTGCGCTAAGGGGTATAAGATCCTCGAGGAGGAGGTACTTCCCGCGTACGAGGGCAAGGTGCGCTTCGCGTACAAGCACCTCCCGCTGCCGTTTCACAATTGGGCCGAGCCCGGCTCGATCGCGATGGAGTGCGTTCGCCAGCAGAACGCCGAGGCCTCGTGGCGCGTGTACGACGAGATGTTCAAGCAGCAGAAGGCCGTCAATCTCCAGAACGTGAAGGAGAAGGCCCTCGAATTCGCGGGTGATGGCGTCGACAAGGCCAAGTACGATACCTGCTTCGACAACAAGGAGACCGTGCAGGCGGTCCGGGCGCAGAAGGCGGAGGCAGCTAGCCTGGGAATCACCGGGACCCCATCGTTCGTCGTGAACGGTCGTCTGGTGAAGGGTGCCCAGCCTGCGGCGAAGTTCAAGGCGATCATCGACGACGAGTTGGCATCCGCCAAGTAGGTCGCGCTCTGACTCTTGGTTGTGACGGGGCCCCTTCGGGGGCCTCGTTTCGTTTTGGCTGATCGGTCAGGGCGCGGTCCGTTCGGGAGCGTGCAGTGGTGGCCTCGACTTCGTTAGAGTGCAGGGCGAGAGATGGGTAGTGATGAGCACGAGGTTCTGGAGGCGCACGCCGCGTTCTACGATGCATTCGCGGGGCGTGACGTCGATGCGATGGGCGATCTCTGGTCGACTGATGCCCCGGTGAGTTGCATCCATCCGGGCTGGAGTCTTCTCGTCGGCCGTGAGGCCGTCCTTGCGAGCTGGCAATCCATTCTCGAGGGGCCCGCCGCGCCCGACGTGGTGAGTTCCCGCGAAATCGTGCATCTGTTCGGCGACACGGCGCTCGTGATGTGTGTCGAGACCCTCGCGGATGGCCAGTTGATGGCGACCAATGTCTTTCGGCGCGACGCGGGGCGTTGGAAGATCGTGCACCACCAGGCCGGTCTGATCTCTTCGGGGCTCGACGACGACGACGACGACGACGACGATGATGACGACGACGAGTCGCCGCCCGGGTTTCTGAACTGATCATGAAGTGGTGTTCCGCCTTGTCGCAGTTGCCCGACCTCGTCGACGCGGTTCGCGAGGCGGCAGCGGCTCTACGTGCCGAGTTGGCGGGGGCCGAACCCAACCTGATTCTGCTGTTTCTCTCGGAGCACCATCGCGACGGCTTTCGCGAAGCCTCGGCTCTCGTCGGAAGTGAGTTCGGCTCGTGCCTCGTGCTGGGGTGCACGGCGCGCAGCGTGATCGGAGGAGGCCAGGAGGTCGAACACGGTCCGGGGTTGTCGCTCGCGGCTGCGGCCCTCCCAGGGGTAACGCTGCGTCCGTTCCACT
Organism: Deltaproteobacteria bacterium; assembly: GCA_029262355.1. Lineage (GTDB taxonomy): Bacteria > Desulfobacterota > Binatia > UBA12015 > UBA12015 > VGTG01. Next base: position 6,236 of record JAJCZO010000312.1, read on the forward strand.
ACGAGATGTCCGATCTGCCGAATGCGGAGGAGGCCGTCGCCGTCTGGCAGGAGCGCTTTGGGCAGGACGCGGACCCGCCGCATTTTCTCCTACTGTCCGACCCGTTCTCCTTCGACGTCGAGCCGCTCATTCGCGGCCTGGATCGCGCGTTTCCCCGAGGGCGAAAGATGGGCGGCGTCGCGAGCAGTGGCAGCACGCCCGGCGACAACGCGTTGTATGTGGGGAGCGAAGTACACCACGAGGGCATCGTCGGCGTGGCGCTCTCAGGGGATCTCGAGATCGATGCGGTCGTGGCGCAGGGTTGTCGGCCGATCGGATCGCCGATGTTCGTGACACGTGCGCGGGAGAACCTGCTCTACGAGCTCGATGGACGTTCGTCGCTCGCGGTGTTGCAGGAACTCTACCGAAGCCTGTGCCCGGAAGACCAGGACCTCTCGCGCGGGTCTTTGTTTCTGGGCATCGAGATGGAGGAGTCGCAATCCGAGTATCAGCACGGCGACTTTCTCATTCGCAATTTGCTGGGTTCGGAAGAGGACACGGGCGCCCTCGTCGTGGGGGCGTTGTTGCAGGAGCGCAGCGTCGTACAGTTTCATCTACGGGACGCTCGGACATCGGCCGAAGACCTGGACGTCCGGTTGGAGCGCCAGGCGTCGCAGGCGCCGAATGAGGCCGAAGGCGCAATTCTCTTCTCCTGCCTCGGGCGCGGCGCGGGGCTCTACGGGGAGCCGAACCACGACAGCGACCTTCTTCGCCAGCGCTTGGGAGCGGTGCCAATCGCCGGGTTCTTTTGCAACGGTGAAATCGGCCCGGTGCAGGGGCGGACCTTCCTCCACGGATACACGAGCGCGTTCGCCCTGTTTCGCCGCCGGGCGCTCCGGCACTAGTGCACCGCCGGCGACATAGGGTTAACGGATTGCCGTCTATCGGCGTTCGTCGCAAGGAACGGCGACGCAGGAATATAGGCAATCTTCCGAGGAGACGAGACGCGGCGACGGACGTCGAGGGGCGGCAAGGCGTTAACGCTATGTCGACGGCG
>JAJCZO010000313.1 GCA_029262355.1 Deltaproteobacteria bacterium
GTGCGCACCGCGGCTCGCCGGCGGTGTGGGCCGGTTTGTTGGTCGGCGTCGTGGCGCTCTGGGTGGTTGTCGATCAGTTGTACCTCGAACGCGTCTACGAGGCCGTCGAGCGTCTGCGCGGCGACCCGCTTGCAGCGCAGCCCGCGCTCACCCTGGGAGTGCTCGGGCAGTATGGCTGGCGGTCGATCTGGCCGGTGCAGCTGTACGCCGACTATCGCCCGCCGGGTTGGGCGCTCCCAACGACGGCGCTCGACGCCCCGTCGGTCGTGAGCGCCATCTCCTTCGCGGCGGTGATCGCGTTGGGGATGTGGTTGGTCTGGCGCGGTCGAGTCGCCGGCGCTGGTCTTCTCTGGTTCCCCCTCGCTCTGCTTCCCGTCGCGCAGATCGTGCCGTATCGGGAGATCGTGGCCGAACACAATGCATACCTTCCCTTGGCGGGGCTCGCGTTGGCGGTAGGGGACGGCGCTCGGGCTCTGTCCGGTCGATGGCCGAGGGTGGTGGCGGTGGTCGGTGTGCTGGTGGTCGCGCTTCTGGGTGCACGCGCCCATGCCCGCACGGCTGACTGGGTCGACGACGAGACGCTCTGGTCGGTCACCCTGGAACAGCTCCCTGACTCGGTCCGTGCGCGGCACAACCTGGCCACCGCGTATGCTCGCCGCGGCCGGCTCGAGCGCGCGCGAGGTCTGCTCCAAGAGGCGAACGCGCAGGCTCCCGAAGAGGTCGAGGTCCTCGAGTCGCTCGCCACGGTCGAGGGGCGGCTCGGCAATGACCCGGCGGCCCTCACACTCGCGCAGCGGGCGGTCGAGATCGAGCCGACGGCGGCGCGGTATACCTTCTTGGGCTGGGTGCAGCTCGGCGCGGGCGCCGAGGCGTCTGCCGGCCAGTCGTTTCGTCGTGCGCTCCGCCAAGATTGGGATTACGAGGACGCCCGTCGCGGGCTCGAGCAGGTTCGACAATCGGACCGGCAGCGGCGCTATCTGCGCCAGGGGAGGACGCGATGACCGCCCGACCGCTCGTCGAGCTCTGGGTCCAGCGCGAGCTTCTCGGATCGCTGGTCTTGCGGGATCTCCGCGCCCGTTACGCTGGCTCGAGCGCCGGACTCCTGTGGGCCGTGCTGAACCCCCTGATTCAGCTCACGATTTTGACGACCGTCTTCTCGCTCGTGTTGCAGATTCGGCTCGGGGGGCCCACGGGTGTTCCGTTTGCCGTGACGCTCGCGTGGGGTTTCCTGCCCTGGCTGGCTCTTCAGGAGGGCCTGGGCAAGGCGACCACATCGCTCGTGGACGGGGGCGTTCTGGTTCGCCGGATGGCTTTTCGTCCAGAGATCGTCGTCGTCCAGCCGGTTCTCGCCGCCGTGCTCCAGGAGATGGTCGGTTTGGGCCTGCTGGTGGCCGTAATGCCTCTTCTGGGAGAAGGGGTTTCGCCCTCCGTGTGGCTCTGCATCGTGCCATTGGCGATCCAGGTCGCCTTCGGCATCGGAATCGGTTGGATTCTAGGGGTATTGCACGTCTATTTTCGCGATACGGCCCAAGTCGTTGGGGCCGCTTTGCAGGCATGGTTCTACCTGACGCCCATCGTCTACACCTTGGAGGTCGCTCCAGACTCCCTCCGAGGCCTCCTGTCCCTGAACCCCCTTTGCGGGATTATCGAGGGATTTCGAGGGTTTGCGGTTGGCGCGCCGGTGTCTTGGTGGGGTCTAGCCTACAGCGCGGTATGGGCAGCGGTCACTCTCGCAGTGGGCGCTTTTGCCATCGACCGGGCACGATCCGAAATTGCCGATTTGGTATGAAAGCTGTCAGCGCAAAAGGTCTCGGAAAAGGCTATCGCCGCTACTCCCGCCCGCTCGATCGGGCGCTGGAGTGGGCGGGGCGTGGCACGCGCCACGACTTTTTTTGGGCCATCCAAGACGTCAACTTCGACCTCGAGCGTGGCGAGACGCTGGGCCTCGTGGGAGACAACGGCGCCGGGAAGACCACGTTGCTGGCGATGCTGGCCGGAGCGTCATCCCCGAATGCGGGCAGCCTGTCAGTCGAGGGGCGTGTCGGCTCCATCCTGGAGCTCGGAGCCGGTCTGCACGGCGAGTTCAGTGGTCGTGAGAACATTTTCTTGGCCGGGCAGGCCCAGGGGCTCCGCCGCGACGAGATCGAGGACGAGGTGGACGGAATCGTCGAGTTTTCGGAGCTTGGCGAGTTCATCGACCAGCCTGTGCGGACCTATTCGTCGGGAATGTTCCTCCGACTCGCGTTTTCGGTCGCTACCGCGGTCCAGCCGGATGTGCTCGTGATCGACGAGGCCCTCGCGGTCGGTGATCAGCGCTTCCAGGCGAAGTGCACCGAGCGGATCGACGCTTTCGTCCGCCGCGGGGGCACGCTGATCTTTTGCTCGCACAACTTGTATCAGGTGAAAAAGCTCTGTCGGCGCGCCCTTTGGCTGGATCATGGCCAGGTGCAGCAGGCCGGGCCGGCCGCCGAGGTCTGCGACGCGTACGTCGATCGTAGCCGTGGCCGTATTCTCTCCCAGAAACTCGGCGTGGCCGAGGGGACGTCGCCGATGGTCGAGGTGACTCGGGTCGAGGCGCGGGACGGCGCTGGCCGGCCGCTCGAGCAGATCGAGACGGGCGACGCGGCAACGCTTCACGTCTGGCTTCGCCGAGGCGACGGTGCAGACGTCGAGCCGGGAGTGGCCGTGGGGGTCGTGCGGAGCGACGGACTGGTCTGCCACTGCGGATCCACCGATCTCGATGGCGCGACTCCGCGCCCTACGGGTGTCGGCGAGTACTACATCTCTTTGCATTTTCAGGAGCTTCCGCTCTTCGGGGGCTCGTATCACTTCAATGTGGCCGCGATCGACAACCGTCGGCCGCTGATCATGCTCGATGTAAAAGAGGGGGAGGCGCCGTTCTTGGTGACGAATCCGAGAACGGATTGGGGCGTTAGTCGGTTGCCTCACGTCTGGGGCCACGACGGCTTTGACGCGGCGGCAATGGACGGCGGCGGGGGGGACCGTGCGTAGAGGAGCGTCGGTCTCCCTTCGCCCGCCCCGGGAGTGGGGCGTCGCCGCGGCCATCATGGCTGTTTTTGCGACGTTTCTCGCTTTCGCAGGGTGTTCCGAGGGTGCCAAGCCGGCTGATTTGGCCGACCGGGCCGAGCGCTACATGGATCTTCGCCAGAAGGGCAGCTGGGACGCGATCTGGACCGGGATGGTCGACCCGGAGGTCCGTGAGACCATCAAGCGCGCCGCGTTCATGGAACGCCGAGCTTCTTCCTTCGATATCGTTGATTTTGAGATCGTATCCGTCGATGAAAAGGGTGAAGAGGGTCTGGTGGTGGCCAAAATGGACACCATCCTCCCCGTTCTGAAGCCCGGTGGCGGTCTGATGAGGATCCCGCGAGAGCTCGATGACTCGCAGAAGTGGGTCCTGAGAGAGGGGCGCTGGTACATCCAGCTCCAAGGCTGATGAGGGACGAAAGGAGAGCAGCAAAGGCGGTTTTTCCCGTCCGAGACGCCGGCGCCGAAGGGGCGATCTGGTTGACTCGGCCGGGGGATGTAAGCTATCCCACCAGTTCCCCGTGTTATGGGGCGTGGCGGGACGAACTAGGAGACGTTTTAAGGGCCCCCTGTGGCAATTTCAGCGGGGCTGAAGAGGACGCAGTTCAGGTTGTTGAGGTTCACAGGGTTTGCCGTGTGCCTGTTCGGCAACCGGTTAACCGCTTCGAGCCAGCTGTAACTCAGCGACTGGGCGGTCAAGCGAAAGGAGAGAGGGGATTATGAGAGGGATTTACAAGCTTGGGGTGGCAGCGGTCGCGTTGGCCGTCGTAATGGCAGGTCCCACGCGTTCCGACGCGTTGGTCGATGACCCGTACACGAGCTTCACGCAGCCGGCGAACGCGCTGGTCATGCCGTTCGACTCCACTGAAGATTGGGTGTCGTTCATGATCGTCAGCAATATTGCTGGCACTTCCGGTACGTCGGGCGGAGACATCCTTGGTGTCACGACCCACTGGGCTTACTGGAGCGACACGTGTCAGCACCTCGTCGACGTGTGGGTATGTCTCACGCTCAACGACACGATCGTCGTCGATCCCACCGACATTTCTGCAATCGACGTCGGCAACATTCAGATCGGCCCGAAGACGAACCTCGAGGGCGAGCGTGGCTTCGTGGTCGTGACGGCCTACGAGACCGACGAGATCTGCAGCGACGGCTCGATCCGCGGCTATGCGCCGGTCGATAACGCCATCGTTGGTGGCGCGACGCGCGCCAACATCGGCATCGGTTACTCCTTCGGTAATGACGCCATCGGCCTCGGCCTTGATGACACCCTTTCCTACACGGAGCTGCCGAAGGGCGCCGATGATGACGTCGACGTTCTTACCCTGAACCCGACTACGGTTGATGCTTCGTCGGTTGCCTTCCTCTCCCTCGAGGAGAGGGCCGGCTCCGGTGACACTGCTGATGTCGAGGTTGGCCCGAACACCCGCACCATCACGGCCAACTTGGTTCTGTACGACAACCTCGAGATTCCGACGTCGCTGCCTGATCACCAGATCAAGTGTGCGGACTTCACCTCGATGGTTCCGGGTGATGGCCTCATCCCGAACTCGATCTCGGTTGACTCCTCGGGCTTCCTTCGCCTGAAGAACGTCAACACCAACGACGATCGGTTCGTCTACAGCGTGCACGGCCAGGCCGTCGGCAGCTTCGGCGGCAGCAACTACGGCAAGTACAAGATCACGGGGACCGATCAGTAAGTCTCCCGATCTGAACATGAGTCAGGCACGAGGCCAGAGCGTTTGCTCTGGCCTCGTGTCGTTTTGGGGTAGTGATTCTTTTGCGGAGGGGATTTCGATGAAGCGGTCTGTCGTCTCGGTGCTCGCGTTGGGAATCGTTCTGAGTGTGCTCGGAGCTGCGTGTACCCGCGGGGGTGCCGAGCTGGGGCCCGTACTGCAGCTCAATGAGAAGGACGGCGGTGGCGCGTCGTTCTCGTGGGCGTACTACACGTCGCTCGTCGCGGACGGCGATCGTGTGGCCGTTGCTTGGATGGACCAGAACGGCAAGCAGAATCGAAACGCGATGACCCGCGTCTCCGTGGACCGAGGGCAGACGTGGTCGGCGCCGTTCGCGCTCAATGAGCCGGACTTCGCAAACACGATCTCCGTCGTTCCTGCCCTCCATCAACTCCCGGCAGAGAACGAGTTGCTGGCTCTCTGGCAGACGCGCCGCAACGAGGCGGGACAGAAGTTCGTTCTGGTGCGCCGCTCAACGGATTTCGGCGCGACCTGGGGTGAGACGACCGTCTTGAACACGCGAACGCAGTCGTTCCTTCCGGTCTACGCGCAGCGGCCGGACGGGGCGATGATCGTCGCATGGACCGATGAGCGAAACATCTTCCGCGACATCTACGTGAACCGCAGCCTCGACGGGGGCAAGACCTGGCTTGATCCCGACGTTCTGGTCTCGAAGCTGCCGCGCAGCGAGGCGGGCGCACCGACGCTCGCCCTCGGTGAGGGCGACGACGCGTACTTGGTTTGGGAGGAGCGCCCCCACAAGCAAGGCGAGGGGGGACGGCCGTCGCTATCGACGGCGAGCACGAAGGACATGGGTGCTGCATGGCGTCGGCCTCGTACGGTGGACATGAGTGGCGAGAAGCTGCCCAGTCCGATGTGGCCGCAGCTCATCTTCAACGATGGGCTGCTCACGCTGGTCTGGACCGGTGGGGTCACAGGCGAGAACCGCGGCAGCTGGCTGTGGATGAGTCAGTCGGCCGACGGTGGCAGGACCTGGAAGGGTCCGACCGAGCTCTACTCGGGCACGACCCAGGCGTTCTTCCACATGCAGTCGAAAGGATCGCAGGTCTACTTGACGTGGCACGGAGGCGAGGACGATCAGCCTGGTCACATCTATTGGAACGCCTCGGACGATGGGGGCAAGACCTGGCGTCATCCGTGGACGTCTCCTGAGCGGCTCGACAAGAGCGACAAGGCCTACCACCCGCGTCTCGCGGTCGCGTCGGACAGCGACAATGTGGCCGTCACCTGGCAGGAGGACCACGGCCGTGTCGCGCTGTCGGTGTCGAAGGACCTCGGCAAGACGTGGTCTCTGAGCGACGTGACCGTCGTCACGGAAGACAGCGAAGCCAAGCTGCGAAATCCGCAGGTCGCCGTCGCTGCCAACGCGGCGTATGTTCTCTGGGAGCAGTGGGCCGACAAGAAGAAGCACATCAAGAGCTTCGCGGATGTGAACAAGGTCCTCCCAAAGGATGACTACGTGCGCCGCGTGGACATCCTCCCCTGAGAACCGCTCGACCGGCTTGGCCCGCGTTCGCGCTGCTCGCGGTCCTCACCCTGGCGGCCGTCCTACGACTCATCTGGCCCGACGCGGGCTGGTTCGGAGTCGACCAGGCACGTGACCTGGCTTGGGGGTCTCGCATCGCGACGGGCCACGAGTACCCCACCGTCGGTCCGGCCATGCGCAACCGGTTCCACTTGAGCGCGCTGTACTACTACTTCTGGTCGGTCCCCTTCTTCTTTTCAGCCGAGCCGGCGGCGGCCTACATCTTCGCTGGGTTGCTCGGCGTACTCGCTACCGCTCTGACGTTCGAGATCGGTCGGAGGGTCGCGGGCGGGAGTGCAGGAGTGGCGGCGGCGCTCGTCTTCGCGACGATGCCGCTGGCCGTGATCGATGGCCGGATGGCCTGGGCGCCCGCCGCACTGCCGGTCCTGTCTGCCGCCGTTCTCTTGGCTCTGGTGATCTTCGTCGACCGAGCCACCTGGGGGGCGGCGATCGCTCTCGCGGTGCTGGCTGCCGTTGCCGCGCAGCTGCACCTGGCCGCCGCCTCGCTGGTTCTGGTTGCCGCGGCAGGCATTGTGTTGCAGGCGAGACGGCTCGGCGTAGGGGGTGTCGTCGCGGCCGGAGCCGCGGGGGCGGTGGTTTCGCTGCCGACTCTGTGGGCCTTGAGCACCCCGATTCCGGCGGCGGTGGTGGCCGCGCCCGGTCCCGACGGCGTGACCGGAGGGCGTCTGCTCGACATCCTCACCGTGGGACGGCGAGGGTTCGCCGGCGTGAGTCCGGATCCTGCCACGTGGCCCGGCTGGGTGGACGCATGGATCTCCGCGGAGACGATCTGGGTTGGTGTCGTCATGGCGTGCGCGGCGATTGCCGTCGTCCGGATACCGAGTGTACGGCGACCGTCCGGGCTCTCGGCGGTTCTGGGGACGCTTCTGGTCTCGGCCCTGGCCGTGCTCTTCCTGCCGTGGGAGGCCTGGCACTACTACCTGGATGTGGGTCTGGTCCCCGCCGCAGTGGTCGTCGGGCTCGTCGCCGCCACCGCGCTCGGGCGCTCTGGTTGGTGGCTTCTCCTGGGCGCTGCCGCTGGGCGAACGGTGCTGCTCTTGTGGTGGATTCATGCTGCCCACGCGGGCGGCTACGTGGGCGCGAATCTCGAGCTGTTGCGGCTCGGCGGGCCACGTCCTGAGTTCTCAGAGGCGCGGGCCCGCATTCCGACGGTCGCTGCGCGAGATCGTGCCTCGGGCACTTTGGTACACGGGCTTGGTATCCTGCCGCCCAGCCTGTGGGAACGAGCGCACGGGCCGGGCTTCTCCGACCTCGACACCGACAACGGCTTCTTCTTCGAGCGCGCCGCGGCGCGGCGTGCTCCGGCCGAGCCGCGCGAGGGTCATGACGTCTTGGTCGCTTATCGTGGGCAGGTACCGGTCGCGTGGCGCAATGCGCAACCCGCGCCGATCGTCGCGGGACCGTTCGAGGTCTTCCGCTACGCCCCATTGCTCGAGCGATCGGGGGCGCGGTTGTTGGGGTGCGGCGGCGGCCCGCCGCCCGTCCGCCCCGCGACGACGCCCCTGGCCTACGGCGATGGGGGGCTGAAGCGTTCGGCATGGCCGTGCGACGATCCGGTGGTCTTGATCCCTCTAGGCGAACCGTCAAGCGACGATGTGGTCGTTCGGGTCTTCGCCCGCCTCGACGGCCCGGGGCGCATCGTGGAGCTCGATGTCGAGCCGCCGGCGTCGGCGCGCGTCATCGGGGACGTGCCCCCCGGTCTGGGCCGGGCGATCGAGATTCACGGTGGGACGACCCTGTTGCGGATCGGCTTGTCTCTCGACGGCCCCGCGTCGCTCGATCTCTTCGAGCTCGTCGGACGGCGCTAGTCGCCGGCACCGCTCACAAGGTCACGCGATCCCGAGCCGGTTCTCCCTGCGGCCTCCTCGACGTGAAACTACGACCGCGTCGTCCTGCGGCCCGACGGCCGCGAATCTACGGCACTCTCGACCGGGCTTCGGGCAATCTGGTGGGAGGTACGGGCGACTAGGCCTAGCGCTCGTGGCGCAGGGCGGCGACGGGGTCGAGAGTCGCGGCGCGGTACGCCGGGTAGAGCGTCGCGGCGACGCCGAGGACGAGGATGGCTGCAAGAGTCGCAGCGAGGCTCCGCGTCGGCAGGAGCCAGGGCCAGTTGCCGAGCGTCGATGCGAATCCAGAGCCGGCGACGCCCAGCCCGACGCCGAGCGCCGCGCCCGCGGCGGCGAGCATAATGCCCTCCAACAGGAACTGCGCGAGGATCTCCTTTCGCCGCGCGCCGATTGCTCGTCGGATCGCGATCTCACCCCGGCGGAGCGAGACGCTCTGCCACGCCTGACTTCCCAGCGCGACGCCGCCGAGGCACAGGGCCAGCAATGCGACGGCGGCGAGCAGCGCGTCGAGGAGCCCGCGGGCGCTGCGCTGTTGGCGGAGAAGGGCTTGCGCCGTTTCGATCGAGAAGTGCTCGATGCCGTCGTGTCTTCGCAGGAGGGTCCGCTTCACGACCTGAGCGGCTCGCTCGGGATCGACGCCGTCTGCAATGCGGAGCAGGATCTCTCCCAACGCTTGACGGCTCGAGAGATCGCGGCGCAGCGTGGTGCTGATCGGGACGTAGAGGCGTCGATCGGCATCTTCGCCCGTGGTGGCCGCCTCTGGCGCGAGAATGCCGATGACCCGGCACCATCTCTGCCCCACCTTGACCAGCGATCCGTAGACCACCCCTTCGGGCGCGAGGCGCCGGGCGGTGCCGTCGCCTGCGACGCACACGGCACGCCCCTCATCGTTCTCCGTTGCGGAGAACGCGCGCCCTCGCGTGAACGAGAGTCCGCGCAGCGCGAAGTAGTCGGGGGTGGTTCCGACGACCTGTACCGTAATTTGCTCGTCCGGCAGCAGAACGCTCGCCGGAACCACGCGCACCGGCGCGATATCGCGGGCGAAGGACAGTGACTGCTCGATCGCGATGGCATCGGAGATCGTGAGCGCAGGTGGGGCCTCGCGTCCCGCCTCGCCGATGGCGTGAATGCTGACCAGGTTTGCGCCGAGCCGCTGGATACGGTCGAGGAGCTCCTGGCGCGCTCCGCCGGTAATGGCGAGCAGCGCAACGGCTGCGGCGGTTCCTGCGGCGAAGCTCGCGATCGTCAGAGAAGAGCGTAGTCGGTACAACCGAATGCCGGCGATCGCTGCGCCGAGGAGGTCGCGCGGCTGGATCCGCATGCGGCGATCAGAGGAGGCGCCCATCGCGAATTTCTTGGGTGCGTTCGGCCATTGCGGCGACGTGCGGGTTGTGGGTGACGAGGACGACGGTCGTTCCCCCCTGGTGGATCGAGCGCACCAGGTCGAGAATGCTCTCGGCCGAAGTCTCGTCGAGATTTCCGGTTGGCTCGTCGGCCAGGAGGAGGGGAGGTTCGTGGATCAGGGCGCGTGCGATCGCGGCCCGCTGTTGTTCACCGCCCGAGACTTCGTCTGGGAGGTGAGTCAGGCGGTGGTCGAGGCCGACCTTGCGCAAGGCGGTCGCCGCGCGGTCGCGGCGCTCGTCTTCGTGGACGCCGCGGTAGACCAGTGGAAGGCTGGCGTTCTCCTGTAGCGTCAGGTGAGGGACCAGGTGGAACGCCTGAAAGACGAAGCCGATCTTCTCGTTTCGGCGGGTCGACCTGCTGTCGTCATCGAGGCGCGAAACGTCCTCGCCATCGAGCCGGTAGCGCCCGGCCGTGGGCGTATCGAGCAGGCCGAGCACGTGCAGCAGCGTCGACTTGCCCGAGCCCGAGGGCCCCATCAACGCCAGCATCTCACCGCGCGCAATCTCCAGGTCGACGGCGTCGAGGGCGGTGACGGCGCCGTCGCGCCTGGTGTAGCGGCGTTCGATCCGTTCGAGGGAGGCGCACGGCGTCGGTGCGGCCCTCTCGTTCATGATCATGCTCGGGGCTCGGGTAGAGGTTCGAAGGGTACCGAGCCGGTAGGTGCCTCGAGCAAGAGCTCCTCCCCCGCGGAGAGCCCCGCGCGGATCTCGACGTGCGTCTCATTCGCAAGACCGACGATGACTTCGTGCTCGGCGACCGAGCTCCCGTGTCGGACGTATACGACGCGGCGGTCACCTCGGCGAAAGACGGCGTCGCTCGGCGCTCGAACGACGTCGGTCGCACGCGAGAGCTCGAACTCTACTCGGGCCGACATTCCGGGGCGAAGGCGGTCATCGCTCTTCGCGAGCGTCAGGGTGACGGGGAAGAATTTCCACGGGGAGTCGGCGATGTCCTCGGCGAGGCTACCGATGTGCCCGATGCGTCCTTCCAGCCGGAGGTCGGGGTACGCTTCGATCGACACGTTTGCGGGTAGCCCGACGCGAACACGATGGAGGTCGACCTCGCGTACGAAAGCGGTCACCTGCATCTGGGACAGGTCCGGGACGGTCGCGATGGGCACGCCGCTCCATACGGAGTCGCCGACCTGAGGCCGACGCTTCCCATTCTCGAGGGGTATGTCCTGCAAGATGAGAAAGCCAGCGATGGGCGATCTGATCTCCGTTTTAGCGAGCTGCTCGTCGACTTGGCGCAGCGCCTCGCGCGTCGACTCCTCCTTGCGGGCCGCGCTCTCTCGCACCGCGCGGTAGTACTCGCGGGTGTAGTACAGAACGCCCTCCGCACGAGCGACCGAGTCTTCGGCTTCCTCGAGCTGATTGCGCGAGCGCTCGAGATCGCGCGGGTAGTGAATCTCGCGCGCGGTGCGCAGCCGGTCGCCCTGGAGGCCGTTCTGCCGGCCGAGGTTCTCGATTCGTCCGCGTTGCCGATCGACCTCCTCAGCGCTCACGAAGCCTTCGCGGAGCATTCGTTCCATGTCGGCCAGATCGTCGCGGGCGCGGCGCAGCTCGGCGTTCACGTCCGCGGCGCGGACTTCCGCCTCGCGTACGTTCAACGCGCCGGTTCCCTTCTCGAAAGACTCGAGGTTCAGCTCCGCGAGACGAACCGCATGGCGAGCGCTCTCAAGAGCTTCCTCGGACTTCGCGATCTGGAGCTTGCGCTCCTGCTCGGCGCGAACGGTCGCGGCTTCGGCGTCGCGGACTTCCCCAAGCGCCTTCAGCCGCTCTTCTTCGAACGGGGTTGGGTCGAAGCGCAGGACGACGTCATCCGGTTCGACCCAAGAGCCGTCGGGTTGGAGAGATACGATCTTGGCCCGGTTGCTCCGGATCTCGGAGGCGAGGGTGATCGAACGTGCGGCGTGGAGAGCTCCGGGTTCGACGATGCTGACCGCCACGTCGCCGCGAAGGGCCCGTACCGTCGGCGGCGCGGCCTGGCCCCGCGGATTCTCGTCCCAGGCAGACATGATCGCCAGGAGCCCGAGCGCGCCCACACCAAAGAGCGTCGCGGTCAGTCGCGCGGAGCGCATTGCGTTCCCTTCCCGCAGACGTCGGGCGCCGAGGGGTCTAGGGGCGCGGCGTCGGGTGCGGTCGGGACCTCGTGCTGCGAGATGTCGACGAACGCTGTGGTGAGAGTTCCGACGGCACGTCTCACGGCCGCAGCTGCCAGTGCGTGGTCGATGGCCGCCAGGATTTGGGAGGCGCGCGCCTCGGTGAGCTGCTCCTCGGCCTGCACGAGATCGAAGTTGTCCGTGAGGCCCTTCTCGTACCGGTAGCGTGCGAGCTCCTCTTGTTGCGTCGCTTGCTCGGCGACTCGGGCGGCGAGCTCCGACTCGGCCGCCGCGCGGTCGAGCTGACGCACGGCCTGTCGCACTTGTCCGACGACCTGCCCGCGGAGCTGTCGGTAGTGGCGCTCGCGGCTTCGTAGCGCGATCTCGGCGTCGGTGAGGGCGGCCTTCTGTATGGTCCTATCGAGTGGCACCGACGACCGGAAGCCCACGTTCCATTCCGTTCGGTCGAGGTTCAAGGAATCGCCCAGCGACTCTCCGAACCCCTGCTGCGCGTAGTGGCCGACGAGGTCGACCGACGGCCAAAGCCCGTACTTGGCCAGTACGAGCTTTCGTTCGGAGTCCGCGACTTCGGCGCGCGCTTCGCGAACCTCTGCGCGACGCGTATCGGCCTGGTCTTGGAGATCGATGCCCTTGAGGTCGCTGACCGTCGGTCCCTGTAGGCGAGGGTCGACTTCGAGGTCGACGCGCGGGTCGAGGCCCAAAAAGAGCTTTAGGTCGTCGAGCGCCGTAGCACGCCGAGCCTCCTGGTCGGCCAGGGTGTTCTCGACCCGGGCCTTCTGGATCTCTGCTCTGTAGACGTCCATCTTCGAGACTTTGCCGAGTTCCAGACGCGCCTCCGCCGCCTCCTGCAGGGTGCCTACCCGCTCCAACGAGCGGCGCGCGACCACCAGGAGCTGTTCCGCACGGACGACCTCGTAGTACGCCCGCACGATCAGAAAGACCGTTTCCTCCCGTGCCACCTCCACGGCGTGCGTGCTCGACAAGATACGTCGTTCTGCCTCGTCGAGCCCGGCGCGGTTCTCGATCGCGGTCCAACCCTGGAACAGCGGCTGCGCGACCGTGACGCGTGCCTCGCTGAAGTAGGGGACGGAGACCTGGGGCACGGTAGAGAAGATGCGCGAGCTCCCCTTCACGTCCACCTGCGTGCCAGTGCGCTGGAACTTTCTTCGCAACAGGAGTTCGAAGTTCTGGTTCGTCGTATTCGCACCCTGGATGCCGCCGTCGACGGTCGGCGTGACCTGGAGGTCGTATTCGAGTTCGGCGACTTCGAGGCTCAGTCGGGCCGACTGCTCTGCGTCGATCGCGTCGAGGATCTGCGGGTTACGCGCCAGGGCCAGCTTGACGCAGGCGGTGAGGTCGAGCCGGGCCGCCCGTGTCGCCCCGGGGGCGAGTAGGATCGCCCCCATCACCACCCCGAAGAGCGTCCGTCCCACAGGGCCCCATGGCGCGCTCGGCTCGTTGCCGAGTCGCGGCCGGGGGCTCCATCGTTGCCTCGTGCGCCGCATTGCCGCCTTTCGGCTTAGTACAGGGGCCGCCCGCGGCGCCAGCCCATGAGGGCGCGGCCGCGGGGTGTCGCCCGTGAGGCGCCGCTTGCCCACGGGGGCGTAGCCGAGTAAGGGTCGCGGATCCGCATGAATCTCATGGTTTCGCGAGGCTTTGCCCTGTTCCTGGCCCTGCTGCTGGCAGTGCCGCCGTCCACCGCTCTGGCCGCCTTCTCCGAGGCGTACCAGGAGGGGTTAGAGCGCTACACGCAGGGGGACTACCGCGGGGCGGTGGCCGTGCTCGAAGAGGCGCCCAGCGACGATCCCACCGACGCGCTCTTGTTGGGTCTGGCCCAATTGCGGCTCGAAGACCCGGTGCGGGCTGCCGACGCGTGGGCCGACTTCATCAGGACCTCGCCGGATGCTGCTCTCGCGAGTGAAGTGGCGCGGCTGCGGACGATCGTCGTTCGCGAAGCAAATCGGCGGGCCGCAAGGTCCGCGCTCGCGTCCGAGAACAACGGTGGTACCTCCGTCTCGGAGGACGTTCTCGCCGTTCTGCCGTTCCGCAATGTGGGCGAAGCCGAGTATGAGCCTCTCGGCAAAGCGATCGCGGCGATGTTGGCCGATAGTCTCGCGGCAGTGCCGACATCGCGGGTCGTTGGGCGTGGGCGCGTCGAGGCATTCCTCGACGCCGCGGACGACGGCAGCAGTGGCGACACCAAGGTGGCACGCCGCGTCGGTCTACTTCTCGGTGCGGGGATGGTGGTCGTTGGTGCTCATGTCGACACGTCGTCCGATCCGATGACCCTCGAGGTCGATTCGGCCGTCATCGACACCTCGACGGGCCAACGGCTCGAATCGGGCTCGTTCTTGGCACCTTTGGATCGCTTCTACGTTTCCGTTCGCGATACCTCCGCTGCCCTTTCGAATCGGCTGGGTTGGCCGGTGAGCGCACTCCCGGCCGCGTCGGCGGCGCGGGTACAAGCCGTCCACACCGAGAGTCTCGATGCGGCACTGGCCTTCGGTCGCGGCCTTGATCTCGAGGATCGCGGCGATCTCGACGGCGCGCGTCGCGAGTATGAGCGTGCGGTTCGCGCAGATCCGTCGTTCCGCCTCGCTCGCCTCCAGCTCGCGACTCTCCCGGCGGCGTTGATGTCGATGCCGGCCGTCGCAGCGGCTGTGCAGTCTGAACTGGCCGAGGTCGAGCCGCCGACGGCGGTTGCGGGGGCACCGGCAGTGGTGGTGCCCGTGGTGGTCGCTCCGGCGACGACGACCGACTCCGCGACGACGGTGGCCACGACCACGACCGGTGCACCCACGAAGGCCGCACCGAAGGCCGCGACCACGAAGACGACGGCGGCATCCGTGGAGCAGGCCGAGGGCGAGACCGGGGACGAGGAAGAGACGACGATTCTCGGAATGTCGCCCATGACGGCGGCCCTGGTCGGCGGAGGTCTCGCCATCGCGATCGGTGGCGCCGCGGCGGCTGCCGGCGGTGGCGGGGGAGGCGGAGGCGATAGTGGAGGTGGCGGTAATGTCCCACCGCTCACCCTGACTGGAGTCAATGACACCGAGGTGAGTGCCGGCGGCTTGATCGTTCTCAATGTCGTGGGCGACGGAGGCCCCGATCAGGCGATCATCACGCTTACGGATTCGGGGGCACCGAGTGCGGCGACGTTCGATACGTCGAGCGGCCGGCCTGCCACCGGGACATTCCGATGGCAGACGACGGCGAGTGATGGTGGCCAGACCGTCAACGTGACGTTCACCGCGACGGCCTCGGGGGGTCCGGCCGTCGACCCCGTCGACCGGACGGCGCGCCTGGTTGTGGATCCCGTCCTTCCGACGCCCACCCCGCCTCCAGCGTGTGGGGGCACGGGTGCGAGCTGTACCGACCAGGCCGAATGCTGCCAGGACATCCCGCGGGAGTGCGAAGTGACGCCGGCGGGTGGCGGGACGACGTGCTGCCTCGGGTTCACCACGTCCTGCACGGTCGACGGCGATTGCTGTGGCAGTGACAACGCCTGCCAGGGGCAACAGTGCTGCGCGCCGCTCGGCATCGCCTGCGGAGGGGCCGCCGATTGTTGTGCCGATGGTGCGACCTGCGACGCGGGCAGCTGCTGTCTGCCTGAGGGGCTGTCGTGCGCGAACGACTCGGATTGCTGCACGGGTCGCTGCGCCAGCGGCGTGTGCGAAGGCATCGCACCGCCGACCCCGACCCCCGCGCCGACGTCGACGCCGCCCGCCTGCGTTCCACAGGGCGGTCCGTGTGACGCCGTATTCGAGTGTTGTCTCGGGAGCGACTGCGACCAGACGCCGACGTCGCTCGAGAGCCTTTGCTGCGCTCCGATCGGCGAACAGTGTAGCGACGACTCGATTTGCTGCGGCGCGGACACGGGCTGCGAGGAAGTGTGCTGCAAGCCTCTCCAGTCGGCCTGCGAAAACGCGAGCGAATGTTGCGGCGGTGGCGCCGGCTGCGTTCTCGGTCGCTGTTGCTCGGCGCCTGGCGGGAACTGCTCGTTCGATCGGGATTGTTGCGCCGGCTCGTGCCTGGGCGGCTCGTGCTCCGCTGCGCTCTCGGCCGAGGCATCGCCTCGCCCGTCTCCCGCACCGACGCCACGTCCGCCGGCCACTCCGGCCCCGACCTCGACGAGCGATCCGTCTTTCTGAGGACCGGGGCGATCGCGCCTACCCCGGGGCGGTGGTGGTTCGCCGCCCGGGGAAAGTGGCCGTCAAATGGCGACTTTCTCCGCAGTGCGGTATGGGACGGGAGTGCTCCGGTCGCGGATCGTGGGGGTGGGCTCGGCACTTCCCGAAACGGTCGTCGGTAACGACGTCGTCGAGGCGCAGTTGGGAGTCGAGCCGGGCTGGATCGAGGGCCGCACGGGCGTTCGTGAGCGCCGGGTTCTGGCGAATGGCGATGGCCTGGTCGATCTCGCCGAGTCCGCCGCCCGAGCAGCCCTCGAGCAGGCTGAGGTGGCTCCCTCTGATGTCGATGCGGTGGTCGTGCCCACGACCTCTGGACCGTATCTGTTTCCGTCGCTGGCGTGCCTACTGCACGAGCGACTCGGGATCGGCACGTCGCCGGCCTTCGACGTTGCGGCCGCGTGTGCGGGCTTTCCGTACGCGCTCACCGTTGCGGATCAGGGAATTCGCGCCGGCGACTATCGCCGCGTTCTCGTTGTCGGCGCCGATCGCCTGAGCGCTCTCTGCGAGCCCAGCGACCGCGTTACGACGCCGCTCTTTGGTGACGGCGCTGGAGCTTTGGTGCTTGGGGCAGACGAGCAGGTAGGCGACCGCGGCCGCGGCATCCTGGCAAGTCGTCTGCGCGCCATAGGCGACCTGTGGCCGATCTTGTACGTGCGGTCGGCCGGCCGGCATCCCGACGAGTTGCCGCCGGGTGGTCCGGATCCCTGGATGCGGATGAAGGGACAGGACGTGTTTCGCGCCGCTGTGGAGCAGCTGGTCGCACTCACGCGTGAAGTGCTCGACGTCGCGGGGCTTCGTCCCGAAGACGTTCGTCTCCTGGTTCCTCATCAAGCGAACGTGCGGATCATTCGCATGATGACGTCGCAGTTGAAGATTCCGGCGGACCGGGTTGGCATCAATCTCGACCGCTGCGGCAACACCTCGGCGGCATCGATTCCGATCGCACTCGACGAGGCGAATCGGGCGGGGCGGCTCGAAGCCGGAGACGTCCTCGTCGTCAACGCCGTCGGGGGCGGGATGACGGCGGGCGCGCTCGTGGCGCGGTGGTAGGTCGCCTCGCGGCCGTTGGGCTCCTCCTCGTCGTGCTCTGCGGGGCGTTCTCCCCGGTTCTGTTCGAGGGCCGGACTCTGTCGAGCGCGGCCTGGCTCCCCGGGGTGCTTCCGACCGGCCCGGTATCCTCTGCGCGCCCAGACACTCCGCCGCCGGTCCGCGACATCGAAGGTGCCACATGGGTGGACGAGCCCGCGCCGTACCTAGTGTACCGCGGCCTCTCGATGGGCGAGATCCCACTGTGGAACGACGCCGAAGGGCTGGGTATTCCGTTGCTGGGCAACCCCAACATGGGTGCGTTGTCGCCGCTGCAACTGCCCGTGAACCTCGCACCCTCGGCGTGGGTGCAGGATCTCGCGTGGCTCGCGCGCGTGTTTCTGCTCGCTCTCTTCACGTTCGGGCTTGCGCGTGAGCTGAAAATCGGATGGCTCGGCGCCGCGGCTGCGTCGATCGCGCTCATGCTCTCCGGGCAGACCGTCGAGTGGATCGAGCACCATCCTCTCAACACCGATGTGTTCGTCCCCGCCGCGCTCTGGGCCGCTCTCGCGATTCGGCGGACGGGCCGGCGCGGGATCGCCTGGCTTGCACTCGCCGTAGGCGCCGGACTCCTCGGCGTGAAGCCGCAGAGCGCGATCATGGCGGGGCTCTTCGGATTCGCGTGGCTTATGGCGAACGCGTGGGACGAGCCGGAGCCCTCACGAACGCGTCGGGTCGGGTCGTGGATCGTGGGCGTGGCGCTGGGGGTCGGTCTGGGGGCCGTCGCGCTCGTACCGTTCGCGGAGACGTTCGGCCAGGCGAGCGGGCTCGTTCGCGCAGGACGCACGACGCAGTCGCAGTGGGTGCTGCCGCTGGAGTCTCTGTCGAGTCTGGGTGGCGCATTGGCTGTCGAGCTGCAGCATCTGCCGACCGGAGGGGAGGGGCAACCGGACGAATCGGCGCCCCGCGGCCTGCCGTATGCGGGGCTGACCGTGATCATGGGCGCGGCCCTGGGCTTCTGGAGTACACGGGTGTCTTGGCTCACGAGAGCCCTCGCGCTCACCGTATTGCTGGAGGTGCTGCGGATTCACGGCGTGCTGCCGGTACCGCTGGGGGCGGTACCGGTCTTGGGTTCCATCAACTTTGTCAAGTACTGCTTTCCTCTCTACCTCGCGCTGGCCCTCCTCCTCGGCCGCGGGGTCGACGGGGCACGCGCCCCGGTCGGTGCGGTCGTGTTGCTCCTGGTCATCGCGGAGATGATCTGGCTCGTGCCCCGCACCTGGGCAGAGCGAGTCGATACGTACGCGCCTGCCCCGTGGGTCGGCGAACTTCGTCAGTTGGTTGACGAGCGTCCGGGGCGGCTCTCCGGGCCCGTCGACCTTGCGCCGCCGCTCGTGTCGGGGGCGCTCGGACTTCGTGACCTGCGCTCGATCGACGTGCTGACCCCGCGGGACACCTATGACTTCGTCAGCCGATTGATCGCGCCGAGTCGTGGCGTCACCTGGATCCTCGCCGACCCGGACCCCCTCTTGGCAGCGACCGGTCCGGGAGCGAACGTAGCCGACCTGCGATGGATCGTCTCTTCGGAGCCCTTCAAGGCCACGCGCCTCCCCGCCGCAGTACGCGAGAGCACGACGTCGCGGCGTCTCGTGCGGTTGTTCAGCGCGATCGAATCGCAGTCGATCGTCACGCGCGATCTCGGTGGGGGGCTCCACGACGGTGGTAACGATCGGCGCTTCCATTGGACGTGCGAGACTCCCTGTCGGTTCGAGTTCCAGTTCGCGCGTCTGCCGGAGTACTTCGTCGCGGGCTTGGCAGCGCCGGAGTCGGTCGGTTTGCGGGTCCGCTTCGGTACGGCCGAGGGAGATGCGCCGCTCGCGCGCGTTCCCGCAGGCCGAACGTGGCACGACGTGTGGCTCGATCCGGTGGATGCGGCGGGGGAGCCGGGCACCGTGGTTCTGGAGATCGACAGCGAAGCTCCGGCGCGCGTCTTCGTGGGCGGGATAGGCCCGGCCCCCGCGCCGGAGCGTGAAGCTCAGCGCGAAGGTCGAGAGCTCGCCTTTCGTGCCGAGTCCTTCGCTCGGCTCCAGCTGCGCTGGAGCGATGGCGTGGCTCATATCTACGAGAACGTCGGCGCCGCGGGGGAGGTCTTCTTCGCGGAGCGCGTCGTGGGCGTCGCGGATCGCGACGCCGCCTTCGCTTGCGTGGCAGACAACGCAGGTCGGCGGGTGGCCTGCGTGCCGAAGACCGAGCTCGTCGCCGGCGAGCTCTCTGAGCCGGGAGAGGCGTCGGCGGAAATCGTCACGTCCGAGCCGGGACTGCTTCGTGTCCAGATCGAAGCCGATGCGCGCGGTCTCCTGGTCATCTCGCGTCTGTTCGACCCGGGCTGGGAGGCGACGATCGACGGGGCGAGCGCGCCCCTTGTTCGGGCGGACGGGGCTCTGATGGCGGTGGCGGTGGCGGCGGGGACTCATGAACTGGAGATCCGCTATGCCCCGACGTCGTTCCGGGTCGGCCTGGGCGTGACTCTGGCGGCCCTTCTGCTGGTCGGGACGCTCGTGTGGGTCGCTCGAAACGACGAGGAGGCGCCCGCGCCGGGCGTTTGAAGGCTTCGCCGGCCCTGGCTAGACTCGCACTCACGGGATGCAGAGCCCCCCCGACACCGAGCTGCTGGGCTCGCCGCTCCTTCAGGAGCTCTACGGCGAGGGGTATTTCCACGGCGCGAACAGTGGATTCGCGCACGAGGGATACGCCCACGTTCATGCGACCTGGCAGCATTGGATGCCCTGGGCCCGCCAGGAGGTGGGGGAAGGTGCGCGTTGGCTCGACCTCGGCTGCGCGTACGGCTTTCTCGTGCAGGAGGCGCGGGCGGCAGGGTTTCTCGCCGTGGGGCTCGACGCGAGCCGGTACGCGGTGGCGCAGGCCCGCGAGCACGCGGGGGCGGCCGCGGGACGGCTCCTCCAGGGCCATGCCGAGGCGTTGCCCTTCGCCGACGACACTTTCGACGTCGTGAGTGCCTTCGATTTGCTCGAGCACGTGCCGGCCCCCGAGCTGCTCTTGCGCGAAGCGGCTCGGATCCTGCGTCCGGGTGGATTGTTCCTCGGTGCGACCCCGGACCCGATCCTCTTCGACCGAGACGAGCCCACGCACATCTCCGAGCGCGTGCCCTCGTGGTGGGTGCGCGAACTCGAGCGCGCGGGGTTCGGCGTGGCGATGCGATTCTTCCAGGCCGAGTACAACTGCGAGCTCGTTGCGCGTTGGTCCGGCGCCGCGCCCGAGATCTCGTTCGATTCGTTCGAGGCGGATCCGATCATCGAAGTCGTCGGGGATCGCGCGTTGCGCATCACGCCCCGCGTTGGGTTGGGACGGGTCGAGCCAGACGGCGGGCGCGTGATCGAAGATGGCGCCGGCTTTCATCTGCTCAATGCGGGGACGGAGCCGTTGCTGGTGGAGCTCTCCCTTCGGACACGAGGGCCGGCCACCTTGCGCGTGGCGCTCGACGGGCGTGTGCTGGACCGGGAACCGGGGTCGGAGGCGGACGAGCTTCGGGCGCGCCTCTTGTTGCCAGCAGGAGGGCACCGCCTGCGCTTGGCCATCGAGGAGGGGTGGGCGCGACTCGAGAAGTTGCGGTGCACGAGCGAAGTCGCGACGCGCGACTCCCTGTGCTTGACGTTGCCGTTCGATCTCTACGAGCGCTACGCGTTGGCGGCTGAAGTTCTCCGTCGCACGGAGGCGCGACCGGGTACCGTCCTCGACGTTGGCGGCACCATGGGTGGGGATGGCGGGCATCTGGCGTGGACGGGAGACTTCCTGCCGGACCACGATGTTCTGGTGATCGACGGTCGTGCCGCCGACGTGCCGGACCACCGGGCGATCGCAGTCGACGGCTCGCTCCCGTTTGCCGATCGAACCTTCGCCGCCGTGATGAGCCAAGACGTGCTGGAGCACGTCCCCGCACAACGGAGGCCGGCGTGGCTCGGGGAGATCTGGCGCGTCACGGGTCGCCTTCTGCTTCTCGGATGTCCGTGGGACACTGCCGGCGTGGCCGAAGCCGACCGGTATCTCTTTGAGCTGATCCGCCGCGACTATGGGTACGATCACGGATTCCTGGCCGAACACCTCTCGAACGGACACCCCGATCTGGACGCGACGCGCCGATTCTTCGAGGAGCGAGGAGCGTCGGTGACGACGCTCCCGTCGGGGCACCTTCCCTCGTGGATTCTGATGCAGACGGTCAACGCGTGGCTGTCGCATCCCGAACAGGACCAGGGATTTGCTCGCGCGAACGAGGTGTTCAACCGCGCGGTCGGCCTGCGGGCCGTGGCGTCGCCCGCGTATCGCCATCTCCTGGTGGTCGATCGAGAGGGGCGCGATCACGAGCGGGCGCTGGCGGATCTCGTGGCAAGTGCCAGTCCGGACCTGGAGGCGGTTCGCGCCGCGATCACCGGACTTGCGGCAGATCCCACGGGACGGCGGGGGAGGTCGGCCTAGTGCGCCGCCGTCCACATCGGGTGAACGGATTGCTGTCGATCGGCGTCCGCCGCAAGGAACGACGACGAAGGAATATCGACAATCCTCCGAGGAGACCAGACGCCGCGACCGACCTCCAGGGGCGGCAAGCCGTTGGCCCGAGGTGGACGGCGGTGCACTCGTGACCCCACCGGAAATCTCGGTCGCGATCCCGACCTGCAACGGCCGTGGGCTCCTCGAGCCTTGCTTGGAAGCGCTCGACGCTCTGTCCTATCCGCAGGATCGGGTAGAGATTCTCGTCTACGACAACGGCTCGACCGACGGCACGATTGCGTGGTTGTCCGAGCGTCACGCACGGGTGCGTGTGCTCTCATCGCCTCATAATGAGGGTTTCGCCGCACCATGCAATCGTCTGGCCGCGGCTGCGGGCACGCGGCTCGTATGCTTCCTCAATAACGACGTCCGCGCCGAGCCGGACTTTCTTTCGATGTTGACCGACGTCGCCTCGAGCACCCGGGCGGCCTGCGTCGGCGCGCGGGTGTTGTCCGCGGACGGTGAGCGGATCGAGTTCGACGGTGGGACGATGAACTTCCTCGGTCACGGCGCACCGCTTCGAAACGGTGCGCTCGCGGCCGACCATGCCGGGGATGCCGAGGCGTTCGAGACTCTCTTCGCGTCGGGTGCGGCGATGCTCGTGGACCGCGAGGTCTTCCTTTCGGCCGGCGGCTTTGATGAGGGGTATTTCGCGTACTTCGAGGACATGGACCTTGGCTGGCGCCTGTGGACGCTCGGCGAGCGTTGCGTGCAGGCGCCGATGGCCCGCGTGCGCCATCGCGAGCACGCGAGCGAGGGCCTTTTGCCCGCAGGGCGTCGGCTTGCACTTCTGGAGCGCAACGCCTTGCTGTCGGTCGTGAAGAATTACGAAGAGGCTCGAGCCGGTCGTGTTTTTCGGTGCGCGCTCGCGCTCATCGCCGAACGTGAGAAACTCGCGTCTGATCCCGCTCGTCGCCGCGCGTGCCGCGAGGGTCTGCTCAGTGCCACGGTGGCCCTGCCGGACACGGAACGCCGGGCGGCGGAGTTGCGCACGAGGCGCAAGCGGCAGGATGCGGACATCGCACCGCTGTTCAAGGACCCCTGGCGGGCGCCGATCGCGGGAGAGGCGTATGCCCGCCGCCAGAGAGAGGCAGCCGAGCTTTTTGGCGCGGCCGACATTTTTGCACCCCCGCCCGATGCGTCGGGCTCAACTGAGGACTCTGCGTGCGCCTGAATCGTCGATCTATTCTCCGTCTCGGGGTGGCGACCACCGCCGGGATGCTTTTCCCGTCCGGCGTCCGTTCGGCGTCGCCTCCCCCAACCCGTGTGCAGGACCAGGAGACTGCGGGGCTCCTGCGGGAGTTCATCTTGCAGCGCGCCTCGAGAAGCACCGATGCGTGGATGGAGATGCACGTGGTGCTGGCGCTCGGTGCCGATTTCGCCCGGGGAGGGCAGAACCTCCTGGACGAGCTGGTCGGCAAGATTCTCGCCGTCGAGACGATCGACATGCGGCAGTACCCGTACTTCCCGCTCGAGATCGAGCGGCACCCCTTTCACATGCTTCAGATCATGCAGGCGACGGGAGTGCCCTACGACCGCGCCTTCGTCACGCCGAAGGGGCGGTACACTCGCCGAGAGCTCGTGGATGGGGGGACGACTCTGCTCATCCCAGCCGAGATCCATGATGAGCTCTCCTGGACGGTGAGCGTGCTTTGTAGCGAGTTTCCGCCAGCAAAGGATCGCTTCACGACCGCGCGGGGTGAAGAGGTCGTGGTGCAGGACCTCGTGCGGCGACATCTCGAGGAGACCGAAGCCTCCTACGCCGACGTGTTTGCGGTGATGAAGGGCGAAAAGCTCTACGGCAAGGGGCCGCTGCACAAGACGGCCTGCAACGGCACGCATCTTCTCTACGGCCTCGTCGAAGCGCTGAGGTACGGATATCGCGCCGACGATCTCGAGGCGCGCGTCGAGCGCCTGATCGAGGCGACGCTGTTTCGGGCCAGGCTCGAGCCCGTACTGATCGAGCGCGCGATGCCGGGCGACGATCCGATGACGCGTCTGAATCGGGAGGCGTCGAGCTTCACGCTCATCGGACACCTGGTGGAGCTCTTCGGCTACATCCACCACCACGGTGTCGTTCAGATGAGCGAAGGCGCGCAGCGCGCGATCGAAGGTTTGCGCACGCGGCTGGCGACGCTCACGGAGACACTGACGACGGACTACGACCTGGACAAGCTTCAAGAAGATGTGCCTCAAGCGTACAAGCTCATCCTGGGCGATGCGTGTCATGCGTATCGGGGGATTCGGTTCTGGACGTGACTGACCATGCCCCGAGCCTCAGCGTCGTCGTCGTGAACTGGAACGGCGCGGACTATCTCGGCGATTGCGTCGATAGCGTGGCTCGCGAGGGGCACGAGGTCTTGGTGGTCGACAACGCGTCGGTCGACGACAGTGAAGATCGAATTCGCGAGGGCAGGCCGTCCCTTCGGTGGATCACGAACGAGGCGAACCTCGGATTCTCGACCGCGGCGAACCGGGGTCTGGCCGCCGCCCGGGGGGAGTACGTCTTGTTTCTCAATCCCGATGCGCGTGCGAACGACGCGGCGGTGTCGGCAGCGCTCGAAGTCCTCGAGAACGAGCCGGACGTAGGTCTGGTGGGGGTTGCGATCCGTGACGTGGGGGGACGTTCGACTCCCACCGTGGAGCCGTTTTTCTCGTTTCGGTCGCTGCGGCGTGCTCGTGCCGCGGACCGGGCGACCGCACCGACCGGAAGCACGCCGGTCGACATCGACTGGTGCCATGGCGTGTTCCTGGTGGGCCGTCGCCACGAGCTGCTGGCGCTGGGTGGGTTCGACGAACGCTTTTTCTTGTATGCCGAAGACATGGATTTGTGTCATCGCGTGCATGAGTCTGGCCGGCGCGTCGTCTATTTGCCGTGGGTGTCGATCATGCACGAGGGAAACAGAGCCGGACGGGTCCTCCTCGCCGAACGGCGGGCGGCGGCGATCTTCTCGTCGAGCCTGCAGTTCTACGATCGTCACCACGGACCGATCGCGCGTGTGTGGCTTCGTTTCGCGGCCGGCACGACGTTTGGGGTTCGCGCTCTGGTGTACCGTCTTCGGCGCGCACCGCTTGCGGAACGCTATGTGGCTCTTGCCCGGGTTGCGTTCGGCGCAGAGCAGGATCTCTTCCCGACGCGTCCCGCATCGCCGAATGGAGGGGTGCGGTGAGAGGGTTGATCGAGCGCGGTCGAGCGGCGGCCGTCACGGTGGCGGTGCCGTGCCGTTCGGACGAGCCGGGGTTACTGCGGACGCTGGAATCGTTGGGCGCCGCCGTCGAGGTCCTCGAAGCCCGAGGGCACGAGGTCGCGTTCTTCGTCTGCGTGAACGGACCGCAGGGCCCCGCGCACGACTCGGCGCGCGCGTTCGCGGTGGGTCGGGGACGGGGCCGGACGACGGTGTTCGAGCTCGAGAAGGCCGACAAGGCCGCCGCGTGGAATCGTCTCCGCGGTGCGTGCACGACCGAGTGGATCATCTTCTGTGATGCCGACGTCGAGCCCGCGCGGGGTTCGCTCGGGTGTTTGGCCGAGTCGCTGGAGAGTCGGCCCGACGCGGTGGTGGCGACCGCCCGGTTGGAGCCGGATCTCGACGGCGCGTCGTTGGTGGCGAGGGCGGCCGCGCTGCCGCATCGTTTCGACTTCGGCGTCGTGCGCGGGCCCCTCTACCTCCTGCGCACGGATGCGCTGGCGCGCATGCCCGACGGGCTTCTCCTCGAAGACGCGTGGCTGTCGGCAGAGCTGGGCGCGCGAGGGGCTGGGTCCGTGTTGTCGGTCTGGTCGGCCGTCGTCCGCTACCGCCCCGCGCATACGTTGGGCGAGTACTTCCGCGAGCGTCTGCGTACCGAGGCGGGCAAGATCCAGATTCGCACGGACCGAACACGGCGGGGCGTCGCCCACACGCCGATCGCCCGGTATCCTTGGGAGCACTTCCTCGCCGAACTGGGCCCCCGGGAGTGGCCGCTGGTGGCGTTGAACCTGGGGGTGCGCGTCGTTGCGCGGTTGGTCGCGGAGTTCGCGGTGTGGCGAGGACACGAAGTCGGCTGGTCTCCGGTCCAGTCCAGCAAGTCGGCTTCGGGTGTGAAGTGAGCGACACGCCTGGCTACGCCGTCGTTCTCCTCACCTGGAATTCGCGCCGTCACGTCGAAGCCTGTCTGCGTTCGCTTCCCGGTGCGGCGGATCGGCCGGTGCAAGTCATCGTGGTCGACAATGGCTCGACTGACGGTACCCAAGAGATGGTTCGCGCGTTCGCGCCGAGTGCCGAGCTGATCCAGAACGACCGCAACCGGGGCGTCGCGCCCGCGCGCAATCAAGGGCTCGAGGCCGTGCGGGCTCCGTACGGAGTGCTGCTGGATGTCGATACGATCGTCGAGCCGGGGGCTCTTGGGCAGCTCTTGGATCACCTCGACGCCGAACCCGACGTGGCGTTGTGCGGTTCGCGATTGGTTCTGACGGACGGGTCGACCCAGCCGAGTTGTCAGCGGTTTCCGACTCTGCGCGACAAGCTGGTTCGACAGCTGCCGCGACGCATGGGTGCGGGGCTCCTGGGAGACGTCGAGCTTCGCGACTGGAACCATGAGGGCGTGAGGGACGTCGATTACGTCGTGGGAGCCTGTCAGGCGATCCGGATGTCGTTGCTCCGTGAGGTCGGTTGGCTGGACGACGCGATCTTCTACGGGCCCGAAGACGTCGATCTCTGCTTGCGATTTCAGCTCCGGGGCTATCGTGTCTCCTACGTGGGGGACGCCGTGGTGCGCCACGAATGCCAGCGGGTGACCCGCCACCGGTTCGACGCCCTGGCCTGGCGGCATCTGGCCGGTCTGCTTCACTATTACCGCAAGCACGGGTACCTCTGGTCCCGGGCCGGCCTCTACCGTCAGGTCGCCGCAGCGGCGCAGCGGCGGACGAGTGAAGGCCATGCGGGGAAGGGCCCGCTCAGATCGGTCGGATGAGTCGGACGACGACACGAGATGCGCTGGCGCGGCCGGAGGAGGCGGACGACTCCACGGTTCGTGCGGGTTGGCGACACTCGATCGAGCAGCGCGCGCTGTTCTTGATGCTGTCGGCCGACGCGCTGTCGGTGCTCATCGCCTACGCGGCGGCCTTCCTCGTCCGGATCTGGGTGCCCTTGCCGTTGACGGCCCATCTTCTCCCGCCGCAGGTTTTCGAGGGGCCGCACTCGGCGCTCGGCGTCGCGCTCGTCACGCAGTTCCCGCTGCTCTACTTCTTCGGTCTCTATGACATGCGCTTGTTGCGACGCGAGCTGAGCCTACTCGTCGCGCCGTTGCTCGCCCTGACGACCCAGCTTCTCGTGATCGCGGGCTGGTACTTCTTCCGGGGCGACGAGGTCACTTTCCCCCGGTCGGTTCTGGTGATGTTCACGTTCGTGAACTTCGGGTTGGTCGTCGCGTCGCGCTTCGGGGTGCGTCGTGTTTTGCGCGAGGGGCGCCGCGTGCTGCGCGTGGCGCTGGTGGGGCACGCCAAGGAGGTCGCGGAGCTCAGCCACGTTCTGCGCGAAGCGAGCTCGATGGGCCACGCGATCGAGGTCGTGGGTGCCATTCGCAGTGAGGGCTTCGGCCCGGAGGGTGAGGCGGTTCCCGGCTCCGACGTGACGTGGCTCGGGGGGACGCGTGATCTCGCCCGCATTGCCGATGAGGGGCGCGTCGATCAGGTGATTCTCGTTCCCTCCGAGTCGGGGCAAGAAGGGCTCCTCGATCGTGTGCTGCGTGCGACCGACGTGCCGCTGCCGCCACGGGTTGCGGTCGTGCCCTCGGTCCACGAACTCTTAATCGGACGTCTTGCGTCGCTCTCGATCGACGATGTTCCGCTCATCGAGGTCGCGCGGGACCCACGGCAGGACCTCGCGTTCGCGATCAAGACATCACTGGACTACGTGCTCGCCACCTTGCTGCTTCTGTTCGCAGCCCCCTTGTGTGGGGTGGCGGCCTTGGCCATTCGCCTGACCTCGCCCGGACCGATCTTCTACCGCCAGCGGCGCGTCGGGCAGGGCGGCCGGGAGTTCATGATGTACAAGCTGCGCACGATGCGGCATGACGCAGAAGAAGAGACCGGACCGGTGCTCGCAAACCGGGGTGATGCACGCGTGACTGCGCCGGGTCGATTCCTGCGCGCGACCCGGATCGATGAGGTCCCCCAGCTACTAAACGTGTTGAACGGGACCATGAGTCTCATCGGGCCGCGGCCCGAGCGTCCGGAGTTCGTCGAGGGTCTCGTTCGCGAGATCGCGGGTTACGCGGAGCGCTGGCTCGTGAAGCCCGGCCTTTCGGGCCTCGCTCAGGTGCGCGGCGAATACGACACGACTGCGGCGTACAAGCTCAAGTACGACCTTGCGTACATTCACAACTACTCGCTGTTGCTCGACATCCGCATCATGGTGGAGACCGTGAAGGCTCTCCTGACGCGTCGCGGGATCTAGCAGGCTGTTGAAAAGCTCCTCCGGTCGCCAGGCACGTCCCTTCGACCCGAGCCTCGCGTTGCGAAAACTAGCGAGAGTGCCCGACTATCGCGTCGTTTTCGCGCCTTGGCCTCGGGTCGAAGGGACGCACCTGGCTCGGTCCGGAGCTTTTCAACAACCTGCTAGTGCACCGCCGTCGACATAGGGTGAACGCCTTGCCGCTCCTCGACGTCCGTCGCGGCGTCTCGCCTCCTTGCGAAGATTGCCGATATTCCTGCGTCGCCGTTCCTTGCGACGAACACCGATAGACGGCGTTCCGTTACCCTATGTCGACGACGGTGCTAGGAGGTCATCTGTGAGCGGCGAG
>JAJCZO010000314.1 GCA_029262355.1 Deltaproteobacteria bacterium
GCGCCGCGCTCGGCGCGATCGATGCGTTGGCGATCGTTCCCGACGTCATTCACTGCCACGGTTGGGCGACCGCGCTGATCCCGGTGTACTTGCGCGGGGGGATGCTCGGCGCCGACCCCGCGGCGGTTGCGCGCGAGGCCCTCGGTCAGGCCGCGGTTCTGATCACGGTACACGACTTG
Source organism: Deltaproteobacteria bacterium (assembly GCA_029262355.1). Taxonomy (GTDB): domain Bacteria; phylum Desulfobacterota; class Binatia; order UBA12015; family UBA12015; genus VGTG01. The sequence continues at coordinate 180 of JAJCZO010000314.1, forward strand.
GCAGACCAGGGTGTTTTCCCGTCTTCCGATTTTGCTGCGGCAGGAGTCTCGCGTGGGGTCGTGGCGCCCAGCAGCATCGAGTCGCAGGGCACCATCAACCTTCTGCGCGAGGGGCTGGTCTTCGCGGACGCGATCACGACGCCGAGTCCGCGCAACGCGCGCGACGTGCGAACCCCCGAGCATGGAGCCGGCCTCGAAGACGTTTTGGAGCAGAAGGCGGGGGCCGTTGCCGGTATCTTGAACGGCATCGACACCAACGTCTGGGGGCCGGACGTCGACGCTCATCTGGTGACGCCATTCACGCCCTCCGATGTGCACGGGAAACGGCGTTGCAAGGCCGACCTGCTCGTAGAGATGGATCTGAACGCGGAGTTGGGCTCCCCGGTCGCGGCCGTAGTCTCGTCGCTCGCGCCGGGCAACGGCTTCGACATTCTGCTGCCGGCTTTGCCGGCGCTTCTCGAGCGGGGGCTGCGCGTTGCGGTCCTCGGCGAGGGCGATCCGCGGCTGGCCAGTGCGTTGCGCGGGCTCGAGGATGCGTCGGCGCGCGCGCTTGCCTTCCGCGAGGGTGTGGACGAGTCCCTCGAGCATAAGATTCTCGCCGGTGCCGACTTCTTGTTGATGCCCCACTCCTACGAAGCGTGCGGCGTTCACCAAATGCGGGCACAGCGCTACGGAACCGTGCCGATCGTGCGGGCGGTCGGCGGCCTTGTCGATACGGTGCTCGATGCTCGGGCCGTTCCCGATCGGGGGACGGGGTTCTGGATTGAGGATCACACGCCCGAGGCTCTGGGCGACGCGGTCGATCGGGGCCTGGCTGCGTTTGCGACTCCAGACCAATGGGGGCCTCTCCAGGTCCGGGCAATGCGCCGGGACTTCTCGTGGCGGCATACGGCGGCGCGCTACGTGCAGCTCTACCGTCGACTCGCGCAGCGTCCGGCCGAGCGAGGTGTCTCCGTCATTCTAGAGCGGGGCGGGCGCCACGGGAGGGTCGCCGACGACTTCACGCTCGAGAGCGTTCGGGCCGTGGCGCAGGGATTGGCGGAATATCTGTTCGAAGAAGATGCCGCTTCCGCCCTGGCGCAGCGGGGGGTGCTCGTTGCGCACGATACGAGATTTCTCGGCGCGGAATTCTCCTCGGCCGCGGCCGGCGTGCTCGCGTGGAACGACGTGTCGGTCGTGTGGAGTGATGAACCGGTCTCTCTGCCCGCCGCTGCCTGCGCCGTGGCCGCGGGTGGGCTTGCCGGCGCTCTCGTCGTGAGCGGTGAGACGGCGGATGCGCGTTGGAACGGCCTGCATCTCATGGGGCCGTCGGGTGATCCCGCCGGTCGGGAGACGACGGCCATCGTGTCTGCACGGAGTGCGCAGTGGGTTGGGCGTTCGCTCGAGCCACAGGAACTCGGGCCCCGGGAAGCCGTCGAGCTGGGGCTGCGACACACGTTGAATCCCGGGGCGGTTCACCGTGACGTGATCGAATCCGTCGTCGACGTCGATGCGGTCCGTGCGAGCGGCCTTCGAGTGGCGTGTGACCTTCAATGGGGGGGCGCCCGCGGGACTCTCGACAGGTTGCTTCGTGAGTGGGGTGTTGGAGGCGACGTCTTGAACGACGCTGCGGACCCGACCTTCGGGGGCGGTCGCCCGGAGCCGACGCCCGCACGTTTGGAGCCTCTGGCCCAGAGGGTGGCGTTTGGGCATGATCTCGGCGTTGCGGTGGACGCGAGCGCCACCAGGCTCGGAGTCGTCGATCGGGGCGGGAAGGTGCTCGCGGCCGACCACGTGCTGGCTCTTCTGTTGGACCATCTCGCCGAGACACGAAGCACCGGTCGCCGATCCGTTGCGCGATCGATCGCCACCTCGCGGTTGATCGACGCCATGGCGGCGCGGCGCGGGCTCGAGGTGGTCGAGACGCCGACGGGCTTCCAGGAGCTCGCCGCGTTGCTCGGTAGCGGGGACGCGTTCTTCGCAGTCGACGCGACCGCACTTGCGTCGAGCGAATCGGTACCGCACCCCGACGCCGTTCTGGCGGCACTTCTGGTCGTAGAAATGGTGGCCTACCGCCGACGTTCGCTCGATTCCCAGCTGGAGGAGGTCTTCCGGGAGACCGGTCGCTTGGTTTCGGTTCGTCGCCGGGTCTCGATCGCCCGCGGACAGAGCGAGGAGGTCGTATACCGAGTGGCTGCTCCGCCCGAGCGGCTGGCTGGGGCAGTCGTCGAATCTGTGGTGTCGCTCGACGGGGCTCGCTTGCAGCTTTCGGGCGGTGGGTGGCTCTTCGCACGGGTCGATTCGGAAGGCCCTGTGTTGGAGCTGGCTGCCGAAGCGGATACACCGGGCGCGGTGGCTGGGCTGGTTGACGCTGCACAGGAGTTCTTTGTCCCGGGAGGTTGAGGGGGGCGCCGTAGCCGGGGCCGGGCGGCTTGCTCGGATGGTCGAAACCGCCGTACCGTAGCTTCTTTCGCCATGATCGAGGTCTGTAATCTCACGAAGCGGTTCGGTGACTTCATTGCGGTCGACGACGTTTCCTTCTCCGTCGGAAGCGGCGAGTGCGTGGGTTTTCTCGGCCCGAACGGAGCCGGCAAGACCACGACGATGCGGGTCATCGCCGGGATCTTCCCGCCGACGACTGGCGTGGTCCGCGTTGGCGGGCACGATGTGCGGCGCGAGCCGGGCGCGGCGAGGCGGGTGCTCGGCTACTTCCCGGAGAATGCGCCCTTCTACCCGGAGATGAGCGTGCAGGGGTACCTCGCGTTCGTCGCGCGCGCCAAGCGCGTGGCCCGGGCCGATCGCGCGACGCACATCGAGAAGGCCCTCGCCGAGTGCGGGCTGCGCGAGGTGCGCCACCGGCTCGTGGGCAAGCTGAGTAAGGGGTATCGCCAACGTGTCGGGCTATCGCAGGCGCTTCTCGGTGACCCCGAGGTGCTCGTCCTCGACGAGCCCACATCCGGTCTCGATCCGGGCCAGGTGAGCGAGATCCGAGAGCTGGTAAAGAGCTTGCGCGGGCAGCGTACGATCGTGTTCTCTAGCCACATTCTTTCGGAGGTGAGCCAGGTCGCGCAACGGGTCGTGATCGTCGACCGCGGGCGACTCGTGGCGGAGGACAGCCTAGAGGGCTTGTCCGGGCGGCTCGCCGGCGCCGTGCCGCTGTGGGTACGTGCGGATGTCGCGCCGGAGGCGCTACGGGCCGTGTTGGTCGGCGTCGCCGGGGTGGAGCGCGCCGAGGTCTCGGATGGGAGGGTCCGACTCGTCGTCCGCGACGAGGGGGTCGTGGAGGCCGTGTCTCGGGCCGTCGCGGAGCAGGATTGGCTGATCCTCGAACTGCGGCGCGAGGCGTTGTCCCTCGAAGACATCTTCCTGAGGCTCGTCCGCGAGCCGGCACAACGGAGCGCGCGCGCCGCTGAAGGGACTCCGTGAACGCCGTCGTGCGAAAGGAGCTAGTCGCGTACTTCAGTAGCTTGCTGGCGTACGTCGTGATCGCGCTGTTTCTCGCGGTTTCCGGGTTCTACCTCTACTCGAATCTGTCGTTCTTCCTGCTCTCCGGCGGGTTCGATCTCACGCGCGGGCTCTGGCAGTACCAGTTCCTCGACATGCGCCAGTACATGCTGACGCTGTTGCCGCTGCTCACGATGCGCCTCTTCGCCGAAGAGAGGCGGCTCGGGACCCTCGAGCTATTGTGGACCTACCCGCTGCGCGACGTGGAGATCGTGCTCGGGAAGTTCGTCGCGGCCTTGCTCGTGCTTCTGTTGATGCTCGCAGGAACGCTGCTCTACCCCTTGTTGTTGCTGCCGGCGGAGGCGGCACTCCCCGTCGAGGCTCTGGTCGCGGGCTACCTCGGGCTGTTTCTGCTCGGCGCCGCGTTTCTGGCCTGTGGAATCCTGATCTCAGCGCTCACCGAGAGCCAGGTTCTCGCGGCGGCCGTGACCTACAGCGTGCTTCTGTTGTTCTGGGTGCTCACGTGGAACGAGGCGGCCGTCGGCGCGCCCGTCCTGTGGCTCCTCAGTCAACTGTCGTTGTTCGACCGCCTCTACACCTTCGTGCGCGGCGGCATCGACACGGCGGATGTGACGTATCTCGTGTTGTTCAGCGCCGTGTTTCTGGTGTGGACGGTCCAGTGTCTGGGGTCGCGCCGTTGGAGAGGCGTGAGGTGAGTCGGCCGCTCCTTCACTGGACCTCGTTTCTGCTCTCCATGGCCGCGGTGTTGGCCGTTGCCGTCGCGGTGCAGTCCTTCTCGGAAGTGGGTCGGCATCAATACGATCTGACCCTGCGCGGCCGTCTCTCTCTTTCGGAGTACAGTACGTCGGTTCTTGGGCAGTTGAAGGGGCCTCTGCAGGTCGATTTCTACTATCGCCGCGGGGAACGCATGCGCGCACGTGACCTGCTCGATCTTCTCGCGACGAAGTCCTCTCACGTGCACTACGAATTGATCGACATCGATCGGAACCCTCTGCGCGCGAAGCAGAACGGGGTACGTCGCTTCGATCGTGCGGTGCTCCTGTACGATGGCCGGGAACTCGTTGCCCCGGCCGCCACCGAAGAAGCGCTGGTCGGGGGCATTGCACAGATCCTCGAGCAACGACGGCCCGTCCTCTACTTCATGAACGATCACGGCGAGCGCACGACTCGCGTCGGGCACGACGATCAGCTGGGACGGGCGGCGCAGTTTCTGCGGGGCGAGGGCTATGATCTTCTGCCGCTCTCCCTGCTGCAAAACCCGAGCGTTCCCGTCGATGCGGCGGCCGTCGTGATTGCCGGACCGGAAACGGATTATGCCGAGCGCGAGATCGCGTCGCTCGAGTCGTATCTGCGCGGTGGCGGCTCGGTGCTCGTTCTGGCCGACCCGACCGAGTTGCCTCACCTCGAGTCCTGGATTGCCAGCCACGGTCTGGAGCTCGCGGATGACGTCGTCGTCGACCAGTCCAATCGGGTGTACGGAAGCGATGGTACCAATGTGCTCGTTCCGATCTTTCGAGAGCGTCATCCCGTTTCGGCCGCGCTGAATGCTCCGGCGATCCTGGGACGCGCGCGCTCGGTTCGTACTGTCTCCGGTGGAAGAGGCGCGGCCGGCGCACCGGTGCAGATCGTGGCTCGTACCTCCCCGGAGAGCTTTGTGGCGTTGGGGGCGGGGCGGACCAAGCGGGGCCCCGTGGAGCGCGATCCGGACACGGACCGGCCGGGGCCGGTTGGTGTCATCGGGGTTTCGTCGCCGGATGCGGGTGGGCGACTCGTCGTGATCGGAGACGCGGACTTCGCAAGCGACAACTACGTCACGCTTCTCGGAAACAAGGATTTGCTGGTCAATGTGCTTGGCTGGCTGACCGAGCGCGAGGCAGTGGGAGCGCGGGTGCGGTCCGAGTCGGCCGGACTCGGGCCACTGTCGCCTGTCTTCGTATCGCAGCGTCTGTCGCAGATGATCTTCTGGCTTGCGGTGGTGGTGCAGCCCGCGGTCATCCTCTTCCTCGGAATCGGTGTCGTGCTACGCCGCCGGCGTCGTCGCTGAGAGCGGGGGGTCGATGTCTCCCGTCGTGCGCGCGCTGACCTCGCTCCTCGTCATTGGCCTATCGGCGGCCGCGACCTGGGTCGCCGTTGGCTTGCAGCCGCCCCCCCCACCGCCCCCGAGTCAGGTCGACTCGGTCTTTTCGTTCCGGCCGGAGGCGGTAGTGGGTATCGCTGCGACGACCCGACAGGGGTCAATTCGAGCGGTGCGCCGTGAAGGCCATTGGGACGTCCAGTCGATCGAGCTGCGTGCGCGAGCGTCGTCGGGCGCGTCGGATCGGCCCGACCAGGCGCGGATCGACCTCGAGGTTGGGGCGCTCGTCGAGGACGTGGCCGCGCTGCCAGAGGTGAGCCGGTTTCCGCGCGCTGGACCGCTGTCCGAGTTCGGTCTGGACCAACCCAGCGCCAGGATCGTCGTCACGCTGGACCGCGGCGAGACGGTGGATCTCCAAATCGGCTCTCGCACGACTAGTGGAGCAGGGCTGTACGCTCGGATCGGTTCCTCCGACGAGGTCCTCCAGATCGGCGGGCTGATTCTGAACGAAGTTGGTGGCACCCTGTTCCAGCTGCGGGCACTAGCAGGTAGTTGAAAAGCTCCGGACCGAGCCAGGTGCGTCCATTCGCACCCGAGGCCAAGGCGCGAATCGACGCGATAGTCGGGCACTCTCGCTAGTTTTCGCAACGCGGGGATCGGGTCGAAGGGACGTGCCCGGCGACGGGAGGCGCTTTTCAACAGCCTGCTAGACTAGTGCACCGCCGTCGACATAGCGTTAACGCCTTGCCGCCCCTCGACGTCCGTCGCCGCGTCTCGTCTCCTCGGAAGATTGCCTATATTCCTGCGTCGCCGTTCCTTGCGACGAACGCCGATAGACGGCAATCCGTT
>JAJCZO010000315.1 GCA_029262355.1 Deltaproteobacteria bacterium
TCGATCGCGCCGAGCGCGGCGCGACAGAAGAACGCGAACCGACGAACACTGTCGGCGTACTCGACACCACCCTCTCCATAGACCCCCGGTCGGTCGAAGTAGCGGTCGGCGCCGATGGCGAATACCTCCACCCCGGGCGGCTCCTCGCGAGCACGCAGCAAGCGCGCCTCCTCGCGCCCGTCGTGCAACCGAACGCCGATCGGGTCGACCTCCCCCACCCCCTCGAACCGAGGAGCCATACCCCGATGCAGCGGCACCACGAGGCTGACGCGGTGGCCGCGTTCCGCGAGCGCGCGTGGCAGGGCCTCCAGTACGGCACTCGTACTGCCTACCCGGCAATACGGTGCGGCTTCGGAGGCGATCATGACGATCCGCATGATCCCCCCGAGGACTCAGCGGAAGACGTCCGGGTTGGCCAAGAATCGCGGTCGCCGCTTATTGATCCAGGCCTCGATGCAGTCACACATGATCGAGCTCTGGTGGGTCACGACGTCGTGCGACGCCCCACCGATGTGTGGCGTGGCGATGACGTGCGGCAGGCTGACGAACCGATCGTCCGGCTGCACGGGCTCCTTCCAGAACACGTCGAACGCCGCCGCCTTGATCTTCCCCGAGACGCAGGCCTCATACAGCGGGTCTTCCACGACGGTGGCCGCGCGCCCGGTGTTGATGAAGTAGACGCCGTCCTTCAGCAGCCCGATCTCTCGAGCGCCGATCATGTCCTTCGTCTCCGGAATGTCGGGCACGTGGATCGTCAAGAAGTCTGCCTCGGAAAGCACCGTGTCGAGGTCGGCCTTCTCGGCACCGAACTCCTGGTAGACCGAATCGGGCACGAACGGGTCGTACGCAAGGACGCGAGAACCGAAAGCCCGGACCCTCTGCGCGACTCGCTGACCGATCGCACCAAAGCCGACGATGCCGACTGTCCGATCGAAGAGTTCCACCCCGGTCATCGACTCGTACATCTTCAAGTAGTCGCCAGCGTTGTCGAACTGCTCGCGCTTCCCTTTGACGAAGGACACCGCATTGAAGACGTTGCGCGCGATCATCAACATGAAACAGAGCGTCAGATCCGCGACGGCCTCGGCGTTGCGAGCCGGAGTGTAGAAGACTGGGATTCCCATCTTCGTGGCGAGCTCCACGTCGACGTTCACGGGATCGCCCCGACACGCACCGACCATCGTGAGGCCGCAGTTCTCGAGCACTTCCTTCTGCACGAGATCGGCTTCGACGACGAGAACGTCGCAACCCTCCTCTTGGATGCGTTTTGCGAACGCGTCGCCGTCGAAGAAGATGTGCTTGGTCTTCTTCCAGTCCTCCACGTGGACATCCATGTGGGTCTTTAGACGCGCGAGGCTCTTCTCGTCGATCGACGCGGTGATGAACGCCTTCACGTCGACTCTTTCGAGACACGTGCTTCAGAAACGCCCATGAGGTTCTCGACCAAAGCAATCAGCTGCCTGCGGAGTCGGGCCCGCCGCTTCGGGTCTTGGAGAGAGCCTCCGACCATCATCGAGACGTGCGGCGTATCGAGCATCGACACGAGCAGGGCCGATTGAACCGCAAGCAGGAGAAACGAAATGTCCTGCACCGAGATCTCGTTTCCCGAAAACTCGCGCGCCCATTCCTGGAACACCTTCCACGACGGACCGAGGGCCGCCGTGACCGCGACGTCGTCGAGATCCGGCGCCTCGATGAGGCGTCGCAGAAGAAGCTTCGGAATCGTCTGATCGTCGGCGAAGGCGTCGAAGATCCGCCCCATCGTCCGATCGATCATCTCGCGGGCCTGCTCGGGAGATGCGGGCTCCGTGATTTCGTCTTTCACGAGCGTCACGAGCTGGCGATAGATGTGCGCGAAGATGCCCCGGTACAGGGTCTCCTTCGAGTCCCAGTGGTAGTGCAGGCTCGAGATGTTGACGTCGGCACGCGAAGCGATCTCGCGCGTCGACGCCCCATCGAAACCCCGCTCTGCGAATACCTCCTGAGCGGCCTGGAGAATCCGCACCTTGGTATTCTGACGCGGAGAGTCCTCGGACTGGTCGATTTCTGGGTTCACAGGCATGGCGCAAGCGATTCAATCAATCGATTGCCCAACGTAAGCCATCCGACCGGTACGTTGCAACCGGAGGCGAAGGCCCGGTCCTGTCCTAATCAGATTTAGGACGGTGCCGAAGCCCCTAGCGGCCAGCGCCGAAGAGACGGGCGGCCTGGGAGGCGGCCGCCGCGGCGCGCGCGGTTGGACGGCCGCTCTTCAGCGCCTGACTCAGGCGCTCGGTCTCGGCTTCGGCCTCCGAGATTCGGCGCTCCTTGGCACGCAGCTCTCCCTCGAGCTGATTGACTCGGTCGACGACGAACCGAAGCTGACCGATCTCCTTTACGAGCTGGGTGAGCTGCACCTCGAGCATCTCGTTCTCTTTCCGCAGACGCGCCGTCCCTCGTGAAATGGCTCGAGTCTTCGTTGCTTCCGCCTCGTCGAGCCTGCGGCGAGCGTCTGCCAGCTCCTTTTGGAGCGTTTCGACGTCGGTCGGCGGCGAGGGGGTCGTGCGCTTCTTGCGCCTGCGGCGGCCCGAGGCCATGGGTTTTCATACCGCCGCGAGGCTACCCGGTTCAAGCCGGGACGCGCCAGCGGCGGTGCATCCAAAGCCACTGCTCGGGGTACTCCCGAACGATCGACTCGAACTGGGCGTTGAGCTGTGTCGTGACCTCGAGCAGCGCGGCCGGATCCTTGCCTCGCTTTGGGGGCGGGATGGGGGGGCGGGAGACGATCCGATGCTTCTCCGTGTTGCCGATCCGCGCAAGCACGGCGACCTGAATGGGCACCTGGGCGATCTGCGCCAACCGAGCCGGGCCCAATGTGGTGTTCGCCGGACGACCAAAAAACGGCACCGGAACCCCCGAACCGCCGGGCGCGTGCTGGTCGATCGGTACCGCCACGAGCGCCCCCTTTCGGAGCAAACGCAGGATGTCGCGGGCCGCCGCGTGCTTGTAGACGACCTTCGTGCCCGCGAGCCCACGAACTGCCGTGAGCAGATCGTCGACCCTGGCGTTCTTCAGTGGCCGATGGACGATGTGGATCGGGGCACCCATCAGACCGGCCGCCTGGCCGAACAGCTCCCAGTTCCCGAAATGGCCTGTGGCGATGATCGCCTCGCGACGCTCGGCCATCTCGCGAAAGGCCCGTTCCGATTCCACCGATTCGAAGCCGACAATGTCCCCGATGTTGTCTTGAGTGAGCGCATCGAAATGCGCGAGCTCCGCCGCCATGAAGCCGAGCTGCCGGAAGGAAGCACGGAGCATGTCCTCGCACCAAGCGCGATCCTTCTCGGGGAAGGCCTTCTCGAGATTGCTCAGGCCAACCCGGCGCAGCCTCGATATGGCCATCCCTCCGGACGCAACCACCGCACCCGCAACACCGCGCACGCGATCCAGCGGCAACGCGTGGATCAGGCGGAGTATGCCCTTCAGCGCGGCCAGCTCTGCGTCTACCCGGATTCCGGTCGTCGGCGCGTGATGGCGATGCGGCGACATCTGGGTCATCGGCTCACTCCGAGCACCGATCCGGTTCGCGGTGGGACGATCCTCGTGTATGAAGAGGCGCGCATGCTTCGCCGCAACACATCATTGATCCTCGTTCTCGTCGCCATAGTGAGCAGCTTCGTTCTGTCGGGATGCCCGGCGCGCCGCGGCGGCTCACCAGCGGACCTGGATCCGACCTTCCTCGACCGCGCCTGAGAAACGCTCACGGCGCCGGTCAGCCGGCGCTCGGGCGAAAGTCGACCGCCTTGTACCGACCGGCCTTCAGCGCGACGACCAGCGCCGCCTCGTCGGCGACGTCGTCCTCAAAATCGGTCGCACAGATGCCGATGAAGCTCGCGAGGTGGGAGTCGCTGCCACCAAACCCGAAGTAGCCGTGCTCGACCATCAGGCCCTGCACACGATCGTTCTCGGGCCCCTTGCTCCCTCCGTTCAACGCTTCGACGGCGACCACGCCTTCGAGCGGCGGCTTCGTTTCATAGTGAGCGCAGAGACCCACGTTCGACCGCCCCGGATGGCACGGCGTCGCGATTCCACCGAGACGCTCGACCTCCGTAATCACCTCTTGGGCCGGCAGCCGAATGTCGGTGAAATCGAATCGAGCGAGGATGTCCTCGTTCACTCCGTAGACCAGGATGTGCCCGTACTCGCTCTCGACTTCCGCTCCCCGCAGGATGCGGAGCCCGTATCGGTCCTCGAGAGCCCGGTAATCGACGTCGAGATCGAACTGTCGATGCTCGGTCACCACGATCCCATCGAGCGGGCGCTCGTCGCGCTTTCGGGTGAGGATCTTGAGGTAGGTCTCGACCTTCGCCCGGCTATCGTCGGACAGCTCGGAGTGCAAATGCAGATCGAGGATCATGATGCTCGCGGTCGGAACCGCGGAATCGCGATGTCGTCGCCAATGTCTTCGAACGTCACTTCGACCGGCATCCCGATCTTCACGTCGTCGGCCGGACAATCGACGATGTTCGTCAACATCTGCACACCCTCCTCGAGTTCCACATACGCAAGCACGTAGGGCAGAGACTCCCGGAAGCCGGGCGAGTGATTCTGGTGCGTGGCGGTGAAGGTGTACACTTCGCCCCGGCCGCTACAGAGCACCCATTCGACGTCGCTCGACATGCACTGTGGACAAATCGCGCGCGGATAGAAACGCAGCTGGCTGCACGACCGACAGCGCTGAATCCGCAGCTCGTGACGTCGGCAGGCCTCCCAGAACCCCTTGGATTCCTCATCGACGCGTGGCACCGGTTTGCCCGGACGGCGATCGGCCATGTCAGGACCTCCCCAGGACCAGCGTGGCTCCGCTGTGCTGGATTCCAAGGAATCCGCCCGTACCGTGACACAGCGCGACCTCGGCATTCGCCACCTGCCGGCCTCCGCATTCGGCGCGAAGCTGCTTGGTGGCTTCGATGACGAGGAACATCCCGCGCATACCCGGATGGTTTGAGGAGAGACCGCCACCATCGAGATTGAGCGGCAGCGCGCCGCCCAAACCAATCCGTCCACCCTGCACGAACGCGCCCCCCTCGCCGGCCTCGCAGAAGCCGAGATTCTCGAGAGTCGAAAGCACGGTAATCGTGAACGAGTCATAGATCATGCAGAGGTCGACGTCGTCGTGACTGACCCCGGCGCGCTCGAATGCCCTCTTTCCTGATTGGCGAGCCGCGATGTCGGTGATGTCGCGCACGCCGACGCCCGAGTGGCGAGCCGCGACGCCGCCACCGAGCACCCGCACTGGAGTACTCTTCAGATCCTTCGCTCGCTCCGCTGAGGTCAGGACCAGAGCCCCGCCCCCATCGGAAATCACGCAACAGTCCAGCAGATGGAGCGGCGACGAAATGACCCGCGATGCGAGCACGTCTTCCACGGTAATCGGGTCCCGGTACTTGGCGTGCGGATTGAGCCCCGCATGCCTTCGCATCGTGACCGCAATCTCTGCGAGCTGCTCGCTCGTCGTGCCGTACTGATGCATGTGGCGCTGCGCGACCATCGCGTACGCGCCGACGACCGTCGGGCCGTAGACACCCTCGAAGGCGTCGGGAGGATCTCCGGCACTGCCACCGCCGGTACCCACCGCGAATCGCTCCGACGCGGCCGTGCTCCCGTACGTGATGAGAACGGTCGTACAGAGCCCATCACGAATCGCAGCCGCCGCATTCAGCACCTGCGCTACGAACGAGGAACCACCGATCGCGGTCGAGTCGAGCCAATCCGGCTGCAGGTCGAGATGGTGGCACATCGAGAGCACGCCAATCGGGCCAACTCCCGAGCACGCGTACCCGTCAACGTCAGCGAACGTCAGACCCGCCTCTTCCAGTGCCCCCCGCGCCGCTTCGGCAGCGATCTGATAGGCGGTCTTGTCTGGCGCCCAGCGAGTCGGATGCTCGTATGCCCCGACGACTGCGATCTCGGCGCGGCTCATCCCAAAAGCCCCTCGATGACTGCGTTCACCCGTTGGGGCTGCTCGAGCTGCGCCACGTGCCCCGCGTCGGCCACGGACTCGAACCGGGCGTCGGGAATCGCGGCCGCGATCTCCTCGCCGCACGAGCGCGCGCAGTAGCCGTCGTCCGCACCATGGAGGATCCGCGCGGGTACCGAGAGTGACGACAACCGGGAGCGAAGATCGCAGCCGGCGTACACTTGGAGATCCTGCAGCCGGACCCGTGGGTCGGTCTTCACGATCTCGCCCCAGACTTCGCGCATCACCGTCATGTCCGGCTTCGCCGCGAACAGCGGTGTATCGAACGATTGCGACCGCCTGCCTCGCACGACATCGCGAAGGACGGCGATCTCATCGGCCGCGTCGAGCGGGGCTGCGGTCGTGCCGACCGTCACGACCGCGCGCACGCGTGACGCGTGATCGAGGGCCATCGCGAGCGCGATCTTTCCGCCGAGGCCGTGGCCTACGACGACGGCCGGCGGGGAGGCCAGCTGCTCCAGGACGTTCGCCAGGAGCGCCGCGGCCTCGTCGACCGACGCGGGCCCATCGAGGCCACCGGAACGTCCGTGCCCCGGCAGATCCACCGCGATCGGACTGTGCCGCTCTCCAAAGTGCGCAACCTGGCGCGACCAGAGGCGTCCATTCCCACCCGTGCCGTGGATGAAGAGCACCGCCGCCCCGCGATCCATGGCCGGCACCACCCCTGGCACAGTCGTCACGCCGGCGTGCTCGTAAGAAATCGCGAGATCGCTGCGATAGAGGTACTTCGTAGGCACTCTGGAGTGCTTACGGACCGCCCGACGTGCAAGTCAAATCTGGAACCGACGCATCGACCCTGCAATGCTCTCATTACGGAAACGATTGAACATTGGTTCCAGCCCTGGCCCCTGGGCGAGATCTGCATCGCAACCAGTGCGCTCGGGGTACGGCGCATCACCTGGTCCGAGAGCGGAGACCGAGCCGAGGTGATCAAACGCCTGCGAGCCGAGCTCCGCACGGCTCAGCTCGGGCCGCGCGAACCCGACCCACGCATCCAGGCCGAGTTCGTCGAGTTCTTTGCCGGGCAACGCCAGCGCTTCGAGATCGCAGTCGACCCCCGGCCCGGGAGTGCGTTCCAAGAACGCGTCCTGCGAAGACTCATGCATACGAGGTTCGGAGAGACGCTGACCTACGGGGGGCTCGCCACCGCGGTCGGCCAGCCCGGTGCCGCCCGCGCCGTTGGACGAGTGATGGCGACGAACCCGCTCCCCATCGTCATCCCCTGCCACCGCGTGCTGCCTTCGGACCGCGCTCTGGGCAACTACACCGGCGGCGTCCGCGCAAAACAGTTCCTGCTGAACCTCGAAGGCGTCGCCCTCGGCACCCCACTGCTCGACCCGAGCTGGGCGTAGGGAGGCGCAGCCCACACCGGATCAGCACAGAGCGAGCCGCGCACGAGATCAGTCGAGGGCTAGCCCCACACGGGCGTCAGCCAGGAACTCGGGCCGTCAGCCCTTCCCCCGGCCACTTCGCGAAAGCGCGCCCCGAGGACCGACGTCTGCTCGCCGATGCGCCCATCCCCGATGACACGATGGTCGATCCGGGTGACCGGCGTGAGCTCGGCCGCGGTGCCACAGAGAAACACTTCATCCGCGGTGTAGAGCTCGGTTCGCGAGATCGTGCGCTCGGTCACCTTCCACGAGAGAGGCTCGCTTCGCGCGAGCTCAATCAAGCTGCGGCGCGTAATGCCATCGAGATTGTCCTCCGTCGATGGCGGCGAGATGAGCTCGCCGCGACGAACGATAAACAGATGCGCCGCGCTTCCCTCACTGACCGAGCCTTCGTCAGTGAGGAAGATCGCCTCGTCGAAGCCGTTACGCCTCGCTTCCGCGCGTGCCAGAGCGGAGTTCAGATACGCGGCGGTCGGCTTCGCTCGGGCGGGAATCGCGTTGTCCGACACGCGCCGCCAGGACGACACGCACGCATGAAGCGATTGGGCACTGAAGTATTTCCCCAGCGGCAGGCAGTAGATCGAAAGCGCCACGGGGACGTCCGTAAGCGTCGGCGACAACTCGTCGGAATCGACGTACAAGAGCGGGCGCACGTAGTAGTCGGCGCGCGCATCGTTCTGACGAAGAAGTTCGAGCACTGTGGTGGCCGCATCCTTCTCCGGCACCGGAGGCTCGAGACCCAGAATCAGCGCCGACTCGTAGAGCCGCTCGATGTGATCAGCCAGCCGGAAGACGAACAGTTCCTCCTTCGACTCGTTCCAGTAGGCGCGAATGCCGCCGAAGCAGCCCAAGCCGTAGTTCACCGCCTTCGAACGGATGCTGAGGTGCGCATCGGCGTCGTCGACGATCTCGCCGCGATGATAGGTCTTTCCCACGTCCGCAACTTCGACACAGCGCCTCGTCCCGGGCAACCCACGGTCGATGGACGTAGAATCCGCCTCAGCGACGCGCCGGCCGGAAGAAGAGCAGGGTCACGCCCTCGTCCGCAGCCTCGAACACGGGCTCGACCCGGAGACCGACGCGCACCGCGGAGGGCTCACACTCCACGACCGTCGTGGGCAACCGAACCCCGGCCTGAAGCTCGACGACTGCGTAGACGTAGGGCGTCTTGTCCATGAACCAGGGATGCGTCGCCCGGTGCACGACACTGAACGTGTAAACTCGCCCCGCCCCCGAGATCTCCTCCCAGGCCAAATGATCTGAATGGCACGCCGGGCAGAATGGGCGCGGGTAAAAAACGAGCCGCGCGCACTCGACACACCGGGGAAGCTCGATCCGTCCTTCGCCGAGGGCCTTCCAATAGCGAGCGGAGTCCCCGTCGAGAGACGGCAGAGGGCGCGGGAAGCCCGGCGTGCTCACGAACTCCTCCCCAGAACGAGCGAGCACTCTTCGGTGAACGTGCCCCCGTTGCCGTGCACGAAGGCGACGTCGTTGCGCTCGACCTGCCGATCTCCCGCCCGAGTCATGAGCTGGCGTACGGCCTCGACGACGAGGGTCATTCCGCCCCCGAGCCCCGGCTGTCCGAACGAGAGCATTCCGCCGCCGGTGTTGAGTGGGAAGTCGCCCGCGTAGGTCAAGTCGTGCGCCTCGATGAATGGCCCGCCTTCGCCCTTTGCGCAGAAGCCGGCATCCTCGAGCTCGATCAAGACCGCGCTGGTGTAGCAGTCGTAGATCTGCGCGAGCGTGACGTCGTGCGGACCGCAGCCCGCCATCTCGAACGCCCGGCGAGACGATTCGACGGTCGGGGTCACGAGAAAATCCTCACGCTGGAATGGATCCGGCGCGAGCGCCTCGCCGTAACCCAGCACCCATACCGGCTCGTGGGGCCGGTCCCGAGCACGCTCGGCCGAAGTCAGCACCACCGCCTCCGCGCCGGTGCACGGCAGGACGATCTCGAGCTTGTGGAGCGGATCGCAGATCACCGGCGACGCCAGAACATCGTCGATCGTCAGCGGCTGGTCGCGGAAGAGGGCGAGCGGATTGCGGAGCGCGCTCGTTCGCTGATCGGCCGCGACCTTGGCGAGCTGTCGCTCGGTAGTGCCGTAACGCTCCATGTGTAAGCGGGCGGCCATCGCGTAGTCTGCGTTCGCGCCGGCGGCGCCATACGGGAGGGTGAAGTCTCGAAGCGGAGCCACCATCGGTGGCGGCTTCAGATACATCCCCTTCGGATCCCAGGTGTCCCCGTTTACGCAGAGAACGTTTCGTGCGCGACCCTGCGCAACTGCAGCGGCCGCCCGCGCGATCATCGCACACGAGGTCGCGCCGCCGAGATCGACGAAGTCGAGATAGCTCGGCTCGAGACCGAGGTGCTCGGCGACCACGGACGGCCAAAGCATCGAGTACTGCATCATTGCAGGACAAACGACGATCCCGTCGACGTCCGTCGCACCGAGTCCGGCGTCGTCGATGGCCTGGCGCGAGGCTTCGGCAATCAGGCCGAGCGGCGTCTGGCCTTCGGGCTTCTTGGTGGGAGCGAGCTCCGAGAACCCGACGATTGCCGCCTCGCTCCTCATGGTCGCCTAGTCTTACTCTCCGACCCTAGGGGCGTCGACCCTTCCGGCTGGTTAGGCCGCGGCAGACTGGAGGACGGAGTCCACGAGCACCTGCGCCTCCTCCTGAATCCGGGCGAGGTGATCGTAGCCGAGGAAGCTCTCCGCGTAGATTTTGTAAACGTCCTCGGTGCCCGAGGGCCGAGCCGCGAACCAGCCGTTCTCGGTGACGACTTTGAGGCCACCGATTGCCGCGGCGTTGCCCGGCGCCCGCGTGAGCTTCGCTAGGATGGACTCACCCGCGAGCTCCGTCGCGCCCACCTGGGAGGCGTCGAGGCTCTTCAACTTGGCCTTCTGCTCGGGGCCGGCAGGAGCTTCGACGCGCTCGTAGACCGGACTTCCGAATTGCGCCTCGAGTTCCGCATAATGCTCGGCCGGGTCCTTGCCCGTTCGGGCCGTGAGTTCGGCCGTCAGCAGATTCATGACCGGGCCGTCCTTGTCGGTGGTCCAGACCGTGCCGTCGAACCGCAGGAAGGACGCGCCGGCACTCTCCTCGCCGCCGAAGCCGAGCTCGCCAGCCAGCAAGCCGTCCACAAACCACTTGAAGCCCACCGGAACCTCTGCCAGCGGACGCTGCACGAGGCCCGCGACCCGATCGATCATGGAGCTCGACACCAGGGTCTTGCCGATGGCAGTGCTCTCCGGCCACTGCGTACGCGTCTCGAACAGATATCGAATTGCGACGGCGAGCACGTGATTGGGCGGGAGCAACCCGGCCCCCTTCGTCACGATACCGTGCCGATCGGCGTCGCCATCGTTCCCGAACGCGAGGTCGTAGCGATCCTTCAGTTCCACCAAGCTCGCCATCGCGTACGGCGACGAACAGTCCATGCGGATCTTTCCGTCGCGGTCGACGGTCATGAACGAGAACGTCGGATCCACGCGGCGATCGACGATCTCGATGTCGAGCCCGTACGTGTCGATGATCGGCTCCCAAACCGTGATCCCTGCGCCGCCCAGCGGATGCACGCCAAGCTTGATCCCGGCCCTCGCAATGCACTCGAGATCGACAACATTCTTCAGATCGTCGACGTACGGCTGGATGCAGTTCTGCTCGCGCGTCGAGTCGAGAGCGCGGGCCCGCTCCCACGGAATCCGCTGCACGTCGCGCAGATCGTTCGCGATAATCTCGTTCGCGCGCGCCTCGATCCTCTTGGTCGTCCCCTCGTCGGCCGGCCCCCCGGTCGGCGGGTTGTACTTGAACCCACCGTCCCGCGGTGGATTGTGCGACGGAGTGATCACGACGCCGTCGGCGAAGTGCTCGGCGCGCCCACGGTTGTACCGGAGGATCGCGTGCGAAACGACGGGCGTCGGCGTGTACGCGAGCCCTTCTTCCAACACGATCTCCACTCCGTTCGCGGCCAGCACCTCGACGGTCGAAACCAGGGCCGGCTCGGAAAGAGCGTGGGTGTCGATCCCGACGAACAACGGACCGTCGACACCGGCCTGGGCACGGTGCTCCGCCAGCGCCTGGGAGATGGCCAAAACGTGAGCCTCGTTGAAGCTGCCGTCCAGAGCGCAGCCACGGTGCCCGGACGTTCCGAACGAAACGCGCTCGGCCGCGTTCGCCGGGTCGGGTCGACGCGCGAAATACGCAGTCACCAGGCGCGGAACGTTGACCAGGATCTCTCGCGGCGCGGGCTTCCCCGCAGACTCATGAACGGCCATCAGCTGCCTCCTCCGGGGCTGGCACTTAGCAGGAGGATGCCTGGCTTGCGCCCGCTTCTCAAAGGCTGATCGGCCTTTCGGGCTGGCCACGTTAGCCGCCAAGCAGTACCCCGGGAGCATGGCTCGCACCGTGGCTCCGTATGGCTCCTGGAAATCCCCCATCACGGCCGACCGCATGCTGGGCGGCGCCGTCGGCCTCGGGCAAGTCGCACCGCTCGGAGAGGACGTGCTCTGGACCGAGAGCCGCCCGAGCGAGGGCGGACGCGCCGCGCTGGTCCGGCTGCGCCCCGACGGCAGTCGCGAAGATCTCCTGCCTGCTCCCTGGAACGTCCGCTCGCGCGTCCACGAGTACGGCGGCGGCGCACTCACAGTCGGGAACGATCGCGTCTTCTTCTCGCACGACGGCGACCGCCGCATCTACGAGGCGCCCCTGGACGGAGGTGCGCCCCGTGCGATCACACCCCGGAGTGCCTGGCGGTTCGCCGAAGCAGTAATCGACTCGGGCCGAGCCCGGCTGATCGCCGTCGGAGAGAATCATGCAACGGCCGGCGAAGAGCCCACGAACGCGTTGGTCGCGATCCCCATCGCAGGTGGTCCGGCGAAGGTCATCGCATCGGGCCACGACTTCTACGCGACACCGCGAATCTCGCCCGACCGCACGCAGCTGCTGTGGCTCACGTGGAATCATCCCAACATGCCGTGGCAGGAAACGGAGCTGTGGCTGGCGTCACTCGACGACCAGGGTACACCGCACGACCCGAAACGAATCGCCGGAGGCAGCGGCGAATCGATCTTCCAGCCCTCGTGGTCGCCCGACGGCATCGTGCACTTCGTCTCGGACCGGTCAGATTGGTGGAACGTATACCGACGCGAGGGAGCCACCGACCGCCCACTGGCACCGCGCGAGGCCGAGTTCGGCCGCCCGCTCTGGAGCCTCGGAACATCGACCTACGACTTCGCCGACGCGAGTACGATGATCGCCACGTTCGGGCGTGGTGGGCGGTGGCACCTCGCACGCATCGACCTCGAAACCGGAGCAGCAACAGATCTCGACGTCCCCTACGTCGACGTGGGCGGCCCCCGGGTCGACGGCGATCACGTGTACTTCGTCGGAGCCTCGACCTCGGCGCCCGCAGAGCTCGCCCGACTCGACTTGCGGACGGGGCAACACCGCGTGCTGCGTAGAGCGCTCGATCTCGACCTGGCCCCGACGTGGGTCTCGGCGGCTGAGCCCGTCGCGTTCCCGAGCGCTGACCGCACCGCCCACGCATTCTACTATCCGCCCACCAATCCCGACTTCGTCGCGCCCGACGGCCAACTCCCACCGCTGCGCGTGCGTTCACACGGCGGCCCGACCGGCGCGACCGATCCGTCGTTCAAGCTGCCAATCCAATACTGGACGAGTCGCGGCTTCGCGGTTCTCGACGTCAACTATGGCGGGAGCACCGGCTACGGCCGACCCTACCGTGACCTGCTCGCCGGCCAGTGGGGTGTGATCGACGTCGAGGACTGCGTGAACGCAGCAAAGCATGTAGCCGGGCGGGGACTCGCCGACCCCGCGCGCCTGACGATCAGCGGCGGAAGCGCCGGCGGCTACACCGTGCTGTG
This sequence comes from Deltaproteobacteria bacterium, assembly GCA_029262355.1. GTDB lineage: Bacteria > Desulfobacterota > Binatia > UBA12015 > UBA12015 > VGTG01. Next base: position 13,296 of record JAJCZO010000315.1, read on the forward strand.
CGCGCTCACCTTCCACGACGTCTTCCGCGCGGGCGCGAGCCACTACGGCATCGGAGATCTCGGCGCCCTCGCCGCGGACACGCACAAGTTCGAGTCGCGCTATACCGACTGGCTGGTCGCGGCTTACCCACAGAACGAGGAGATCTACCGCGCCCGCTCGCCGCTCTTCCACACGGGCCGGCTCTCGTGCCCCGCGATTTTCTTTCAGGGCGGAGAGGACCGCGTGGTGCCGCCCAATCAAGCCGAGAAAATGGTCCAGGCCCTGCGCGACAAGGGTCTCCCCGTCGCCCACGTCCTATTCCCCGACGAAGGACACGGCTTCCGGAAGGCCGAGAACATCAAGCGCGCGCTGGAGAGTGAGCTCGCATTCTTCGGTCGAATCCTCGGGTTCACTCCAGCAGACGACATCGCCGCCGTGCCGATCGAAAACCTCGACTAATGCACCACCGTCGACCTAGGGCGCCGGCGATCCGAGCGGGAGGTGCGCGCCAGGATCGCCTCCGTGGGGGACCTCCCCCAGGATCGGAACGTCGGTGAGATCCCGCAGGCTCGCGACCAAAGTCTGGGTGGCCAGGTCTTCTTGCTCGGTGACGTGATTCACGACGACTCCGATCACGTCGAGGCCGCGGGCGCGTGCCACCTCGAGGGTGAGGAGGGTGTGGTTGATCGCGCCCAGCTTCGCCGCCGTGACGACGAGGAGCCGAGCCCCCAACTGCACGCCGAAGTCTGCGTATGAGACTCCGGTCGCGAGCGGAACCAGGAGACCGCCCGCCCCTTCGACCACGAGACAATCGAGCTCCCCTGCGCGGGCTCGGTAGTCCGCGACGATCGCGTCGACGTCGACCGTGACCCCGGCACGTTCGGCCGCGATGCCCGGCGCCAGCGCCTCTACCAGGCGCACGGCACAGATGTCCTCGACCGGCTCGACCGAGCCCGAGGCCGTACGCAGCGCAGCAGCGTCCTCTGGAAACGGCTCGCCGTCGACGAGCTCACAGCCACTCTCCGCCGGCTTTCGCACCGCGACGATCCAGCCCTCGTCCGTGAGCGCTCGGGCCAGCCCGCACGCGACCCACGTCTTGCCCACCCCCGTGTCCGTCCCGGTCACCAGGACGGCGCCGCGCCAAGAAATTCCGCTCACGCCCCGGTGACCTCGCGAATACCGGCGATCGTCGCATCGACGAGTTGGCCGATCTCGTCCTTCGTAATCGATAGAGGCGGCATGAGCACGACGGTGTCGCCCAGCGGCCGAATGATCACCCCGTGTTTCCGCGCGGCGAGACTGGCCCGGTACCCCACGCGCAACGCCGGCTCGTAGTGCGCCCGGGTCTCCCGATCCTGTACGAGCTCGACCCCGACCATCAACCCGACGCGGCGAACATCACCCACCTGAGGCAACGAAGCGACGTCGGCGTCGAGCCGGCCGTGCAGCAACGGAACGATCTCGGCGACGTGCGCCATGGTCTGCTCGTCATCGAACACGTCGAGCGAAGCGAGGGCAGCGGCGCATCCGAGCGGATTGCCGGTGAACGTGTGCCCGTGAAAGAACGTCGCCAGCTCTTCATACGGCGCGACGAACGCCTCGAAGATCGCCTCGGTTGCAAGTGTCGCGGCGAGCGGCAAATAGCCGCCCGTGAGCCCCTTCCCGAGGCACATGAGATCAGGCTCCACACCAGCCTGCTCGCAGGCGAACATCGTCCCGGTGCGCCCGAATCCGGTTGCGACCTCGTCGCATATGAGGAGCGCGCCCGCTTCCTTCGCAAGGCGCGCGAGCTCCGCGAGATACTCGGGCGGGTGCGGCCAGATGCCAGCGGCCCCCTGAACAAGCGGCTCGACGATCAACGCAGCCACTTCGTCTCCGTGCACCTCGAACGTGCGACGCGCCTCGTCGATTGCAACTTGCAAGGCTGCCCTCGGATCGAGGCCACGCTCCCACCGGAACACGTGCGGAGGAGTCGTACGGATCGTGTCGAACAACAGCGGGCGATGATGACGATGGTAGGCCTCGCTGTAGCCGACCGACATCGCCCCAATCGTGTCTCCGTGATACGCGTCGGCAAGCGAGACGAAGCGCGATCGGTTGGTCTCGCCCCGTAGCGCGAAGTATTGGAACGCCTGCTTGAGAGCGATCTCGACCGCGGTTGCACCTGCGTCCGAGTAAAACACCCGCGTGAGGCCGTTCGGCGCCACGCCGACGAGGCGCTCCGCAAGCTCCGCAGCACCGGGGTGCGTGAGGCCGAGCATCGTCGTGTGCGCCACGCGGTCGAGCTGTGCCCGAATCGCAGCGTCGATCTTCGGGTGGCGATGACCGTGCACGTTGCACCAGAGCGACGAAACACCATCGAGATAGCGACGTCCCTGATCGTCGATCAGAGCGTTCCCTTCGCCGCGCTCGATCACCAGTGGGTCTTCGCGGGACCACTCGCTCATCTGGGTGAACGGATGCCAGAGCGCGCCGAAGTCTCTTCGAACCGACTGGCTCTCGGAATCTCCCTCGTCCGAAGTCGTCATACCCCCTCCTCCCCGGCCGCGTGTGCCAGAATCCGCACCGCCCGATCGATCTGCTCATCGTCATGGGTCGCGATCGGGGTCAACCGCAGCCGTGCCGTCCCCGGCGGGACCGTCGGCGGTCGAATCGCGGGTGCCCAAAGACCTTCGGCCAGGGCTCGGTGCGCGACACCCAGCGCCGTCTTCGATTCTCCAAGGATGACGGGAACAATCGTGCTATCCAAAGGTCCCAAGCGAAGCCCGCTTGCGCTCAGCCCGCCGTGGAGACGGCGCGCGTTGCGCCACAACTGGTCGCGGCGGTCCGAGCTCTGACGCGCGATTCGCACCGCCGCCAGGGCGGCGCCGATCACCGCGGGCGGCAGCCCGGTACTGAAGACGTACGAACGCGCCCGATTCACGAGCAACTCGATCAGCACCCGTGATCCTGCAACGAATGCCCCATAACTACCGAGCGCCTTCCCGAGAGTTCCCATGCGGACGTGTACGCCGTGGTTCAAACCCCGCGCGGCCACGAGGCCACCGCCGTCATCCCCGAAGATTCCCATCGCATGAGCTTCATCGAACATGAGCCACGCGTCGTGCCTCGCGGCCAACTCGACGAGACCTTCGAGCGGTGCGATATCGCCGTCCATGCTGAACACGGAATCGGAGACGATCAGACGGCGCCGCGCGGGGGTCGCATGAAGCTTCTCCTCGAGATCGTCCAAGTCCCGATGGTCGTAGATGCGCACCGTCGCCCGGGCGAGGCGACACCCGTCGATCAGAGACGCGTGGTTGAGCGAGTCGCTGAAGACCGCGTCGTCATGACCCGCGAGGGCCGCGATCGCGCCGATGTTCGCGTGGTAGCCCGAGCCGAACACCAGGGCCGCCTCGCACCCGAGCCAATCCGCGATCTCCCTCTCGAGGACGTCGTGCGCTGCCATGTGCCCGCTGATGAGCGGCGAGGCGCCCGCGCTGGCACCACCATCGCGAAGCGCTGCCATGCTCGCCTCGATCACCTCGGGATCGGCGGCCAAGCCGAGGTAATTGTTCGACGCGAAACACAGGACCTGACGTCCGTCGAGCTCGACCTCGGGCCCCTGCAGCCCACCGACCAAGCGACGCACGCGGAGCAGGTCACGTGCCTCGAGATCGATCAGGTCGTCGGCAAGCGCGCGCACCTTCCGTGGCTAGGAAACGGCATCGGGACTGTCAACCCATTGGGCCCTGTTGGTTGACAGGAGCCTTGGTCACCCAGCCGGCGCTAAGACCCTGCCCATGGAAAGCGGATACGTTCTCTCGGAAGCCGAGGATCGCATCGCGACCATCACCCTGAATCGCCCAGACAGCCTGAACGCAATCGTCTCCCCGATGTGGCAGGAGCTCGAGGAAGCGGTCGCGCTCGCGAACCGGGATCGCGAGGTACGCGTGATCGTCCTAAAGGGCGCCGGGCGAGCCTTCTGCCCTGGCTTCGACTTCGGCGCGCAGGGCGACGTCGCACAGATGGATCCGCAGAAGTGGGACCCCGGAGCCGACATGATGGGCGTAACGAACCCGTTCGAGGCTCCGGTGCCCAGGTTCACGAGCCTGTGGCACAGCCCGAAGCCGACCATCGCTCAGGTGCACGGTCAGCGAGGGCGTCGCCGCGGACGACGCGCAGCGCGACGGTCCGTTCGGAGACTACAGCCAGCGCAAGAAGTAGAGCGACCGTCTACCGCTCGCAGCCGAGCAGCGGGAGGTAGACGGGGCTGGCGGCTCGATCGCCGCCAGTGCCTCTCTCCACGGGGCGTTCGACTCGCAGGCTGTTGAGAAGCTCCTCCCGTCGCCAGGCACGCCCCTTCGACCCGATCCCCGCGTTGCGAAAACTAGCGAGAGTGCCCGACTATCGCGTCGTTTTCGCGCCTTGGCCTCGGGTCGAAGGGACGCACCTGGCGCGATCCAGGACCTCTTCATT
>JAJCZO010000316.1 GCA_029262355.1 Deltaproteobacteria bacterium
GTGAACCAAGTCGAATCCACCGTGCACTCCGTCGGCCCGTACGTGTTGTACAGCTCGAACGGCATCTTGTTGGCTGGGGCACCGTGCAACTTGTCGCCGCCCACGAGTACCGCGCGCAGCCGGGAGCTGCCCGACCAGCTCTCGAGGAACGCGGCTTCGCCGAGCGCGGTCGGCAGGAAGACGGTGTCGATCTCCTCGTCGATCAGCCACGGAACCAGCTGGCGCTGATCCATGCGGGTGCCGCTGGTCGGCACGTGCAGGCTCGCGCCGCGAACGAGATAGGGCCAGATGTCGACGACGGCTGCGTCGAACGCCACGCCCGCGATCATCGCCACCCGGTCGCGCTCCGTCACACGCAGCCGGTGTCCGTAAACCTCGACGATGTTGCTCAGGTTTCGGTGCTCGATCAGAACCCCCTTCGGCGTTCCGGTCGAGCCCGACGTATAGATCACGTAGACGAGATTGCGCGGGCCGACCTCGATCTCCGGCGGCTCGGCGCTCTGATCCTCGAGGAAGTCCTCGCCCATTTCGACGGACAGCACCGGCCCCTCACCTCCTCCGAATCGCGCCTCGAGATGCGGGCGGGTGAGCAACGCGCGCGCGCCGGAGTCCCTCCGCAAGAACGCGATCCGGTCCTCCGGGTATCCGGGATCGATCGGCACGTACGCGCCTCCTGCCCTGAGAATCCCGAGGTATGCGATCAGCAGTTCGCGGGACGACTCCATACAGACGGCCACACGCTCCTCAGGGCCCACACCCCACGATCGGAGGCGGTGGGCCAACCGATTCGCGCGGCGATCCAGCTCACCGTAGGTGAGCTCGCCGCCGGGGGCCGAGATCGCCAAGGCGTCAGGAGCACGCATGGCCTGATCCGCGATGAGCTCGTGCACGAGGCGATCGGTCTCGAACTCAGCGTCCGTTTCGTTCCATTCGCAGAGGATCTGCTGTTGCTCTTCCGGTCTCAGCTCACGTGCCACGCTGCGCTCTGCCTCGTCCTGGCTCGTGAGCTGCACCCACACCGGCCCGGGGTCGGCCAGGGAAAGCAGCGGTCGATCGATCGGACCAGGCATGGCAGCAAGGAGGTCTCGAAGATGATCGACCATCCACTGGGCGGCCTCGGGAGCGAGCTTCGCCTGGTCGTACTCGAGGCTGAGGCTCAGGCTGTCGCCGACCGAAACTCCGAGAGAGAGCGCTTCCCTCCGCTCGATGAGCTCGAAACTTCGGCTCGCCCATTGCTCACCCATCGCGTGGAAGAGCGTGTCGAACTCGAAGTTCTCGGCGACGATCATCGACTGGACTAGAGTGCCGTTGATTCCAAGCCACGCAGCGATCTCAGCAAGCGGCACGTGCTCATGGTCACGCAGCTCGATGCTCTGCCGACGGAGGTCCGCCGACAGTTCGGTCGCCGTCGTCGCCTCGGAGACCCGAGCGCGCAGCGGCAGCGTGTTGGTCAGAAGCCCAACCATCGAGGCCGCGCCTTCGACCGGCGCGAACCGCCCGGCCCGGGTCGCGCCAAAGACGATCTCGGCGCTTCCGGAATCTGCCCGCCTCAACACACCACACCAAGCGGCCTGGACCAGTGTGCGAATCGTTACCCCGTTCTCACTGGCGAATCGCTGCAGGTCGACCAGCGCGCCAGGCGCGAGTTCTGCCGCCGCAGTCGCGGCGCGGCGCGGCGCGGATACTCCACTCTCGAAGATCAGCGAACGAGGTGCCGCGATACCGGCGAACGCTTCGCGGAAGAACTGCTCGTGGTCGCGGACGTCCTGCGTGGACAACCAATCGAGGTACGACTCGAAGGAAGGCGCCGGCGGGAGATCGATCGGCTGGCCCCGAACGATGGCCTCGTACGCCTTGAAGACTTCGTCGATCACGATCACTAGGGAGCGACCATCGACGAGCGCGTTGTGCACGGTCCACGAGAACCGGAAGCTCTCCGGATTCAATCGAAACAGCGTCACCCGTTGGAGCGGAGCCGTGCGAATATCGAACCCCTGCGCGCGGTCTTCCGAGAGGAAGGCTTGCCACTGCGTGTCGTGCTCTTCGGGACCCGCGTGCGCCACATCGATGTACTGAAACGGAACTTCGACCTCGCCCGCGAAGCTCTGGCGAGGGTCGTCCGCACGAATCCAATCGAAGCTCGCACGCAAAGCATCGTGACGATTTCCGACGATTTGCCACGCCTGCGCGAACGCTTCGGGAACGAGCGCTTCGTCGAGCCGACCCGTCATCTGGAGGACGTAGTGCCCCGACGTCCCCCCCACGATGCTCTGCATGAGCATCGTTCGCTGCATTGGCGTCGGAGCGCATGAGTTGCGCATGCCGTCCCATCGACAGATGGCGCCCCCAACAACAGAAGATTTCGGCAGCGCCCACCCACCCTCTATGGCGTCGGCGACTCCAACACGCGCCCCGTCATCGGGACGAAGCGAACGGGAAGGATCTTCCTCCCCTGCAGCCCGTCGAGCCCCGCGGTGACGACCACCAATTCCTGGTAGTGCCGACCGACCGGAGCCACGAGGCGACCGCCCGGCGCGAGCTGTTCGAGGAGCGGCTCCGGGATCTGCGGTGGTGCGGCCGTCAGCATGATCACGTCGAACGGTCCCTCCTCGGGCCAGCCCCCGTAGCCATCCCCGTGGCGAACCGTGACCCGATCGTGCCCGAGCTCGGCAAGGAGCCCGGCCGCCCCCTTGGCCAGCGGCTCGACGATCTCGATCGACCAGACGCGCGCACCCATCTCCTCGAGAATGGCCGCCTGGTAGCCCGAACCCGTGCCGACCTCGAGCACCCGGTCCCCCTCTTCCACTTCGGCGAGCTCGCTCATGAGGGCGACGATGAACGGCTGACTCATCGTCTGCTCGTGCCCGATCGGCACCGGATGATCTTCGTACGCCGCTTCGCGCGCGGCCTCGGGGAGGAACAGGTGACGGGGTACGGCGCGCATAGCGGCGAGCACCGCCGGGTCCTCGATCGCCCGCGCCTCGATCTGATCCCTCACCATGCGCTGGCGCGCCTGGGAGGTCTCGGCCGCCTCGTCATGAGAATTCGTGGGCTCGATGACGATGGCGTCGCCCCCGGCCGGCTTCTCTCGTCCGCCGCTCGGACACCCGTGCGCAAAAATCGCGGCAAATGCGACGGCAATCGTCAGCAGTAGGGGACGGACCATGGCTTCGTCCCAGAGATCATGGCCGCCGTTCGCTGTCACGCGGAACCGTCGAACCATGGCCGTCGATCCAGTAGGGTTCCCAGATGCGTTTCCTGCGGCGGCTCCTCGTCCCGCGAGCCGCGGCGGCCGCGG
>JAJCZO010000317.1 GCA_029262355.1 Deltaproteobacteria bacterium
GTTCGTCGCAAGGAACGGCGACGCAGGAATATAGGCAATCTTCCGAGGAGACGAGACGCGGCGACGGACGTCGAGGGGCGGCAAGGCGTTAACGCTATGTCGACGGCGGTGCACTAGTCGCTGATGCCGTTCGACCACCGCAGGGTGGCGCTGATCGGCCGCGGCCGACGCCTCGTCAGTGATGGACATGACTCGCTCTCCTTCGATCCAATCCGTACCCTAAACCTACCCGAGTCGCGTAGTGATCCGATTGAGAATCGGGGCTACGGTTCCATGGGAGGGGTGAACGGGATGCCGCATCCCGTTGCTCCGCGGCGTACGACAAACGTGAGGATTCGTTGATGAACAGACCGACCCTGAAGACGCCCTTCTGTGAACGAGTGGGGATCGAGTACCCCATCATTTCTGCAGGGATGGGCCCCGTCGCCGGTACCGGTGACCCGGTGGCGACCGGTGACCTGTGCGCTGCCGTCTCGAACGCAGGTGGCCTTGGGATGATCGGTGGCGTCGCGTACTCGCCCGACCAGCTTCGGGCCGAGATCCGCAAGGTACGTTCGCTCACCGACAAGCCGTTTGGAGTCGATCTGTTGCTCGCCTCGACGTTTCTCTGGGAGCGTCCGACGGGACCGATGCCAACGGGGCCGGTCGTGGCCGGCGAGCCGAAGGAGGAGCGGTTCCCGGCGGAGTACCGAGCCGGGGTGGGCCAGATCGCTGCCGATCTCGGTATCACGGTCGAGAAGGCGCCGCAGGAAGAGGGCACGATGGGGAGTTGGGTGCCCCAGGGAAAGAGTTGGGCTGGCTGTCAGATGGAGGTGCTGCTCGAGGAGAAGGTTCCGGTCTTTGCGTCGGGCCTCGGGTCACCGGCGCCGTTCGCCGAGGCGCTGAAGGCGAATGGCACGACGATCCTGTCGCTCGTCGGTAACGTGCGCGGCGCGCGTCGGGTTGCCCAGGGCGGCGCGGACTACGTCGTTGCGCAGGGCACCGAAGCGGGGGGCCACACGGGCAAGATTGGGACGCTGGCACTCCTCCCTCAGGTGATGGACGCGGTTGCTCCGCTCCCGGTGATCGCGGCAGGCGGCATCGCGAGTGGTCGTGCGCTCGCGGGTGTGCTCGCGATGGGCGCAGACGCCGCATGGTGCGGGACTCCGTTCCTCGTCTCGAACGAGGCCAACCAGCCGGACCTCCAGAAGCAACGGATCATCGACGCGTCGGCGGAAGACACCGAAGTGACGCGCCTGTACTCGGGCAAGACGATGCGCAACATCACCAACCCGTTCATCCTCGCGTGGGAGCGCTCCGGTCTGCAGGCCTTGCCGATGGGGCAGCAGGCCGCGCTCATCCGCGACCTCGAGTACTCCATCAAGAAGGCGGGCCGCAAAGATCTGCTCATGAACGCCGCCGGCCAGACCTCCGGGATGCTGACGCAGCAGCGCCCGGCGGCGGAGATCCTCACCGAGATGGTCGACGAAGCGGCCGACGTTCTCGCGCGGCGAAACCCCGACCGGATTCAAGTTTCTGTCTGAGCTTCGCGATCGCGCCGGGCTTGAACGCCTGGTTCACCAGGCCGCGAAGTCGGCTGTGCTCCGGGTCGCGCGACCATTCGCCAAGTGGCTCCGCGACCCGCCGCCCTGCGACCTTGGCGGCCCGGTCGTCCACGGTGAGCCAGCGAGCGCCGGCTCGTCTCCTAGGACTCGCTGCCGTCGTCGCCGTCTCCTTCGCCCGTGCACTGCACGCACCCGAAGAGACCGCAGCGGGCGCCGTCGGCATCGAAGGTCGAACAGCCGAAGCGTTCTGCGCGTGCTTGGCAGTTTTCGGTCGCGGCGTTGATCGTGACGAAGGCGTCGCAGTCGTTTCCGCTTCCGCCCCCGCAGCCGAGCGAGCCCACCACGAGCCACCCCGCGGCAAGCACCGCCGCCCCCCGCGTTCGTAGATCCATTCTGACAGGCTAGCCGGCTCCGGGTGATCGAGCGACCCGGTTTCGACCGAGGTTTGGCCGTGCCGCTACGGACACGACGACCCGACCGGCCGGCAGGTCATGTCGGCGGCACAGGGTATCGGAGCGTTGGTTGGGCAGCAGACCCCGAAGATGCTGGTGCACACCATTCCGGGAGCGCAGGCGACGCCGGCCTGACAACAGTCACTGCCCACGGGCACGCAGCCGGCTCCGCAGCACGTTCCTCCCGAGCCGCAGGCATTCGTTCCGCCGCAGCATTGGTCTCCCGGACCGATGCAGGTTCCGCCGCAGCACGATCCACCGGCAGCGCACGCCTTCCCGTCGCAGCAGACCGCGCCCGCGCGGATGCAGTTGCCGTCGCACGGCTGCGGGAAGTCTGCCGGGCAGCACGACTCCTCGTTCGTGCACCGGCTTCCCGGCGAGCAGAAGGCGCCGCTCGCGTCGCAGCAATCAGCACCGGCCGGCATGCAGGAACTCGTGCCGCAGGCTTCCGGGAGGCCTGCCGGACAGCACGCGCCTTGCCCCGCGCAGACCGTACCCGGCTGGCAGAACTGCCGGTTCCCGCAACAATCGGAGCCCGGCGGAACGCAACTGCCATCGGGGCAGGTCTGTTCGCCGAGGCCACAGCCGCGCTCACACTCGCTCACATCGTACACGCAGTCGTTGCCGCACTTCAGTGTGCCCAAGTCGAAGCCCTCGTCCGTACAGTCCCGGCCACGAAGGTCTTCGCGATCGCAGTCTTCGGTTCCCTCGGCGATGTTGTTGAGGCAAGTCTGTGCTTGCTTGCACGATGCGTCGCGATCAATGGTGCAGTTCACACTGCACTCCAGCGTCCCGCGCGCGTCGCCGATACCAAGGCGGGCACAGGTCACGCCCCGGAAGTCACGCCCGTCGCATTCTTCGTCGGATGCGTCTCCTTCCGCGACTCCGTTGTTGCACTCGGCGCGGTCGCGACATCCTTCGGTGACGAGTCGACAGGGTTGAGTCGGATCGGACGGGATGAAGCAGCTGAGCTCGCCGCTGACGAAACCCTCCGTGATGCACGTCTTCCCGCCGACGTCGTCGTTGTCACACACTTCCCCGCTGTCTCGCTTGCCGTCTCCGCAGACCGCGTCGACCGTCCGGCGGCAATCTTCGATGCTGATCTGGCAACGGGAGCCGTCGCTCGGGAGGACGCACTCCAGGTCGCCGCCGGCGAACCCCTCCGTGACGCAGGTCCGATTGCCGAACTCTCCGATGTCGCAGTCCTCGTCGGGATCCAACTCGCCGTCGCCGCACACGGAGTTGCCCGCGGCGCGGCAGTCGCTCAGGTCGAATCTGCAGTCCTGGCCGGGCGCAGAGTTGCAGCCGACCGTCCCGCCAGCGAATCCGGGGAAGTTGATTCCGGGAGGTGCGAAGTTTTGGAGGTTCGTACACGTCGCGCCGCGTAGCTGGCCGATGTCGCAGTCCTCGCCCTGCTCGACCCGGCCATTCCCGCACTCGGGTTCATTGAGGCAGCGCTCGATGACGTACACGCACTGACCGTCGGGATTGTTGCTGCATTCGAGAACGCCGCCGGTGAAGCCCGGACCGCCCCTGGGGAAGAGCGCGCCGAGGGTCTCGCAGGTCGCACCGCCCAAGTCGGTGCCGTCGCAATCTTCGTCGAGGTCGCGCTCCCCGTCGCCGCACACGGATCTGGCCCGGCAGCCGGAGACATCGAACCGACATTCGCTATCGCACCGAAGCGGCCCGCCGATGAAGGGACTGTCGCGCAAGCTCGTACAGCTCTGTCCGTTCAGGTCACCGCCGTCACAGTCTTCGCCGGGCTCCCACCTGCCGTTTCGATCGCAGGCGCCGGGCGGCGCGGGCTCGAGGATCACCTCCTCGGTGCTCTCACCGGGGTCGATGGGACCGCCCGGGCCGATCAGCCCGACGGACTTGCCGCCATTGGCTTCCACACAGGCGCGGAACTCCGCGGGCGTGGGTGCTCCGTCACAAAGCTGGATCGACGCCTGACCCCGGACGACTTGGATGATCTGACTCGCGGTGTATCCGCGCGCGAGGAGCCGTGTCAGAGTCTCGAGCTTCTGATCGGGAGGCAGGCTGTCCCGGAAGGTGTCGCAGACGGCTTGGATGAGTTCGGAGTCCTGGGCCGGCGACGCGAGATCCGCACTCGTTCCCGCGTTTGCTGCGAGATCGTTCGTCGGCTCGTTTTCCGGCACCTCGGTCCCGCCGGACTTGGCGGCGATCACCCCGTTGGCGCCGAGCCGGCTCGAAAGCGCGGCGCGGGTGATCTGGCGGACCGAGTAGCCGCGATCGCTCGCGAGGAGAACCGCACGGAATCCCGCGTCCTGACTCCCGAACGTTTCCGTGATCGAGTCCGCGAGTTCGTTCGACGCAATCTGACTCGACGGCTCGAGGAAGGTAACGGGCAACACCACGTCGGCAATCTTCGACCACGCGTCGCGCGTGCACGGTGGTGCCGCGCATCTGTCGGCCCCGTGACACGTGAACTGGATCTGTCCCCCGTCCTGTCCGCGGCGAATGCACCACACGAACTGCGGATCCCCACCGCCCGGGAAGAAGACGTTTCCGGTGAGCGTGCCATCGTCCTCATTCCAGACGATCACCCAGCGTTGATCACCGACGTCTTTGCTGATGAGGATGCGTTTGCCGTCGACCGACGGCTGTACGCCCGACTGGCGTTGGGCGCCGCCGCCCTGCACGTGGCCGTCTGGGGCCTCTGCCCGTACCTCCGCGGCGTCCGCGCTGGTTTCTTGTCGCGGCTGAAAGAAGGAAGTCGGGAGGCTCGCCTCTGCGATGAAGTCCCACTCGTCGGCCGTGGGGCACGGAGCCAAGGGGCAGGGGTCTGCTCCCGAACACGCGAACGTGATGTTGCCGCCGTCGCGGTTCGTCTCCGAGCACCACACGAAGCTGGGCCGCCCCCCACCCGCCGCGAAAACGTTGCCGGTCACGGTGCCGTCGTCCGCGTTCAGCGTGATCGCCCACCTTTGCGACCCGACGTCCTTGCTGATGAGTGTCCGCTTCCCGTCGGGTGAGATCTGCAGCCCGGACTGGGCGAGGGCATCGGCCGCCAGGCTCGCGACGACCGCCATTGCCAGAGCTGCTGTTGCCACGCGCATGGGGGACCTCATCTGCGGCTTCATGAGGCTAATCATGGTCCCAGGATCTCCCGAGATGGTTCAGGTTCGGTTCAATTGTCGCGGCGGGCAGCCCGACCGGCGCATTTTGGGGGCTCTCGGGCCCGCGCCAGCGTCCCCGGCGGTGCGAACTACCCCTTGCGTGTGGCATAGGTCGCTGGATGAGTCGCTTCGCCGTCGTACTATTTCTCATCTTTGTCGTGGGCTGCAGTGCCGGCCCGAAAGTGTCTTCTCGGCCATCGGACCCCGGTTCCACCTCGACGCGGGGACCGATCGAGGTCGAGATCTTCGACGGAGTGAATGCGCGGCGCGCGGGCGGCAACCTCGCGGCGCTCGAGTGGTCCGAGATGTTGAGTGCGCTCGCTGGTGAACACAGTGACGCGATGGCTGCGGGCCAAGTGCCATTCGGTCACGCAGGGATAGGCGCGCGTCTCGGTGCTGCACTCGAAGCAGAGGGGTCGCAGAAGGGAGCCGAGAATGTCTCGAAGCAGCCGCGCGCGGCGTCAGAGGTCGCTCCGAAGTCGATCGAGCGGTGGCTCGCAAGCGACGCCCACCGCAAGAACATGCTCGGCCCCTACCGCACGACCGGCGTCGGAGTGTCGCGCGCCGCGGACGGGAAATACTTCGTGACACAGATCTTCGTTCAGTAGCCGCGCGACCATGCGAATCCGAGCCGACTTTGAAGCCCGCGCGGTCGTACGGCCCGCAGACGTCGATTGGGTGCCGTCGCCCATGGTCGGCGTCGAGAGGCGCATGCTCGATCGGATCGGAGACGAGGTGGCGCGGGCGACGTCGATCGTGCGCTACGCGAAGGGTTCCCGGTTTCCAGCGCACGAGCACGGCGGTGGAGAGGAGTTCCTGGTCCTGTCGGGTGTCTTTTCGGACGAGACCGCGGACTATCGCCAGGGCTCGTACGTACGGAACCCGATTGGCTCGAGCCACACACCTCGCAGCGATCCCGGCTGTGAGATTCTGGTGAAGCTGCACCAGTTCGATGCGGGTGACGTCGACCACAAGGTCATCGACACGTCGGCGGTGTCGTACGCGGAAGCGCCGTATTCGGGGCGCTGGTGGCTTCCGCTCCACGAGTACGGCGACGAGGCGGTGCGGCTCGAGAAGTGGGACGCGGGCGCGCCCGCGGTGCGCGAGGTCTTCGGGGGCGGGCAGGAGGTTCTCGTGCTCGCGGGCCGATTTGAAGACGAGAGCGGCGCGTATGAGACGGGTACCTGGATTCGCAATCCGAGGGGATGGTCGGCGACGACCTCGACCACCGTCAGTTGCCTCCTATACGTAAAGACGGGACATCTCCCTGCCGCGCGCCTCACTCGTTGAAGCCGCGCGCGGGCTCTGCGTCTACGTTCCGAGTCGCTCGATGAGCAACTGTTCGAGTGCGGCTGAGGCGGCGGACCGCGGGCGGTGCGTGGCTCGCGCGAAGCTCACGTGGTGCTCTGGCATCTCGACGGCGCCGCGCAACAGGAAGAAGTCGCGACCGAGGCCGCCGAACGTTTCGCTCGGATGCATCAGGGGGAAGAAGGCGTCGGTCCGACGAAGCAGAAGTCCCGTCAGTTCGAAGTCGTCGGTAACGTAGTGCGGTTGGAAACGCGGCAGCCCGTGATGAATCTAGCGTTGCCCGATGTCGGAGTAGATCGGCTCGACGCTCGCGGGAAGAATCACCGGATAGCCGAACACGTCGGTCTCATTCGGCGCGTCGATCACTGAGAGTGGGTGGTCCGATCGCATCATGCACGCGAAGTGCAGTGGTGCGAGCACCGTGACGTCGAGCTCGCGCCATCGCTGTAGGTAGTTCGACGAGCCAACGATCAGATCGAGCTCTCCGTCAAGGAGCTTTGGACAGAGCGACTGCGCCGTACCCGCGCTCGTCTCGATGCCGACATCCAGGTGCTGGCGGGCGAACCGGCCAAAGACCCAGGTGGCTGCCGCGCCCGACGAGATCAAGCCAATTGCGCAGGCGGCCGGCGACGCGGTCTGTGTCTTCGCGTACCTCGGTCACCAGGTCGTCCATCTCGGACAGCACGCGGCGGGCTCGGGCGATGAAGCGCTCGCCGGCGTCGGTGGGTTTGATGCCTCGCGGGAGGCGGTCGAACAGGCGAACCCCGAGAGCAGCTTCGATCTCGGCGACGCCGCGCGAGACCGCTGATTGGGTCAATCCCAGCGTCTCGGCGGCGGTCGTGATCGCCGCGGCTCGAGCGACCTCCACGACCATCCGCATTCTCTTCAGATCGACCCGGACGGAACCATCAGAATGCATGCGCAAATCTCATGAATAGTTCCCGAAACATCATTTGACAGCATGCCACGTCCAGTTGGAATCTCCCTTCGCCGGTTGGCGCCAAAAGCGTTTCCCGACCGGCTCAAATCAGGGAGAAATGTCCCATGAATGCTCGCTCGATGAAGCTCTCGACCGTTCTGTTTGCCCTGGCGCTCGTTGCGTCGGCTGGGACTCCAGCGCACGCCACTCGCCGCATCGCGATCCCTCGGCCGATCGTTGGGGACACGACACCAAACGACCTCCCCGGACTTCGAGCGATTCGGCCCATCCGACCAGCGCGTCCCGACGATTCGCGGCCGGCCGTCAAGACAGGTATTGGCCATCCCAGCTTCTCGAGCCCGCAGTCGCAGCCGATTGTGCTCCTGCCCGACGGCTCGCGGGTCTACGTTGCGAATACCCCGGCCGACACGGTCGACGTGATCGACACGGCGACGGGCGCGATCGTGACCCGCATCGACGTGGGGATCGACCCCGTCGGCCTCGCGGTGCGTCCCGACGGAAACGAGGTGTGGGTCGCGAATCACGTCTCGGACTCGGTGAGTGTGATCGACTCGAACTCGAGCAGTGCGACCTACGATCAGGTGATCGGAACCGTGCAGGCCTTCGATGCCGCGACGCGCTCCACGCGCTTCGACGAGCCGGTCGGCGTCGCGTTCGCCAGCAACGCCAAGGCGTACGTGTCGCTCTCCTCCGAGAATCGGATCGCGATCGTCGACGTGGCGAGTCGCAGCGTGACGGATCACCTCGAGATCGGCGCGCAGGACCCCCGGGCGATGACGGTTCATGGAGATCGGCTCTACGTCGTGCCGTTCGAGTCGGGGAACCAGACCGAGCTCGCTGGCTGCCTTGGGGCTGAGAACATCGACGGTGACCAGTGTACCTTCGACCTCCTCACCCACGTGGTCATCACCAACAACGTTCTCTCGCAGTTCTACGACGCGGACATCGTCCGTGACCCGCGCGTGCCCGACCGCGACCTTTTTGTGTTCGACACCGGCGACGATTCGGTCGTGGACATCGTGTCGTCGATCGGCACGCTGCTCTACGGC
>JAJCZO010000318.1 GCA_029262355.1 Deltaproteobacteria bacterium
GCCGTGCACGACGATCCCGGGTGAGACCGTCTCGTGGTACTACTCGTCGTCCTCTACCGGCACGGGCTCCCCGATCTTCGGGTGGTTCGTGATCTTCCAAGATGGCTCTGTCGACACCGCCTTCAAGAACAACCTCACCCATGTTCGTGCCGTACGTGGCGGCTAGGGAGGTCGATGATTTGACTCTTCGTTCTTTGGTCATTTTGTTCCGGCCGGTGCGTGCGCGCCGGTCGGTCGAGATTTTTCGCGTGACGACCGAACATCAGCCACTCCTTTCGAGTTGTCCCGAAAACGGCTGTGAAACAAGCTAGTCGCACCGCTCGGTCAGCGTGTTTCCAAAACCCTCGGATTCGGGAATCGGCGAGCGGCCAGACGCGCGGCGGTGGCGTCTCGTAACCACAGAAACGTGCCGGTGGCTGGAGCCGGCCATTGCGGTTCACCGAACCGGTGCGGTATGCCCAGCGAGCTTGGTCTGGAGGCAATCGTCTCGGGCCGGGCCTCGCGATCCCGGGCGGCTAGGCACAAATGCGGTGCTACGAGAGGGCAGCGGGCGATGCACGACTGCCTTGACATTTAGCGGGCTCCGATGGGACTCCAGAAGATGATCCGTCGACGAAAGCACGCTGCCCAGGCCCTTCTGGCCTCACTCGTCCTCCATGTCGCCGGCTGCGGCGACGGCAGCACGACCGATGGCGTTCCGTCGCTTGACGGTCCCTCACCGGAGCCGCCGCCGGCAGAGTGTGCGGTCCGTTACGACGGCACGTTTGCCGCGATTCAAGACGTGATCTTCGAGCGCCACGGCTGCACCGCCGACGCTTGTCACGGCGAGGCGCGGTCTGGCGATCTCGACCTCCGGTCCGACGCCGCCTATCGAGAGCTAGTCGAGGTCGCCTCGTCCGGTGTCGCGCTTCCCAGGGTCAACCCCGGCGACAACGACCGGAGCTATCTCTGGCGTAAGGTAGCAGCGAAGACGCGGCCCGGCTCGGTCGAGATCGGCGGCTCTCCCATGCCGAGCGGCGCTACGACGCTTACCGAGGAGGAACTCGTTCTCCTGCGCGAGTGGATCAAGAGCGGCGCGCCCGAGCGCGGAACGGTGCTCGGCACGTCGGAGCTGATCGATGGATGCCTGCCCGACCCGGAGCCCATCACGATCGAGCCGCTCGCACCGCCGCCTCCGGGCGAGGGGCTACAGATCGTCATGCCGGCCTACGATCTACCGGCGGCGACCGAACGGGAGGTCTGCATCGCCCAATACTACGACGTGAGCGATCAGGTCCCGCCAGAATACCTCAACGAGAACGGAACGAGCTTTCGCGTCTCGATCTCCGAACTCCGCCAAGACCCGCAGTCCCATCACCTCGTCCTCTACCAAAACGGGACCGCCGTACCCTCGGTGTTCGGCGACTTCACCTGCAGGGGCGGCGAACGGGCCGGCCAGAGCTGCGAAGCCACGGATCTCGCTTTCTGCGGCAGCGGAGTTTGCGCGGGCCCGACCGCTTCTGCCATCGAGACTCCGCTCTCCCCGGGGTCGGTGACCTGCGTGGACTACGGACCTCCGGGCACGTTCAACTTCCCCATCTTCATCGCCCAGCAGTCGCAGGAGCGCCAGGAGCTGAGCGGCGGCGTGTACGCCGAGATCCCCGTGCGAGGCCTCTGGATCTGGAACTCCCACGCCTTCAACCTCACGACTGCCGGTCACTCCATGAACGCACGGATCAACTACTGGTTTGCGACCGAGCCGATGCACCAGGTCGTACGTCTCTCCTCTATCGACAAGATCTACACCAACAACACTCCGCCCTACGGGACAGAGACGCTGTGCACCGAGTATACGTTCCCGCAGGGGACACGACTGTTCAACCTCCTCTCCCACACGCACAAGCGGGGAAAGCGCTTCTGGATCGAAGGACCGGACGGCAACCTGATCTACGAGAACTTCGTCTACAACGACCCCGTGAACCAGTACTACGACCCACCGCTCGCATTCGATTCCCCGGAACCGGCCGCTCGGACGATCCGCTATTGCGCCTACTACGAGAACGGTGTCCGCCCGGACGGTTCTCCGGATCCGTCGACGGTCAAGCGGCGATCCACCACTACGCCGAACTCACTTCAGATCTGCGAGCCGGTAGCCTGCACCGCGGGCCGCATCGGCGAGCTCTGCCGAGGCGTCGATGACGGCGCGGCGTGTGACAGCAGTCCTGGCGCGGGCGATGGCGAGTGCGATGCCTGCGTGCTCAGGGGCGGTAACAGCACCGAGGACGAGATGTTCCTCGTCCTCGGTGCATACTACGTCCAATAGCGCCTATCGCGTCGTGTCCGGAAACTCGGCCGACCCGATCCCCGGGCTGTTTGGTTGAGCTCGGACGCATGGCATAGCGAGGATACCGAGCCCAGCTGAGGTGATTGCGGTGGTTTCAGAGGGCGGCCGGGACGGGATTCTATGTTCCGTCCCGGTTCGGGAGTGGCGGTCGAACTTGAACCCACACCTCGGGTTGAAAAGACTGCGTTTTTTCGGGGCCCAGCGTGCCAGAGTGTGTCGCCGTCTGGCCCCCGGGAGATTGGCCGCCGACCGGATGGCCCCGAGGCCACGTGAGGACCCGGGCCGAGTTTCTGGACAGGACGGGGGCTCGTGTACCACCCGAGAGATGACGATAGATCTACAGGAGTTCGTCTCAGGCGCGGCACGCGCGCGGGGGTAGTCGACGATGAAGGGTCGCTTCGTTGGAGTGATAGCGCTGGTACTTCTCACCAATTCCTGCGGCGATGGCTCGACGGGAAGCTCGAGTTCGGGCGCGGGCACGTCGAGCGGCTCCGTTCTCTTCGCCTTCGATGCCAAGTCGGGCACGTCGACGGCCGACCGCCTAACGCTCTCCGGTCTGCATACGCATGTACTGCAGTTCTCGGACAGCCCTCGCCGGGTGGCGGAGCGCCTCACGCCGGAGTCCTTCTTTGCGAGCTGGGACGAGATCTTCCCAACCTCCTCGCCCAACGCCGTTCTCGCCTACGAGACGCCGACGGGTGATCGGCTTGCGGCAGTGGAGCTCGACAATCCGGTCTACGACGTGACCACCGGCGAAGTGAGCTTCGACTATTTCGTACTGAACGGGGCCGCTCCGCTCTTGCCCGTCTATTCCAACGTGAGCGTCTTCGTGGATGACGGCGAGACGACGTGTTCCTTCACGGCGTCGGGTCAGCTCCTCGTCGACGGCACGGAGGTCGACGCTTCGATTTCGGCAACCATCTCCAACCTCGAAGCCGATGGCGTAACGTGCGCGGATCTGGAGGACGTGATCAAGAGCGCCATCTCGGGCGCGGCGTCGGGCGACACCAGTGCGCTCTCGACGTGGACGTGCCAGGGGACGCCAACTGCCGACGTCACCGACGACGAGGGCACTCTGAGTCTCGTGGGAACGTGCACGTCCACCCTCGGCTACACCTTCGACATGACGGCTACGGCTACGTACTCATGTAAGAACGTCGCGTGTCCCACGTCCACGTAGCCCGGTGGCTGTGTGTTCTCAGAACCCATTCGCGATTCGATCAGGCGGCCTTCGCCCAAGATCGACACGGACCATGTCCCCGCGTCCTGTCCGGAAACTCGGCCGGCGTGCCGACGCCGCCTCCCGGTGGTGTCGGCACGCGACTCCGAGCTACTTTGGCACGAGTGGGTTCTCGCGGACCAAGTTGTTCCGAGAGCGGAATCGGTCGAGGACATGTCCGACGATGCGTCGCGTGGCGCGCCCCGCCGATAGACGGACTCGATCGCGGCGGGTGGCCGAGTTGGTTTCGAAGGGTCGAACGAAAGCGGGAGGGCATCCTGGAGTTGTCGTGGACTCGAAAACCCCCGCGGGACGCGGGCTTCCGACTGCCGGAGATGGGACTTGAACCCACACCCAGCATTGAAAAGACTACGTTTTTCCGGGCCCTAGTGTGTCAGAGCGTGTCGCCGTCTGGCCCCCGGGCGGCCAGAGACCTATTTTCATGAATCTAGAAATATGGGTAGAATCATTCCGTGCCGATTAGCATCAAGAACCCCGACGTCGAACAGCTCGCCCGAGTGGTAGCAGCGGAGGCGGGCGAGAGTCTGACCGACGCTGTTCGCGGCGCTCTGGAGGAGCGGCTCGAACGTCTCCGGGGTTCGCGCCGGGCGCCGACCAGCTTCGAGTCCATCATGGAGGTCTCTCGCCGTTGCTCTGCGCTCCCGGATTGCGACGCGCGCGCTCCCGATGAAGTGCTTGGCTACGACGAGCACGGAACGTTTGGCTGATACGGGATGGTCGTCGATACCTCCGCCTTGATCGCAATCTTGTTCGGTGAGTCGGAAGCCGAGAGCTTCGCCCGTGCCATCGCAGAGGACTCGAGGTCGCTGGTAAGTGCTTTCTCGGTGCTCGAGACCTCGGTGGTGCTCATGGTTCGCAAGGGCGTCGATGGTCCACCGCTGCTCGATGCCTTGCTCCACTCGGCACACCTGGAAACGGTGTCGATGACTGCGGATCAAGCCGAGATTGCCCGGTCGGCCTACGCCCGTTTCGGAAAGGGGCGGCATCGCGC
>JAJCZO010000319.1 GCA_029262355.1 Deltaproteobacteria bacterium
TTGGCCACGTAGCCGGCGACGAAGCGACCCTTGGGCCACCGCCCATCGATGGAGTATCCCTCGAAGGTGTTCGGGGTCATCCGGCTGTCCTGCCCGTTCAGATAGGGGAGGTCGTATCGCTGGCGGAACAGCGTCACGACCTGACGGTCATATCGAAGCTTCGCGTAGGCTCGTCCGAACACCACGTAGCCCGACTGGACCGGCTTCAGCAGCAGTGTTCCAGGCCGGTCACTCGGCGCCACGATCGGCTCCGAGGCGAAGAGCTCGCCACCGACGGCCACGTGACCGAAGGCCCAGCCCGACTCCAAAGACAGCGACCCACCGCCGGCCCACGCCTCGCTCACCGGGGGCACGCCCCGGGCCGCGACCACACCCTCCTCCCGCTCCCGCCGCAGAGAATACGTGCGCAGCGCGACGTCGAAGCGGCCATCGGCGAGGACGGGTGGGTAGTCTGCCAGGCGCTCCTTCAGTGCGAGGAACACCGCCTGGCGTGGCGGCGGCTCCTCGAAGGCGACCGTGATCGGTCCGTGGAGCTGCTCTACCGAGGAAGGCGCCGGCTGCTCGTCTCGAATGTACTCGACGCAGGCGGCGGTCGTGGGCGACAGCAAGAGCGCGACCACGCCACCAATCGCAAGGGCGGCCTCTCGAGCTCTATGGGATGGAACCATGCGGCTCTGGGTCAGATGCCGCCGGGCCGTGCATGGTCACGCCTACGGCGCGCGGAACACCACCATCCGCTCGATCGTCATGTCCTCGATGGTGTAGGCGATGCCACCCCGACCAAGCCCCGACTGACGGTGACCGCCGAAAGGCATCCAGTCGGCGCGGAACGCCGTGTGGTCGTTCACCATGACGGCCATCCCGTTCAGCCGCCTCGACAGATCCAATCCCACGTCCAGCCGCTGGGTGAACACGGATGCCTGAAAGTAGCTGTCCGGGGCATTGGCGCGCTCTACGGCCTCGTCGAGGTCGTCGTAGCGATAGACACAGACCACCGGCCCAAAGATCTCATGGGTAGAGACGCGTACGTCGTCGGGTGGGTCGACGAGAAGGGTCGGAGCGCACACGTGATCCGAGACCATTTCTCCGCCGCAGCGCAGCTCGGCTCCACGATCGACCGCCTCGCGAACCCACTCGTCTACCCGAGCGACCTCTCGAGGGAGGATCAGTGGTCCGACCTCCGTCGCGGGATCGGTCGGGTCGCCGACACGCAACCGCCGCACCTCGGCTTCGAACGAGCCGAGGAAATCGTCGGCGATTTCGCGGTCGACGTAGATCCTCTGAACCGACACGCAGACCTGCCCGGCGTGGTAGAAACCGCCCTTCACCAGAAGAGGAACCGCGTCGGGGATGTCCGCGGTTGCCTCGACGACTACGGGCGCGGCACCGCCATGCTCGAGCGCACACGCCGCCCCCGGCGCCAGCTTCGAACGCAGGCTCCAGCCGACCCGGGCCGAGCCGATGAACGTGAGGAAGGCCGTTCGAGAGTCCGTCACCAAGCGCTCGGCCACCTCGTTGTCGCAGAAGACGAAGTGGCACAGGTCCGTGGGCAGACCCGCCTCGTGCACGATCTCGACCAACGACCGGCAAGAGAGTGGCGTGGTCGGCGCGGGCTTGACGAGCACCGGACACCCCGCCGCCAACGCCGTGATCACCTGATGGACGATCAGATTGAAGGGATGATTGAAGGCGCTGATCGCCAGCACGACGCCGCGCGGCTCTCGATGCGTATAGGCGACGCGCCCCGCCGACGATCGCGTGAGTCGCATCGGGATCTCCACCCCACCCATGTGGCGCACAGTCTCGATCGCCGCCTTCACACCCTCGACCGCGCGCGCGACCTCGACGCGCGAATCCATCAGTGGCTTACCGCCTTCACGCGCCGCCTGGAGCGCCAGCTCGTCCGCGCGAGCGGCGATCCGCTCGGCCACACCCTCGAGGATCGAAATGCGCTCGTGCGGCTCCAACCACGCCGTTCGGTCCGCGTACGCCCCGTGGGCGGACGCCATCATCTCGAGCACTTGGGCTTCCGAATGCAGCGGAAGCTCCTCGAGGAGGCTTCCATCGTACGCCGCTTCGATCGGCAACCGAGACATGGTCGACATCCTCAGAGCTCACTCGTCTTCTGGCGCAGAGCCTCGCCGAGCGCGTGGTGATCCTCAGAGTAGTCGATCGGGGCCTCGATGAGATGTACCCCGCCCTGGTCCAGCGCCTCGCGGAGCG
The DNA here is from genome assembly GCA_029262355.1 of Deltaproteobacteria bacterium. Taxonomy (GTDB): domain Bacteria; phylum Desulfobacterota; class Binatia; order UBA12015; family UBA12015; genus VGTG01. The sequence goes on from JAJCZO010000319.1 coordinate 2,224, forward strand.
CGCTCTCCAGACCCCCGATCTCCGCCACCCGATGACCGGTCGCCCCGTAGCTCTCGGCATAGAGCACGAAATCCGGGTTCTGGAACTCCAGGCCGAAGTCCGCGAAGCCGCCTCCCGCCTGCTTCCAACGGATCATCCCATACGAGTCCTCCCGCAACACGAGCACGACCAGATCGAGGTCGAGCCGCACGGCGGTCTCCATCTCCTGCGAATTCATCATGAACCCGCCATCCCCACACACCGCGACCACCTGTCGGCCCGGGTTCAGGAGCTTCGCCGCGATCGCCACCGGCAAGCCAGCACCCATCGTCGCCAGTGCGTTGTCCAGCAGGACCGTGTTCGGGCCGTGCGCCTGATAGTTTCGCGCGAACCAGATCTTGTACATGCCATTGTCGAGCGAGACGATCGCATCGCTGTCGAGCGCAGAGCGAACCTCGTGCACCAGGCGCGGAGGAGAGAACGGAAAGCGGTCGTCGCCCACGCATTCGTGCACCTCTCGGTCGATGATCTCCTTCAGCTCCGCGAAGTGGTCCAGGTCCCAATGGTCGGAGGGCCGGATGATCTCACTCAGCGACAGGGCGTTCGCCGCCGTGCAGCCGATGACCTCGTGTTGCGGGAAATACACGTCGTCCATCTCGGCTGGATAGTAAGCGAGGTGGATCACCTGCCGGCCGCCCTCCCGCATGAAGAATGGCGGCTTCTCGCTCAGATCGTGGCCGAAGTTGAGGATGACGTCGGCGTGTTCGATGGCGCGGTGCACGAAGTCGCCGTCGGAGAGGGCGGTCGTGCCCAGAAACCGCTCGTGTCGCTCGTCGGCTGCGCCCTTCCCCATCTGGGTCGTTACGAAGAAAAGCCCGGTCTTCTCGATGAGGGTCTCGAGCGCAGCCTGGGTACGGTGCCGGTTGGCACCCGCCGCGACACAGAGCAGCGGCCGCTTCGCGGCCATCAGCATCTCGGCCGCTTTCCTCAGCGCAGACTGACTCGCACCGGGGGGAGTGGGCTCGGTCACCGCGAAGGGCTTTCGATCGACCTCTTCCGCCGCAACGTCCTCCGGCAGCTCCAAGTGCACGGGGCCGGGCTTCTCGTTCTTGGCAATCCGGAAAGCGTCGCGCACGAGATACGGCACGTTGTTGGCATCGACGATCTGCTTCGTGAACTGAGTGACCGGCTCCATCATCCGAACGATGTCGATGATCTGGAAGCGCCCCTGCTTGCTCTTCTTGATGGGCTTCTGGCCAGTGATGAACATCACCGGCAAGCCAGCGAGCAGGGCGTAGGATGCGCACGTCATGAAGTTCGTGGCCCCCGGGCCCAGCGTGGAGAGACACACGCCGACCTTGCCCGTGAGCCGCCCCACTGTGGCGGCCATGAACCCAGCGCCCTGTTCGTGACGCGTCAGGATCAAGCGGATGCTCGAGCTTCGTAGCGATTCCAGGAAGTCGAGGTTCTCCTCGCCTGGAATCCCAAACACATATTCCACACCCTCGTTCTCGAGGGAGCGTACCAGCAGGTCACTTGCCTTCATGATGGGACTCCCCCGGAAACCGGACTCAAAGGGTGCTGCCGATGAGCGGCAGGTTCTGGCGACGAGCGATCAGAACCGGCACAGCCGTCGTCAACACCACCGACAACATCATGACGCGCGCGCCGGCGTCACCGTCGACGTCGAGCCCCAGGTAGCTCAGGTGCGCGATCGTCGCACCCAGCATCGTCCCGATGGCGAACAGAGCACCGATCGCAGCAAAGCCCGAGGTGAGTAACATCGAGGCCGCTGTCAGCTCGATCGCTCCGATCAGGTAACGCCCGAAGGGTTCCATCCCCAGTGCGCTGAAGATGAATACACTCCCGTCCGTACCGACGAACTTCGTCACCGCCGCGAAACCGATGATCATCGCGGCGACGATCTGACAGCTCCAGAGAACGCCCTTTGGTATCTTCACGATACACCTCCCACGACAGTCATGCTGCCCCGATCCAACGGGTTGGTCGGCATCGGATGATGCACGTGCTCGGCTGCCACGCCGGCAAGGGCAGGCGCGAAAAGATTCCGCTCACTCAAGTCTGCGAATCTCCCGCACCCCAGCGACGACAGCAGCGCGACATGGTCATGATGAAGCCCGTCCACGTAGTTCCTCACTCTCTGGGACCGCTGCTCAACGTCGAGACCACGAACCAGACTCGGGTTCTGGGTCGTGATCCCGACTGGACACGTGTTCGCGTTGCATTGCAACGCCTGGATGCACCCCAGGGCGAGCATGAATCCTCGCGCCGTGTAGACGGCGTCCGCTCCTAGAGAAAGAGCCACGACCTGGCGTGCAGGGCTGATGAGCTTACCTGCGCAGAAGAGCTTGAGCCGATCCCGAACTCCCTCGGCGCGCAGGATCCGGACGACTGCCGGCAGCGCGCTGTGGAGAGGTAGGCCGATGTCGTCCATGAAGCTGCGCGGGGCCGCGCCCGTACCGCCCTCGGCGCCGTCGATCGATATGTAGTCGGGAAAGACCCCTTGCGACTTCATCTCGCGGACCAGTCCCTCGAACTCGCCTGGGTGCCCGAGGCAGAGCTTGATGCCCACCGGAATCCCGGCAGCCTCTTGCACACGCCGAATGAAGCGCACGGTCGAGGACGCGTCCGTGCACTCCAGATGGTGCGGCGGAGAGATGACGTCGCGATCCATCGGCACGCCGCGAAGCTCGGAGATCTCCTCGCTGATCTTCTCTTTGGGCAGGATTCCTCCCTTGCCCGGCTTGGCTCCCTGCGAGAGCTTGATCTCCACCATTTTGACGGCGGCCTTCTGCGCGATCTCGTGCAGCTTCTCCTCATGGAGAGAACCGTCTTCGTTGCGCACTCCGAACTTGGCCGTGCCCATCTGGAAGGTCAGATCGCATCCTTCCTCGAGATGATGCTTCGGATAGCCGCCCTCGCCCGTGTTCATCGTGATGCCACTCTTCTTGGCCCCCCGCGCGAGCGCACGGACGGCTCTCACACTCAGCGCCCCGTAGCTCATCGCACTGATCATCACCGGGAAGCGCAAGATGTGGGCGGTGGACAAGCCTCGCTCCTCTCCCACGGTCAGCTCGAACGGTGCTATCGAATCGGCGGCGGTCGGATACATCGAGTGGCGAAGCTTGACCTCGTCCGCTTCGAAGCTCATCTGCGAGCCAAATGCCGCGGTGGAGTCCTGCCCCTTGGCTTTCCGATAGACCTCGGCGCGCTCCAGGCGATTGAACGGGCGCTCGGTGAGGTCGTCCGAGAAAAGGTACTGGCGCAGCTCCGGACCGATGCTCTCGGTCAGGTACCGCGCCTGGGCGAGAAACCCAAAATTCGTGAGCAGAGCGTGCTCCTTCTGACCATGCCGGTAGTAGAGATCGAGCAAGAACAAGAGAAGAAGCGTGACGGTCAGGAAGTGGAAGTAGAACGAGAAGAAATGCCCGACGAAGGCCACTGTGACGAGAGCCACCGGCACGGCGAGCTGCGCGAAGCGCGCGATCTTCTCGAGGTTGATTGAAGCAGCCGAGGCCATTCTCACTCCTGGTCTTGAACCTTCGCGGTCCCGTCGTGATCTGCGCGAGGGGAAGGCAAACAACGCGTTGATTTCGTGTACGGTGATGTGCTCGGAACGTTACGCCGGTCTCCCAGATGGGGCCCCGCTGCGGCTTGCCAGTCCACCGGTCGCCAAAACTCAACGGACCACGCGCACCGCAACCTCGAGCGGCTCTCTCAACATTCGAAGAAGGTCCCTCTCGTTGCCGGGCGCGAAGCCGTCCGGAAGAACGACGGACGCCATCAGCATCTCGTAGTCGCCAGCCTCCTCGATGCGGTCCATGTGTAAGAGCTCGAATCCTGCGGCGTGTAGGCCCGGGCCGGCCTCGGTCGGAGCCTCGTCCCGAAAGGACGTGCCTCGAACGACACCCCATTCGAGCCACTGCTGAGGAAGCAGGAAGGCGTGCATGCACGATCCTCCGCCCCCGCTGATGGCCCACCACTCGTGGTCTTCATCGACCTTCGCCGGACGGCTGTTCCCCGTGAAGGCCACGCCCTCGGGATTCGCACCATCCCAGTATCGGACCCCGAGAGCCTCCGGGCCGAGGTCTTCGAGCTCGGAGAAGCGAAAGCGGTCGAGAGCGGCCAGCGCGAGGGCCGGCAAAGAGAAGGTCGAGGGTGTCCAAAACGAGCTGAAGTAGAAATATGTGTAAACGGTTCCGCTCGGCGCATCGGGGAAGACGGGTCCCAGCTCCAGGGATTGACTGAGCCGACGGATCGCACGCACGGGTCCGTTGCGAACCCCGTCCGTCGTCGACGAGAAGCTCTCCTCGGTGAAGACCGGACTCCAGCTGAGCAACGTCACAGAGAAGGTCGGGTTGATCTCGACGCGGGTCCGGTCGATCAAGGGCTGGTCGAGCGACTGGTCGCTGCGTCGAACCCGAACGTCGCTGAAGAAGCTACGGCCGGGAGCGTAGGTGATCTCGTACAGCGGAGACCGCGCTCGATTGGCCTTCGGATCGAAGCTCGCGTACCGAACGGGCGACCTGGAGGGAGGAACGCCGTCGAAGTGCAGCAAGTAGGCCCACCAGGATTGCTGGGTCGTCTCATCACGCAGCTCGATCTCCAGAGCGAAGTCGGCCTCCTCCGGAAGCTGCCTGCGCAGCCCCCGCTCGCCCGCGTCCTTCGCCATGAAGACCAACTCGTCGTCCTCGTCGACCTCGAAGGCCGGCTCTCCCGGCTGATCGGAAAAAACTGGCGCACCGTCTTCCCACTGGTCGAACTGGTACGGTATCGCAAGAAACTCGTCGCCTTGTCGCGCGTAGAGCCGGTAGGCGGCCGTGTTGGGGTCGTCCAACGACCCTAGCCGCTTCGTCTTCAGGACGACGGGATCGTGGAACCGGCGACCGGGCCCCACGTCCTCGGTCGCGCGCACTCGCGTCGCGGTGAAAAGCAGTGCGAGCACTGCGACCGCAGCGACGGCTTTCCTTGTCGTCGAGAGACGTTCCACTCGCGCGAACCCCATGCTCAAGCGATGCCTCGCGTGATCTGACGACGGGAGGTGAGGCTCCCCTGCCAGTGCATGTCTCCACGGTACGGGTCGCGGGACTGGCCAAGGGCCTCTCGCCTTTCCACTGCCGGGCTCCGCACTCACTCCCGTTGGATGCGCAAAGGCTCATTTTGGTAACGGCAACGCCGTAACGCTCTACGCACGCGGTCGTATGGACTCCATGAGACGCCTGCGTTCGATGCGCGGTCCGATGTCCGGCCCGACCGACCAGGGGCTCGTAGGAGTGAGAAATGAGCGTCGCCCCCCGCCCAACCATCGAGCCCGAGACCGCAGTGCGGGACCGGTACAGCGCGGCCGCGGCCGCTCGGGAACCGTCTCTGTGCTGTCCGGTCGACTACGACCCCCGCCATCTCGAGGTGATTCCGACCGAGGTCCTCGAGCGAGACTACGGCTGCGGCGACCCCTCGAGACACTTGAGACCGGGAGACCGTGTCCTCGATCTCGGGAGCGGCAGCGGAAAGATCTGCTTCATCGCATCTCAGATCGTTGGCCCCGAGGGCCACGTGATCGGCATCGACATGAACCAGGAGATGCTGGCCCTCGCGCGGCGAGCGGCTCCGCTCGTCGCCGACCGAATCGGCTACGACAACGTCGAGTTCCGGCGTGGCCGCATCCAGGACCTCGGCGTCAACCTCGACCTGGTGGATCGCTGGCTTCGAGAGAACCCCGTGGCCACGAGCGATGACCTGGCCGCGCTCGAGAGCGAGACGGCACGAATCCGGTCCGAGGTCCCGTTGGTCGCCGATGGTTCGGTGGATGTCGTCGTCTCGAACTGCGTCCTGAACCTCGTACGAGAGAGCGACAAGACGAGCCTCCTTCGTGAGATCTACCGCGTACTGCGACCCGGCGGCCGGATCGCCGTCTCCGACATCGTCGCCGACGAGCCGGTGCCCAATCATCTCAAGAACGATCCCGATCTCTGGAGCGGCTGCGTCTCGGGCGCCTTCGAGGAGCGCGCGCTCCTCGAAGAGCTCGAGGCCGCCGGCTTCTACGGCATTGCGATCGAGAACTGGGAAACCCGTCCCTTCTCGGTCGTCGAAGGGATCGAGTTCCGCTCGATTACGGTGACGGCGAACAAAGGACTCGAAGGCCCCTGTCTCGAAGCCAACCAGGCGGTCGTCTATCGCGGCCCGTGGAGGCGCGTCGAGGACGACGACGGCCACGTGTTGATCCGGGGCGCGCGCACGGCCGTCTGCGCAAAGACGTACGGCATCCTGAGCAGCGGTCCGTACCGGGAGTCGACGATCACGATCCCACCGCATCGTGAGGTCCCCGGTGGGCAGCAAGAGCCCTTCGACTGCGCACGAACCGCCCTACGTGACCCGCGCGAAACGAAGTCGGCCGACCCTGGCGACGGCGCCACGCCGCTCGCCGGACCGGACGGCTCCAGCTGCTGTTGATGCACGACTTCGGTCGCCACCTCGCGCGCGAGAACCTGCCGCCGCTCCGACGCGACTCCGTACGAACGCTTCAGGTGAACATCGGGCGCCGCTGCGACCTCGCCTGCCACCACTGCCACGTCGAAGCAGGCCCAAAGCGCACCGAAAGCATGGACCAGCGCACGGCGGAGCGCGTCGTCGATCTGCTCGCATCACATCCGAGGATCGAGCTCCTCGACCTGACCGGCGGCGCGCCGGAGCTGAACGAGTGCTTCCGCTTCCTCGTCCGCGAGGCACGCGCGCTCGGGCGCCGGGTGATCGACCGCTGCAACCTGACGGTCTTGCTCCTCCCGGAACAAGAGGGCACCGCCGCATTCCTCGCGCGGCAAGGCGTCGAGATCGTCGCCTCCCTCCCCTGCTACGCACCCGAGAACGTAGATCGTCAACGCGGCCGAGGCGTGTTCGAGCGCAGCATCGAGGCCCTGCGCCTCTTGAACGAGTTGGGCTACGCGGCGCCGGGGTCGCCGCTCACCCTCGACCTCGTCTACAACCCGCTCGGCCCGAGCCTTCCACCGCCTCAGGCGGAGCTCGAGGAGCGCTATCGAACGGAGCTACGGGAGCTCTTCGGTAGCGCCTTCAATCGACTGATCACGATCACGAACATGCCGATCCGCCGATTCGCGCACGACCTCATACGAGAAGGGAGCCTCGCTGAATACCAGCGTCTCCTCGTCGGCCACTTCAACCCGGCCACCGTGCCGGGTCTCATGTGTCGGAGTCTCGTTTCGGTCGACTACGAAGGCCGTCTCTTCGACTGCGACTTCAACCAGATGCTCGATCTCCCACTCCACGCCCCTCGGACGATCTGGAGCGTGGAAGACCTCGACAGTCTGAACGGCCAGTCGATCCACGTCGGCGCGCACTGCTTCGCGTGTACCGCGGGCGCCGGATCGAGCTGCAGCGGTGCCCTGACGTGACCCCCCACTCTCCGCAAGAGGCTCTGCCAGCAGAACAATTTCCGACCAGTCGCCCGCGAAACCATTCCCCCTCGAGAAGCATCCAATCCACAGGTCCGCGGCGGGATCACGCAGTGGCGACTCCAGCGACATCAAGCACACGACTCCGATTGGCGAGTGGCATCGCCGCGGGAACGGCGCTCTTCAGCGCGTTCGGCCTCGCGCCGTTCCTCGCCTTTGCGGGCGAGACCGGGCAGCCATGGACGCCGGCTCTGTTCATCGCCGGCTACGCCCTCGCCGTGGTCGCCCTCGCTCCCGCCGGGCTCCTTGCCATCGCCGCAGGTGCCCTGTTCGGCGTGCCCCATGGCGTCCTGTACTCCTTCGTCGGTGGTGCCGTGGGATCGACGGCGGCGTTCCTGGTCGCACGCCACCTCATACGGCCCGCCCTCGCTCGCCGGCAGCCTTGCTACGCCTCGGTTGCGGCTCTCGATCGGGCGATCGAAAAGCGCGAGCGAATCCTGGTGATCCTGATGCGGCTGTCACCGGTCGTTCCCTCCAACCTGCTGAACTACGGGCTGGGCATCTCCCGGGTCAGTCTGACCAACTACATGCTGGGCTTCGTCGCGATGCTCCCGGGCTCCCTCCTCTGGGTCTCCTACGGGAGTCTCCTTCGGATCATGATGGCCACCGGCCGAGAGGTCTCCCCTACGGACGGCCCAGCCCCAATCGCGCTCCTCGTGGTCGGCGTCGCCGCGACGACCGCGCTGCTCTCGATTCTGACACGGACGATCCGCGGCATGCCCCGCGAGGCGCCGGCGAGCTAGTGCCCCGGAACTCTGGAACAGCTGGAATCTCGACGACTACCGGGTAGGCAAACGACGATCGGAGCGTCAGACTTGCGTGGGATGGCCACACTTCTGAGCCATCCCGTTAGCCGGGCGTTCGGGCCAACATCGAGACTGCTCCGTCTTGGAGACGGGGGTGACGACGTGTCCCAGCTGAGACGCGGCCAGAACGGCCGCATCATGTACATCGAGAACAAGTCGGAGAGCCTGAGCGGAGACGCCCGTATCGGCCGAGTTACGGTCTCAGCCCGACCGGCACGACGATCGAACCGCCAACAGCTAACGGAGGGAGCTACCCATGAGCTCCGACCCCGACCTGGCGGCCAAGATCACGGCTCTGATGCTCGGAACAAACAACCGGCTCAACGAATCGCTCATCGACGTCAGGGATCGGTGCCCGTCAGGATTCCTCAGCAATCTCGGTACGATCGGGTTTTCGGAAGCCACAGGCTTCGCCGGCCATCCGGTTTCCCGCTGCCACGAAATCCCGCCCACCGGATTCTCAGTCGCGCGACTCCGCGGATCGCGCGCCTGCGAGGTCGGCAGGGAGCACGCCAGCTCACGCACGGTCCCCGAGTCGGCCTGCCCACTCGCGTCGCCCGGCTCCAAGGACAGTGATCGAGGTTCTGCACATCGTGGTACACTCAGCGCCGTTCTCCGGGGACGCCGACGTCGATCGGACGGCGAAGGAGCCTTTCCGACCACCGCCACGAAGCTCGAGGCAATGACCGAGAAATCCTTAAGGCGACGCTCGACTCCTGCGATCCGACATCACCGTCGTCGGTCGCTCCAATTCCATCTGGGTCACTCCCGAAGTCCTCTCGGATTGAGCGCTGCTGCGAAAAGCAGGCGCCCGCCCTACCAGTCTTGGGAAGTGTACCCGAACCGCTCACCCGACTGCGACCGAATCCTCGAGGCCAAGCGGCACGAGAGATGCAGTATGGGTGGGCGTGACCTCACCCGTGCATCCCACCAACGACTGGATCGCCGCGCAGCTCGACGAGGCAGCGACACTCCTCGAAACACAGGATGCGAACCCGTTGCGGGCTCGCATTCGCGAGCGGCTCGGAATCGAGACTCTCGCCGATCTCGAGCCCGCGGCTCTCGACGGAAGCCTCGCCAGGGTCCCCGGTATCGCCCCTGGGAGACTCCGGAGCCCTTCAATCCCACTCACATCGCCTGGCTGCCGATCCTCCACACACGGCGAGGCGCGCGACATTACACGGCGCTCTACTCGAATACCGCACGCGCACACGAACTCGGCGCGACGAACGACTGGGTCGTGATCTATCGCGACGATCACCGCGGCGGTGGCCAGTGGACGGTCGTCACGGCTCAGCATGGAGCTCGTCGTGGTCAGCGAATCGTGATGGGACGAGACGAGGAGAACGCGCCGAAACTTCGCCGGAGTACCGGATGAGCAAGGTCCCGCATGTACCCGACTCCCCGGCCGGACCCGTCGCGTCCGCCGACACTCGCCCGCGAGGTCTCGCCTACCGCACCATCTCCATCACCAAGGTCTACCCGACTGGCGAGACTGAAGTGCAGGCTCTCCGCGGCGTCGACCTGGAAGTCCGAGAGGGCGACTTCGTGGTCCTGCTCGGGGCGTCCGGCAGCGGCAAGTCGACTCTCCTGAACATTCTCGGCGGCCTGGACCAACCCACCTCTGGCCAGGTGTTCTTTCGTGGCAACGAGCTCACAAAGATGGACAACGCCGGCCTGACCCGCTTCCGGCGCGAACACGTTGGCTTCATCTTTCAGTTCTACAACCTGATTCCGAGCCTCACCGCACGGGAGAACGTCGCCCTCGTCACGGAGATCGCGAACGATCCCCTCGCGCCCGATGAAGCACTGGGGATGGTCGGGCTCGAGAATCGGATGGATCACTTCCCCTCGCAGCTCTCGGGCGGCGAGCAGCAGCGCGTCGCGGTAGCCCGCGCCATCGCGAAACGACCTTGCGTTCTCCTGTGCGACGAGCCGACCGGCGCGTTGGACAGCGCCACCGGCATCACCGTACTCGAAGCGCTCGAGTCGGTGAACCGAGAGCTGCAAACGACGACGCTCGTCATCACGCACAACTCGGGCATCGCCGAGATGGCGGACGAGACCATCGTGTTTGTCGACGGACGGATCTCCCGTGTACGACAGGGTGCAGTCCGCCGGCGCGCACGAGATCTCAGCTGGTAGGATGCGAGTTCTCCAGCGGAAACTCGTGCGCGACCTCTGGCACAGCCGAGGTCAGGTTCTCGCGATCGCTCTGGTGATCGCGGCGGGAGTCGCGACCGTGGTCCTGGCCGCGGGAACCCAGCACTCGCTCGAGGAGACACGCACCGCCTTCTACGAACGATACCGCTTTGCAGACGTGTTCGCGCCGTGCCGGCGCGCTCCCACGTGGCTCAGTCGACGAATCAACGAGATCCCCGGCGTCGCGCAGGTCCAGACCCGAATCGTCGAAGAGGTGCTGCTCGACGTCGACGGCCTCGACGAGCCGGCCCGAGGCCGTATTCTCTCCCTGCCCGATGGCGGAGTTCCCGCCCTGAACGACATCGCCATCGTCGCGGGCCGCCCTCTCCGTTCGGGTCGGGCCGACGAAGTCGTCGTGGGCGAGGCCTTCGCGGAAGCGAACGGCTTCCGCCCCGGGGACTCACTGCTCGCGAACGTCAACGGAAAGCGGCGGCGCCTTCGTATCGTCGGCGTGGCGCTCTCGCCGGAGTTCGTTTACGCACTCGGGCCGGGCCAGATCATTCCGGACGATCGCCGGTTTGGAATCCTCTGGATGAACCGGTCCGCACTCGAGGCGGCCTACGATCTGAAGGGCGCGTTCAACGAGCTCTCGGTAGCGCTGTCCCGCGACGGAAGCGAACGAGAGGTGATCGCACGCATCGACGAGCTGCTCCACCCGCACGGGAGCTTCGGAGCGTTCGGCCGAAGCGAGCACGTCTCCGACACGTTCTTGCGAGGCGAGTTCGATCAGCTTTCGGCGTTGAGCAGCGTGATCCCTCCGATCTTCCTGGCCGTGGCCGCCTTCCTCCTGAACATCGTCGTGCAGCGGCTGGTCGCGACACAGCGCGAGCAAATCGGCCTTCTGAAGGCGTTCGGGTACTCCAACCTCGCGGTGGGTTGGCACTTCATGCAGTTCGTGCTGGTCGTGGCGGCCATCGGCGTCCTGCTCGGCTGGGGACTCGGGGCCTGGATGGGCCGAGGGCTCACCAACATGTACGCGGAATACTACCGATTTCCCTTCCTCCATTACCTCGCAGACCCCGGGCTGTTCGTGGGCGCTGCGATCTTCAGCACGGTGGCCGCTGTCGGAGGCGCCCTCGTGGCGGTCGCCGGCGCAGTGCGCATCTCTCCCGCGGTCGCGATGTCGCC
>JAJCZO010000320.1 GCA_029262355.1 Deltaproteobacteria bacterium
ACGGATTGCCGTCTATCGGCGTTCGTCGCAAGGAACGGCGACGCAGGAATATAGGCAATCTTCCGAGGAGACGAGACGCGGCGACGGACGTCGAGGGGCGGCAAGGCGTTAACGCTATGTCGACGGCGGTGCACTAGGGCCGAGTCGCTGCCGGGTGATGGCGAGGGGGGCATGTCTCCGTGCCCCCGGTGCGCAGGGTTGTTAGTGCCGGTGGGCAGGAACATGTCTGCACGAAGGGAGTTTTTCGATGAGTGAATCCGTACGCGAGCGTGGCTCGCGGATGATGAAGGACGTCTGCGGGATCGACATTCCGGTGAGCGGCAGGTTCGTCGAGATGACCGTCGACCACCTGTTCGGCTCGGTCTGGGGGAACGAGGAATTATCGGTGCGCGATCGTCGGCTGATCGTGCTCGGGGTCCTGGGCGCGCTCGGCGATTCCGGCAACCTCAACCTGCACATGCAGCAAGCGCTGCAGCGCGGTGATCTCACCGAGGCCGAGCTTCAGGAGGCGGCGGTTCAGATCACGCACTATGCGGGTTGGCCGCGTGGAACCGTCGCAGTGCAGGCCGCGGGGACGGCGATCGCCGCGGCGAACCCGCCGGAGAAGAGTGAGTGAGCACTCGCGTCGGTGTCGTGGGCGTAGGGCAGATGGGCTCGGCCATGGCCAAGGCCGTCATCGGTCGCGGCTTTCCTCTCGCCGTCTACGATCCGAATGAACGGGCCTGCCTGCCCTTCGCGGAGTGCGGTGCGGTCGTTGCGTCGTCTCCGCGCGCGCTCGCCGAGGGGTCGGATGTCGTCTTGATCGTCGTTCTGAACGACGACCAGGTTCGTGACGTGATGTCGGGCACCGAGGGCATCCTCGCCGGCGCGCATGCCGACCTTTGCGTGGTCATCCACTCCACGATCCACGTCGAAACCGTTTTGCAAATGGCTCGCGATGCGACGACGGCTGGCGTGTGCATTCTCGACGCCGGTGTCACCGGATCGGTCGAAGGGGCCGAGACGGGGCAGTTGGCGACGATGGTAGGGGGCTCTCCGGAAGTCATCGAGTCGTGTCGCGAAGTGTTCGACTGCTACTCGGCGATCGTCTCGCGAATGGGAGAGCTCGGCTCCGGAATGCGCGCAAAGGTCGCGCGGCAAGTGATTCTCTTCCTTCAGGCGGCGGCCCTCCATGAGGGGATGCGCCTCGCGGAAGCGGCGGGTGTCGACCTCGGCGAGCTCGGAAAGATGGTCGAGCAGGCGAACAAGCTGAACCGCGTGCAGGAGATGCTGTGGATGCGCGGTACGGCGGGAATGGCCGACCCGAAGACGGACTTCGGCAAGCGCATGGTCGCCGCGGGGAAGTACACGGCCGAGATCGCGGAGAAGGATCTCGGCGCCGCGCTCGGTCTCGCCGAGGATCTCGGAATGGACCTCCCGCTCACCGACGTCGCGATCACGCGGATGCAGGAAGTCTTTGGTGCTCGCTGAGTTAGTCGCGGAGCAGCGCGATGGCTCGTGCGGCGAGCACGTCCTCGGCCGGGTCCTCGGGCATCGGGAACACGAGGGTGTCGGCGAGGCCGTCGTAGGCTGTGCGTAAGGTGCCGGGCAGTTCGTCGTACGTCCCCGACAGCAAGAACGTGTCCAGCATCTCATCGTCGAGAATCTGCGGGAGGTCGTTCCAGCGGCTTTCGCGCGTGAGCTGGTGGAGCGCCTTGCCGCGGTCGCCCCACCCGAAGAGCTCCAGGCTCGGCCAGTACTGTGGAGTCGAGTAGAGAAAGGCGAGGCTGCGTCTCTTCTCTTCTCGCATGGCCGCGACCGCCGCGGTGTCGCGGCCGACGGTGCAGATCGGGCCGACCTTGAGCGCGAAGGGCGCATCCTGACGCCCTTTGCGGGCGGCGCCCGTGGCGAGCCGAGGCTGGAGTACTTCTCGAATGTATCGTGGGTGGCTATTGGTCGGGTGCGTGACGAGACCGTCGGCGACTTCACCGGCAAGCGTGGTCATGTGGGGGCCGACCGCGCCGAGGTGGATCGGAATCGGGTCGCCCTCGAGCGGCTCCGGTGCGAAGAAGGGCTGCATGCGCGTGAGCCGGTAGTGGTCGCCTTCGAATCCCAGCTCTTCGCCGTTCTGCCAGCACGCAAACGTGGCGCGGATGGCCCCGACGTACTCGCGCATGCGCCCGACGGGGGGCGACCAGGCGGCGCCGTAGCGGTCTTCCACGTTGCCTCGTACTTGCGCGCCCAGGCCGAGTTCGAAGCGTCCGCCCGAGTACGCTTGGAGGTCCCACGCCGCGACGGCGGTGGTCATCGGGCTGCGCGTGAACGCGACCAGTACGGACGTGGCGACGTGCAGGGTGGTCGTCGCCTGGAGCGCGAGGGCGGAGAGGAGCAGGCCGTCGTGTACGGCTTCGGGTACGTTCAGGCCGTCGTACCCGATGCGTTCGGCGCGACGCGCGTGCGCGGCGATCGCGCTCGGCGCAACGCGCTGGTTGGTGTTTGCATAGATCCGCATCACGCTTCGGCCTCCACGCCGTACTGGTCCATGTATACGGAGTAGCGTTCGTGAACCGACTCCTTTTCGAGGCCGTAGTCCTCGAGCGAGTAGCGATGGGCGCCGTGTTTGCCGCGTGGTTTCTCGGCAACGTAGCGGGTCATTCGCTCTTCCGCGTTCTTCGTCAGTTCGAGGTCGAGCCGCTCGTACACGCTGCGGATTGCCGCTGCGGGATTGGCCATGAGATCAGTGAACCGGAGGTCGACGATCTGATCGTCCGGAATCGTACCGTTGCGCCTGTGCGCCATTACGGCTTCCAGGCCGAGCGCGATGCCTTCGGTGTATTGATGAACGAGCGGTGCGACGTCGACGTGGTCGCTTCGCATTCGCCGCAGTGTAGCGACCAGGCTCACGATCGAGGCGACGGTCTTCACCGGGTCTCGGTGCGTCAGGACCACGCGTGCGTCGGGGTAGACCGAGAACAGCGTCGGGAGCATCGTGAGATGACTCGGGGCCTTCAGGAGCCACGGGGTGCCGGGGTATTGCGACTGCAGGAGCTGAAGCTGACGGCGATGAAAACGGAACGCCGGTGCGAGGTCGTGCGTGCCGAGCCACTGGGCGTAGCTCGGAGCATTGAGGACACCGGAGAAGTGCGGTGACGCGAACTCGTGGAGCATGAGGTAGATGCATTCGAGGGGCAGGGCGCCGCCGTTCTCGTGCATGGTCTTGTACTCGGGTGCGATCTCGTGCCAGAGCGTCACCTCGCGATCGGCGCGCGCGATTCTGGGGTCCGTCGCGTAGGTTGCGACTTCCGGCGGCGGTACCGAGTACATGACCTCCCATGCCTGCGGAGTTCGGTTGGCCGGGTCCTGCGCCATCAACTCGTGCAGGATCGACGTGCCGCTGCGACCGGTGCCGGTGATCACGACGGGTCGTTCGATCACCCCCTGCTCGATCTCCGGATGTCGCTTCAGATGGTCGACGATTCGCAGCCGGTTCTGCAGCACCCGGAGGAGCTCCGATCGCGTGAGAACGCGTCCGACGAGGTTCAGGTTCGCTTCGTTCTCGATTGCGTCGGTGAGGACACCGAATGGCTCACGCCAGCTCTCGTCGCCAAAGTCGCGGAGGCCGGTTTCCGCAATGGCGGCCTGCACGAGGGCCGCAGGGTCGAGGCGGACCACGTGCTGGGCGCCCCCGAGGTTGCTGCCGATGGTGTTCAGGTCTGCGACCCACGTGGGGCGGATTGGTTCGTTCATCGGCGAAACCTTCGCGCAACGCCGGCGCGCCGACGCCGGATCTGCGCGCGCCGTTGGTCTGGCCCGAAGGAGGGAGTCTCGCGCGGCAAGTGGCTCCGGAGCGTTGCCAGCGGCACGACTCGGGTTGTTGGGACCGGAGCCGTTTCCGACCAGACCCAGCGGTAGGAGACCATTCCGTCGGGACGTCCTTCGGTGTCGAGCCAGTTCGGGATGCCCGGGTCCTCCGCTGAAACGACGACGCGGAAGCATCCGTCGGGATCGATTTGCGTCTGCTGGCCGTTCAGGCTGCAGACCCGGTTCGCGAGATCGAGCGACTCGAACCACGGCGCGGAGTACAGTTGAATCGACCAGTACCGTGCGTCGGGGCGCTCGCATTGGATGAGGAGCCCTTCGCCGGGCTCGAGTCGGTACCAACCACCGCCGTACAGGATGTCCGCAGCGCCGCCCGGTACCGCCATCGGGGGCGACAGTGCATTGTCGCCGCTTCGCTCCCGCCTTGCAGTGAGGAACTGGTTCCAGAAAACGATGCTTCGCTCGACCCAGTGAATGGCCTGATCAAGGCGTTCGGCAACGGTTTCTGGCTGGAGTCGTGCGGGCGCCTTTCCTTCGTATCCGACGCGATCGATCGTCACGTGCGGGACTGCGTCGTTCTCCCAGTCGGTGACGTACAGACGCACCAGCACGTGATCGACGTCGGGGTGCAGCGGGATCCAGTTCTTGGGGTGCTCATGGGACGAGAGCCACACCTCGAGGCTCCCGTCGCTCTCGATCTCGAGGTCGCTGAGACTTCGCTCCTGGAAGACGCGATACTGCTCGAGCTGCATCTCGCCTTCCGGGGTCGAGAGGATGAAGTCCCGCAGCCCCGTGGTGTCGAGGCGCAGATGGTACGTGCCGAGAGGATCGATCTTCGCTCGCAGGTAGTGGTTGTCGGTATTGGGTCCGCCCCACTTCACGGTGTCGTCGTCGTAGCGGTGGAACGCCGGGAACCCGGGGTCGTGGAACTCGATGTACCACTGGAGGGCGTACGTGGTCAGCCGGGTGAGGTGGCGGAAGCCTTCCGCGCGGAGCGTCGGGTCGGTCGGGAAGTCGTCC
>JAJCZO010000321.1 GCA_029262355.1 Deltaproteobacteria bacterium
GGGCCTCGCGCGGCTCGAGGGAGACCATTCGCGACTTCGTGATCGCGCGACGAAGCATCGGCTCGAGGCGGCGCTCGTTGCCATCGCACCGCGAACCGGGGCCATCCGGGCGCTCGTCGGTGGCCGGAACTATGCGCAGAGCCAGTTCGACCGAATCACGCAAGCGCGTCGGCAGCCGGGGTCCGCCTTCAAGCCGGTCGTCTATCTCGCGGGTGTCGTTGCGACGGAGCCGGAGCGACACATCACTGCGGCGACCCTCGTCGACGACACGCCGTTTACCTGGAGCTACGAGGGCCAGGAGTGGACCCCGCGGAACTACGGTGATCGCTACCTTGGGGAGATTACCGTCCGGACTGCGCTGGAGAAGTCGTCCAACGCGGCCACGGCTCGAGTCGCCGAGGTCGTGGGTCTCGATTCGATCATCGAACTCGCCGGGCGGATGGGGGTGGGCTCGAAGTTGCCGGCGGTCCCGTCGATCGTGCTGGGGGCGGCGGAGGTCACGCCGCTCGAGATGGTGTCGGCCTACGGTGTGCTCGCGAGTGGAGGGATTCGTGCGGAGCCCTTCACCATCCGGCGTGTCGATACCCGGGACGGAGCGGAGATTCTCGGAGAGGTGCCGGTGTTCACTCGAGTCGTGTCCCCGGCCGCGGCATTCGTAGTCACGCACATGCTGGAGGGAGTACTCGACGTCGGTACGGCGCGGGGCGCCCGGAGTCTGGGCTTCGAGCGCCCGGCAGCCGGCAAGACCGGAACGACGAACGAATACCGCGACGCGTGGTTCATCGGCTACACACCGGACCTCTTGGCGGGCACGTGGGTCGGCTTTGACGGCGACGCGCCCCTCAACCTCTCCGGGGGGCGTGCGGCAATGCCGATCTGGACCTCGTTCATGCAGGACGCGACCGCGGCGTCCCCCGGTCGTCCGTTTCACCCGCCCCCAGGTGTGACCCTCGTAGAGATCGACCGGCGGACCGGGCGTCCGGTGACGGGCGATCCAGACGCCTTGCCGATAAAGGAGGCGTTTCTCGCCGGGGAGGAGCCGGTCTGGTCGGATCCTCTCGGCATCACCGGCATGGCTCCGTTCGACCCGGCGCCGGCTCCAGGCGATGTGCCCCTGATTCCACCAGAGTCCGCGCGGCCAATCTCTTTTGCGGATCCCCGCGCTGGTCGGTAGTTCCTAAGGGCATCCATGCGGTCCCTGTCCATGTTGAATCGTTCGGTCGAGCCCTCCCTTCATAGGTGGAGTCCTGTGCTCGTGCTCGGGCTGTCGTTGCTCATGGCGTGCGGGTCGTCCTCCCCGACGCGAGGTCCGATTCCGCGTCGGCCGGCACAGCCGGGAGCGACGAGTACACGGCCCCCGCCGCGGCCGCAGTATACGGGAGTCGGGCCGCATCGAGTCTCGGCCAGGCCCGGGGTGGATATCACACGGGAACCGCTCACGTCGTTCATCACGGTCGAGACCGACGAAGACGAGGCGATGGCGCTCCGTCTCAGTGAGCGGGCTCGCGAGGAACTCGACGGTGGAACGACGACGCATGCGTTCGAACTCCTCGAGGCTGCGATCGATCGTGCTCCGGACAGTGTGCCGCCGTATGTGATCCGAGCGCAGGCGCTTCTCGTGGAGGGCAGTGGGACCCAGGCTCGGGAGGACCTGAAGCGTGCCGTCGATCTCGAGCCGGCGACACCTTGGCTGGCGGAAGTCGTCGCGGTGAACGGTGCGATCCTCGAGCTCGAAGGGAACAAAGACGGGGCGGTCGCCGCCTACCGGCGTGCATTGCAGATCTCATCTGCGAACGTGACCGCGCGCGAGGCGCTACACCGCCTCTCTCAGCAATGATCGTTCTGGGTATCGAGTCGTCATGCGACGACACCGCCGCCGGTATCGTCGAGGATGGTCGCGAGCGGGCGAGTGTCGTGGCATCGCAGGATGACGTTCACGGTCCGTACGGTGGCGTGGTGCCTGAGCTCGCGGCACGCAATCACGTGGTTCACGTGGTGCCGGTCGTGCGACGCGCCATCGAGAAGGCGGGGCTGACGCTCGACGACATCGACGGGGTAGCGGCGACGATGGGGCCAGGCCTCGTGGGTTGCCTTCTCGTAGGCCTGTCCACCGCGAAGGCGATCGCACGGGCGAGAGGCCTTCCGTTCGTTGGAGTCAATCACATCGAAGGCCACCTTCTGTCCATCGAACTCGACGAAGCTCTCGAGCGACCGTTCCTCGGTCTCGTCGTCTCGGGGGGGCACTCCGCGCTCTACTGGGCTCGCGAGGACGGAAGCTACGGCTTGCTGGGCAGTACGCGTGACGATGCGGCGGGCGAAGCCTTCGATAAGGCGGCCAAGCTTCTGGGGTTGGGGTATCCCGGCGGTCGCGAGATCGAAGCGCTCGCGCGCGAGGGAAACCCCACCGCGTTCTCGTTCCCGCGGCCGCGGGTGCGAGGCGCGGAGCTCGACCTCAGTTTCAGTGGGCTGAAGACGGCACTTCGCCTCGCGGTCGAGAAGAATCCCGACGCCGTCCCCGCCGACGTCGCAGCATCGTTCCAAGCTGCAGTCGTCGAGACTCTGGTCGGAGCGACGCGGCGAGCGATCGGTGAGACCGGTGCGCGTACGGTCGTCGTGACCGGCGGGGTTTCGGCCAACCAGGCGCTGCGCGGGGCGATGCAAGAAATGGCGGACCACGAGGGGGCTGTACTCCGTGTTCCCCCACTGCGCCGGTGCACCGACAATGGCGTGATGATCGCGTACGCGGGGTGGAGACGGTTGGCTCGCGGCGAGTCGGACCCGCTCTCTCTGAATGCGCGCGCCCAACTACCGCTGGGTCCGCGCATGTCGTTGGGTTCGTAAGGGGCGGATGGCACAGGGCGGGGAGCGATCGGGCGCCGGCCGTAGGCGGGCACTTGGACAGAACTTCCTGATCGACCAAGACGTCGCATTCCGCACGGTCCAGGCGGCCGAGGTGGTGGAAGGGAGCCGGGTCCTCGAAATCGGGCCGGGACACGGAGTCCTGACGCGGCCTCTCCTGGCGGCTGGGGCTCAGGTGTTCGCGGTCGAGATCGACGAACGCTTGGCCGCGTCTCTGATCGAGAAGGATCTGTCGGGTCTCACCGTCGCGCGCGCCGACTTTCTGCGATTCGACCTGGACCGGCTCGGGGCCGAGCCCATGCTCGTCGTGGCGAACCTGCCGTACTCGACGGGGACCGCGATCCTGGAGCGACTGCTCGCGTTCCCCGAGCGCTTCCCCCGAATCGTCGTAATGCTGCAGAAGGAGGTCGCTCAGCGAGTCGCAGCCCAGCCAGGGTCGCGTTCCTACGGCAGCCTATCCGTACTGACGGCGCTTTGGGCCGAGGCCACGGTTGTGTTGGATGTTCCGCCGGCCTCGTTCCGGCCCCCGCCGAAGGTTGATTCGGCGGTCGTCCGGCTGGACGTGAAGCCGACGCCGCGTATCCCCGTCGCCGACGACGACGCGTTTCGACGCGTGGTGCGTGCCGCGTTCGCGCAGAAGCGAAAGATGCTCCGCAACACTCTCCGCGTGGCCTTCGGGGACGAGGCGCCCGGCGTGCTCGAGCGGACGGGGATCGACGGACGTCGGCGGGCGGAGACGCTGACGCTCGACGAGTTCGCGCGGCTGACGTCTGAAGTGGTGGGCCTTGCCTGAGTTGCCGGAGGTCGAGACCGTCTGCAGGACGCTCCGGCCCCATCTCGTTGGTCGACGCATCGATCAGGTGGAGGTCCGCGAGCGCCGACTGCGCCGCCCGGTCGTCGCTGGGTTCGAGGATCGACTCGTGGGTCGCACGATCCGAGACGTTCGGCGTCGGGCGAAGTACGTGCTGCTCGACGTCGGCGATGGCCAGGATTGGGTGGTGCACCTGGGCATGAGCGGGCGGCTGTGCGTCGGTGAGCCTCCCCCTGAGCTGACGCACGTGCACGTCGTGGTTGTGCTCGAGGGGGGGCAGGTCGTCTACTACCGCGACCCCCGGCGTTTCGGGTTGATGTTCATGACTTCGGCCGAGGAGGGGCTTGGGGAGTTGGGAGTGGAGCCGCTGGATTCGGCGTTCTCGGCCGAGCTGCTTTGGCGTCTGCGCAAGCGCCACCGTCGCGTCACGGTGAAATCGCTCTTGATGGACTCTCGAAAGATCGTCGGCGTGGGGAACATTTACGCAAGTGAGGCGTTGTTTCAGGCCGGGGTGCGTCCTGGCCGGCGCTTCGGGCGGGTCACGCGAGCCGAGCTCGAGCGGATTGCCGCCGCTGTTCCTGCGGTTCTCCGCCGGGCGATCGAGAGCGGGGGGTCCTCACTCTCCGATTACCGCGACGGCGAGGGGAGAGAGGGGGGCTTTCAACGCGAGCTCTGGGTCTACGATCGCGCGGGAGAGCCGTGTCGGGCCTGCGGTAGCTCGATTCGAGCGCAGGTCGTCGGGGGGCGAGGGAGCTTTTACTGCCCCGGCTGTCAGCGCTGAGGCCCCGCCGGTCGACGGAGTCGTTGACCATTCTCGCACCCCTCTGGTACCAACCAAAATGTCGAGTCACACTGGGGACTCAACGGTTCAGGTCCAGAGGCGAGGGGCGCACGGGTGAAGAGGTGGAGGGTGTGGTGAGAGATCGCTTGCGAGGCCGGCTCGGGTGGGTCGGGTCTTCGGTCGTGCTCTTGGCATTGCTGTGGGCGGCTGCGGTTGGCGCGGCGTCGAACCCCTTCCCCCGTCCACCGCTTCTGGAGCCGAACGTCGGGTTCTGGCGCAACATCTTTGCGCGCTACTCGCGCAATCAGGTCGTCATTCACGACGATACCCACCTCGGCCAGGTTTACACCGTGCTCGACTTTCGTTCGTGGGCCGGAAAGAACGACCGACTCGACGCGAAGCATGATCGGATGCGCGATGATCGCGTGCGGGCCGCGCGTGCGCACTACGTCTCGATTCTCAAGCGACTTCACGCGCGGGGCGGACGTACCGAGGGCCTCTCTTCGGAAGAGAGGCGTGTGCAGGCGCTGTTCGTGAATGTGAAGGGACGGGACAAGTATCGGCTCGCCGCCGGCCGGGTCCGCGCACAATCGGGGTTGCGAGAGAGCTTCCGCGCGGGCGTCGCTCGGATGAAGGGCTACGAGAAGGAGATGGTCGAGATCTTTCGGGCGCGAGGTGTGCCGCCGGAACTCACCCGCATGGCACTCGTCGAGTCCACCTTCGACCTGGACGCCTATTCCCGCGTGGGCGCCGCCGGGGTCTGGCAGTTCATGCCGCGGACGGGACGCCAGTACCTACGAATCGATTCTGCGATCGACGAACGGCGTGATCCGCTGCGAGCGAGCCGGGCCGCCGCGGAGCATCTTCGACGAGATCACGAGGCGCTTGATGCATGGCCGCTGGCCATCACCGCCTACAACCACGGTCGAGGTGGGATCGCGCGGGCCGTACGCACGGTGGGTACGAGCGACATGGGCGAGATCGCGCGGCGCTACGAGGGGCGGCATTTCGGTTTCGCATCGCGCAACTTCTACGCCGAGTTCTTGGCGGCATTGGATGTGACGGCGAACGAGGAGCAGTACTTCGGAGGTCGTATTCCCCCGATTCCCGCGCCCAAATCTCGGAGCAGGAAGCTCCGCAAGTCGACACGCCTTCACCAGGCTGCGCGCGATGTCGGGGTCACGCCCGAGACGCTGATCGCGATGAATCCGGCGTTTCTGCCTCGCGTGATCGGTGGTCGCTCTTCGATTCCACGGGGCTACGGCCTCCGGGTGCCGCTGCGCCCCGAGGACGGTCGTCTGGCGGTCGCGCAGGCGACCGCGCGGCGGGTGGAGAGTGGGAGGCCGCTTTACGTCTTCCATGAGGTCCGACGAGGCCAGACGCTTGGGACCATCGCCAGGAGGTATGATACGACGGTGTCGACCCTGCAGCGAGTGAATGGAATCCGGCGTCCTCGGTCGCTTCAGGCTGGGCGCGTTCTGAAGATTCCCATGGGATGACGCGGGGTTGGTCCGCTTTCGTGGGTCGCGGGAGGCGCATGCCCAAGCGCTGGTCGCTATGCTAATCCTTGAGCGTCCATGCGGTATCTTCCGGTCATGCTCGACCTCTCCGGGCGGCGCGTCCTAGTCGTCGGCGGTGGTGGCGTCGCGACGCGCAAGGTGCTGCGTCTGGCCGAATCGGGCGCGTTCGTGCGCGTCGTAGCGCTCGAGGCCACCGACGAGCTTCGGTCGCTGGCCGCGAGCGACGAGCGGATCGACCTGCATCTGCGAGCCTATGCCGAGGCCGATCTGGAAGAAGTCGCCCTGGTCTTCAGCGCGACCGGAGACGAGAGTGTGGAGCAAGCGGTGTCAGATGCGGCCAGGCGCCGAGGCATCTGGATGAACGCGGCCGATGATCCGAACCGCTGCTCGTTTCTGATGCCGGCGGTTCTCGAACGCGGCCCCCTCCAGGTGTCGGTGAGCACCGGGGGTGCAAGCCCAGCTCTTGCCCGCCGCGTCCGGGATGAGATCGATGCGGCGCTAGGGCCGGAGTACGCCTCTGCGGTCGAGCTGCTCGGCGGCTTGCGCCTGAGCCTGCCAGCGGGAGGCGCGCGCGGCCGCGTGTTCGCCGAGCTTCTGGACGGAGGCTTGCTCGAGGCCATTCGTCAGGGCGACGACGCGCGAGTCGAGCGGATGACGGACGAGGCGCGGCGCGGGCTCGCGAAGGCTGCTTCGCGGGGTGAGGAGGGGTAGGGCTGATGGAACCGCTGTTGCTGAAGACGAGCCTCGCTGCCTACCTGCTGGGGACGCTGATTGGCGGCTGGGGGATCCTCAAGCCGGGGAATGTTGCGCGTCGGGGCAGCATGGGCGCGCTGGGGGTTGGCTTCGTTCTTCAGGGCGCTGGCCTGGTCGTACGCTCGATCGAAATCGGGACGTTTGCGATCACGACCTTTCCCGAGCAGGTTTCGTTCTTCGCCCTGGTGCTCGCTGGTGTTTACCTGCTCACCCAGGTGCGCTTTCGGTTGGACGTGTTGGCGGCCGTCGTCGGCCCGATCGGCTTCATCGGTGTTCTCGCCGCACTCGTCGCTCACGGGGGCGCGCCAGACCCACCACCGGAGCTCCGAAGCCCTTGGCTGTTCGTGCACGTGACGTTGGCCTATCTCGGCAACGCCGCGTTCGCGTTGGCATGCCTGGTCAGCCTCGTTTACCTTTGGGAAGAGCGCCAATTGAAGGCTCATAGCGTCGGCCGGTTCCTCTGGCGCCTGCCGAGTCTGGAGCGGCTGGACACGGTGAACTTCAAGTTCCTGATCTGGGGCTTCGTGCTGCTCACCCTGAGCATCGTCATCGGAGTGCTGTGGGCGGAGCTGTACTTCGGCCGGTTTTGGTCCTGGGAGCCGCGCACGATCTGGACGATGATCATCTGGGTGATCTATGCGGTTCTTCTGCAGGGTCGCTTCACGGTTGGCTGGGGCGGCCGTCGCGCCGCTGCGCTCACGATCGTGGGCTTCGGCGTTCTGTTTGTCGCGTTCATCGGAGTGAACGTTCTTGCGCCGGGACAGCACGCGGATAGCTTCGGATGAGCGAGCGAGAAACGGCAAGAGTGCGTTCCTTGCGGAGTGTCGAGCTCGGGGAGCGCGACGTCGAACTCTGGGTTGTGGGGTTGAACCACAAGACCGCCCCAGTGGAGCTGCGCGAGAAGCTTGCGATCGGTGAGGATGCATTGGGGCCGCTCGCGGAGCGTGCGTTAGAGCGATTGCCGCTGCGTGAAGCGGTCATCCTCTCGACGTGCAATCGCGTGGAACTGATCGGAGTGGCTCCCCGTGGCGAGGACGTTGTCGCCGGTGTCATGAGCTTCCTCGCGGAGGATCGAGATCTCTCCGCGGCCGCAGTTGCGGAGCACCGGTATGTGCATCGGGGTCGTCAGGCCGTGCGCCACCTGTTTCGCGTGGCTTCGAGTCTCGACTCCATGGTGGTTGGCGAGCCGCAGATCCTGGGCCAGCTCAAGGAGCAGTACCGTCGCGCCAACGAGAGTGGCGCCACGGCGCGAGTGTTGCGTCGTTGCTTCGAGGCCTCGTTTCGGGTCGCGAAGCGGGTGCGGACGGAAACCGGCGTGGCGACCAAATCGGTTTCCGTGAGCTCCGCCGCGGTTGATCTGGCGAAGCGCATCTTCGACGATCTCGGCGACAAGACGGCAATGCTCATTGGCGCCGGCAAAATGAGTGAGCTCGCAGCGCGACACCTACTGAAGGCCGGGATCGCGAGCGTGATCGTGACGAATCGATCCTTCGATCGCGCGGTCGAGCTGGCGCGGGAGTTCGATGGTACGCCCGTGCCGTTCGACCGTTTCCCGAGCTACTTGCCGATGGCCGACGTCGTGCTCGGTTCGGTGTCCGTGAGCGGCCATGTAGTTGGACCATCCCACATGAATGACGTCCTGCGCGCCCGCAGGCGCCGCCCGATGTTCTTCATTGATCTGGGCGTACCGCGGAACTTCGATCCGGCGCTGAACGATTTGCAGAATGTCTACCTCTACAACATCGACGACCTCGCCCGCGTGGCCGACGACCACCGCGCCGAGCGAGAACGTGAGGCCGAGCGTGCGGAGGAGATCGTGCGGTCGGAGGCGGAGAGCCTATGGCGTTCCCTTTCCGCGCGCGACGTGACACCGACGATCGTTGCGCTTCGCGGGAAGCTCGACGACATCCGCCAGGGAGAGCTCGACCGAGCCCTTGCTTCACTCGAATCGATCAGCGCGGGTGACCGTGAGGTTCTCGACGCCATGACGCATGCGATCGTGAACAAGATCCTTCATCCGCCGACCAAGGTGCTGAAGGAAATGGCACGTGACGAGAACGGGCAGGCGGCAGAAGTGGCGGAAGTGTTGCATCGTCTGTTCGGTTTGGAGGCTCGCAAAGGTCGTGACTTCGGTGGCGAGTAAGCTGCGGATCGGGACCCGTGGCAGCCCGCTTGCCGTAGCGCAGTCGGGACAGACGGCCGCGCGCCTCGAGGCGGCCGGTCATTGCGTCGAAATGATCGTGATTCGTACCTCCGGGGATCGCATGGCCGACGTTTCGCTCGCGAAAGTCGGTGGCAAGGGCCTCTTCATCAAGGAGCTCGAGGAAGCTCTGTCCCGCGGCGAGATTGATCTTGCAATTCATTCCATGAAGGACGTCCCGGCCGAGCTCCCGCCCGGCTTCATGCTCGGCGCGGTCACCGAGCGGGCAGATGAACGTGACGTGCTCGTTCTCCGTGAGGACGCGATGCCGGGTGCCGACGGCACTCTCGATGGGGACGCGGCTCTTCTCCGCGTTGCGACGGGTGCGCGAATTGGCACGGGAAGCCTCCGGCGGCGGGCGCAAATTGCTGCGCGACGGTCCGACCTCGCGACGGCTGCGATTCGGGGCAACGTCGATACCCGACTAGAGAAGCTTCGACGCGGCGAGGTCGACGCGGTCGTTCTCGCCGCGGCGGGCGTGGCGCGGCTCGGTCTAGCGGTTCGGACTCGCCCGTTGGCCAGCACCGGTTTCCTGCCGTCGCCGGGCCAGGGTGCCCTCGCCATCGAATGCCGGGATGACGACGCGACCACGCGTGAGTGCGTCGCAGTTCTGAACGACGTGCCTACGGCGGCGGCGTGTACCGCCGAGCGCGCGTTCCTGCGCGAACTCGGGGCGAGCTGCGTGGTTCCCGTAGCCGCGCTCGCGGTGGCGACCGGCGGCAATGAGGTTCGACTCGACGGTCTCGTCGCGAGTCTGGACGGCCAGACGATCTTGCGGGCGCAGCGGTCCGGCTCTCCCGAGCGCGTCGGAGTCGATTTGGCTCAGGCGCTCATCGCGGATGGGGCGCGAGACGTCTTGGACGAGGTCGAGCGGCAGATGGCCGGCGCGGACTGACTCGTCAGTCGTCGAGGCGCTCGACGGCTTCGACAACGAGCACCCGGCTCCCCGCGCGTTCGTACAGCCGCCCCCGCACGCCCACGTGGGCGGCGATTTGCTCACGTACCGCGGCGCTGGGATCGGTGGCGGGCTGCGCCCCGGCAAGAGGGTACAAGACGCCGGTGCCGTCTTCGACGATCCCGAGTTGTCCGCCGTTTTTCAGGCAGGTGAGAGCGCACGCCTTGTGGCCTTCGCCACGACTGCCGTCGCGGAGGTAGCAGCCGACTTCGACGACCTCGCCGCGGATCTCGACCTCATGGCCGGGGCGAACGACGCGAGGTTCTTCTTGTGCCGCGGCCACCGACGCGAGGAGCATCGCCATCCCGAGGAGGGCGGCATGGACACGAAATGCAGGGGGCACGATCGGAAGGTATCGGGTCGCGCAGGAGCCCGCCAGCCTCGGGCACTGCTTGCGAGGCCTGCGGGGCAGGGATACCTCTTGCGCGGTGGGTGTTGGCGTCGTGTACCTCGTCGGGGCGGGACCGGGTGATCCCGGGTGCCTCACCTTGCGTGGCCGGGAGTGTCTCTCTCGGGCCGACGTCGTGATCTACGACTATCTGGCGAACGCGGACCTGCTGCGTCACGCGCCGCCGGCCGCGGCGCGCGTGTTCGCTGGGAAGCACGGCGATGGGCCGCATTTGCTCGAGCAGGCGGACATCAACCAGCTGCTCATCGACCACGCGAGCAATGGAAAAACGGTCGTTCGGCTGAAGGGCGGCGATCCGCTCGTCTTCGGTCGCGGCGGCGAGGAGGCAGAGGCGCTCCTTGCCTCGGGTCTCCGGTTCGAGATCGTGCCGGGAGTCACGTCGGCACTCGCCGGGCCCGCTTACGCGGGCATTCCCGTCACCCATCGCGACTGGGTCTCCGGGGTCACGGTTCTGACGGGGCACGAGGCGAACGCGAAGACCTCCCCCCGCGTGGATTGGAAGAACGTCGCGACCGCGGGGAACACGCTCGTTCTCTTGATGGGTCTCACGCAGCTTCGAGCCAATTTGGCGAAGCTCCTGGCCGCCGGCCTACCGCCAGAGACCCCGGCGGCGGCGCTGCGCTGGGCGAGCCGACCGCAGCAGACGGTGGTCGAGGGCACTGCGGGTAGCCTCGCGGAGTTGGTCGAGACGGAGGGCATGCGTCCGCCGGTGACGGTCGTCATCGGTGAGGTGGTGCGGCTCCGCGACCGGCTGGCGTGGTTCGAGTGCAGACCCCTGTTCGGGCGGCGGATCGTGGTCACCCGCACGCACGCGCAGGTCGGCCGTTTTCGGGATCTCCTTGAAGAGCAGGGCGCCGAGGTGCTGGAGTGTCCCGTCATCGAGATCCAGCCTCTTCCCAGCGCGGTAGAGGTGCTCGAGCGCGCCTACGCCGACCTTGATCAGTATGACTGGCTGCTCTTCACGAGCGCGAACGGGGTCGAGGTTTTCTTCGAGCGTCTTTTCGCATCCGGTCGCGATCTGCGCGCGTTACATCGAGTCCGGCTCGGAGTGATCGGGACGGAGACAGGTCGGGCGCTTCGTCGCTTGAACTTGGTGGCGGATCTAGTCCCGGAAGACTTCAAGGCGGAGGGATTGCTCGAGGCGCTCGATGCGCACGACCTGGAGAACGCGCGCGTGCTGCTGCCGCGCGCCCGCGGCGCGCGTAGGGTCTTGCCGGAAACACTGCGCACGCGCGGGGCCCTCGTCGAGGAGATCGAGACCTACGTGGCGACGACGCCGGCGGATGGCGCAGCGCGCTTGCGCGACGTGGTCGGTGCGGGGTCGCTCGATTGTCTCACGTTCACGAGTTCGAGTACGGTGACGAGCTTTCTGTCGTTGCTGGAGGAGGCCGGCCTCGGGCCGGATTCGGTGGACCGGGCGAAGATCGCCTGCATCGGCCCGATCACGGCGGCGACGGCACGCGAGGCGGGGCTTCGAGTGGACATCGTGCCGGAGCAGTACACGGTCGCGGCACTGACTGACGCGATCATCGGCGCGTTTCAGAAGGAGGAGGCGTGATGCCCGGAGAGTTTCCAACGGTACGCCCACGACGGCTTCGCGCGAGCGCACGTCTGCGCTCGATCGTGCGCGAAACGCGGCTCCATCCTGCCTCGTTGGTTCTTCCTCTGTTCGTCGTGCCGGGCCAAGGAAAGGCTGAGGAAGTGCTCTCGATGCCGGGGGTGCGGCGTTGGTCGGTTGATCGAGTCAGTGAGGAGGCCGGGCGTGCGTTCGACGCCGGCGTTCGCAGCGTGATCCTGTTCGGCATTCCCGAGTCGAAGGATGCGAGTGGTACGGAGGCATGGCGCGACCAGGGCGTCGTGCAGCAGGCTCTGGCTGCGTTGCGCAAAGACCTGCCGGAACTGACCCTGATCACCGACGTCTGCCTTTGCGAGTACACCGACCACGGTCATTGTGGCGTTCTGGCCGGCGAAGACGTTCAGAACGATCCCACACTGGCGCTCCTTGCCCGCGAGGCGATTTCGCACGCGCGCGCAGGAGCCGACATCGTAGCGCCGTCCGACATGATGGACGGGCGTGTTGGGGCGATTCGCCGGGGCCTGGATGGTGCGGGGTTCGAAGCCACGCCGATTCTCTCCTATGCCGTGAAGTACGCGTCGGGCTTCTACGGGCCGTTTCGTGACGCCGCCGAGTCGGCGCCGAGCTTCGGTGACCGGCGCAGCTATCAAATGGACCCGGCGAATGGTCGCGAGGCTCTCCGCGAGCTCGAACAGGATCTTGCCGAAGGGGCTGACATGGTGATGGTCAAGCCGGCGTTGCCGAACCTCGATGTCCTCGCGGCCGTCCGGGCCTCGTGCCACGTCCCGGTCGCCGCCTACCAGGTCAGTGGAGAGTACTCGATGATCAAGGCTGCGTCGGAGCGAGGGATGATCGAGGAGGAGCGCGTGGTCGACGAGACGCTCACGTCGATTCACCGCGCCGGCGCCGACCTGATTCTGACATACTTTGCGGAGTCGGCTGCCCGCCGCGCGGCCTGGGCGTGATACGCTGCGCTAGCTAGTTGAAGCCGAAGCGCTCGATCCAGCTCGCCCGTGCTCCGGTCAGGGCCAGGTCGGCTGGCAGCCCCTTGGGGCGCTCTTGCCGCTCGCCGATGCGCAAGGCGGTCGGCTGACGCTCTCCGTCGATGCGCAGGTCGATGCGCAGTGTTTGCACATCCCCGGCCAGCACGACCGAGAGCTCCTCGGGTTGGTCGTTCGTCCGCATGTCGAACTGCAGGAGTGAGGGCGCGGGTTGTCGAATGCGAAGTCCGGGGGCTTCGAGCGACACGTCCTTGAGCACCCCGCTGGGTGTCACGTGCAGCTCGCCTTCGATCTCGCGAGGGTCGCCATCGGGAGTGATGCGAATGTGTAGCCGGCCGCCCTCGCTCCACACGTAGCAAGCGGTTTGGTCCGGTGGGATCTCCCCGGGGTTTCCGTAGAGCAAGCGGAACGGCAGGACATCACCGGCGGGCGCGCCGCTTTCGCTGGTGTCCGTCTGTGCTCGAGACCCCACGGAGAGCATCAAGAGCGCCGAGGCGAGGACGAGGGGGATGGTGCCTGGCCCCCTCACGCGTCGCCCGCACTGGGGAGTTCGCAGAACTCGCCGTTTTCGTTCCTGGCTGGGCGACCTTCGAACGATCGGCTCACGGTCCAGGTGAGGCCGAACGTGCAGAAATACAGAGCGTGGTGCCCGGATTCACCGCCGGCGACGGCGATCAGGAACTGTTCGGGGCGGGCAGCGAGTGGGACGGTGCCATCGCTCTCGACGTAGCCTCGTTCTTCGAGCTTCGGCCAGTACGTCTTCGGCCAGCGCTCGATCGGCGTGCGGGTCTGCTCGAAGAGCATTTCCTGGACATCGCTCACGCTCAGGCCATCGCGCGCGATCTTGTGCGCGAAGTCAGGGCAGAGCAGCAGGAGCATGTCGCCGCGGTCTTGAGGGACGAGCACTTTGTTGTTGCCGATCCAATCGATGCCGTGCGCGAGAACCTCGACCAATTCCGCTCCGGTCTCCGCCCATATGTCGGCGACGTCCTGCGTGCCTGTCGCGCAAGTTACCGTGACGACGTCCTCTTGGGCGTCGAACCCGCGCCGTACGTGGAACGGCTCCCACGGGCTGCGCTCCTCCCACTCCCCGAAGCACAGGGAGACTCGACCCGGTTGGCCGAAGCAGGATTTGCTGACGGCCCCGGGGATCGAGCCCCCGACGTTCCGCATCACGAGGCGGAGCGCGCGCCCGATCGTCGCGTTGGCGCGCCCATTGTGGCCGAGGCAGGAATAGCCACACTCGATGCCGAGATCGCGTCTCGCGGGGCCGTTGATCATGATGGCTGGCGTCGCGGAGCAGGTCGTGGTGTTCAAGGCGTAGAGATTGAACTCGGGCTGCGCGACCGCCTCGACGGCGGCGATCACCGCAGGGAAGACCTCTGGCGCGCAGCCGGCGAGCACGGCGTTGATCGCGATCTTCTCGATCGTGGCTTCGCCGCGCCGAGGCTCGATGATGGCAGCGGTCTCCGACGGCTTGCGGGGCGTGGCGTCGAGCATGGCTTGGACGCGGTCCTCCGTCGGTGGCAGGACTGGCAATCCATCGCCCCAGCCCTGGCTTTCGACGAAGCGAAACAGAGCGTCTGGGTCCTCGGGGAGCGTCGAGCGTTCCGATACCAGGGTGCCACGGGCCACGCGGGGAGGATCTAGAAGGGCGGAGGTGTCGTCAAGCGGGGCCACAAAGAAGTTGGACCAGATGGTCGAACCGGGAACGGGTGATCGCGACGATCTCGTCGGCCGACCGGGTCTCCAGGGGATGGGGCAGAACCAGCCGTCGCAGGTTGCCGAAGCCACGTGCGCGCGCGGCCGTGTCGGCGAGGTTCACGAAGACCTCGGTGACGACCACCACGGCGGGAATCCCCGCGGCTTCACAGACGATGGTGTCGTGGACACTCCACGACGTACACGAGCCTCAAGTGCCGAGGCCGACGACTGCCGCGTCCACCTCCTGGGCGAACGCTTCGACCCGGGCGCTCTCGTGCTCTGGCGTGCCGATTCGTGCCTCGGGGTCGAACATGACGACGTCTCGTACGCCCAGGCGCTCTGTTGCGAGGCGGCTCAACTCATCCGCGAACACTTCGAATGAGCGCCACGTGCTGTCTCGCCGGATTCCGAGTCGCTTCCCGGCGAGCGAAGCGATCGGCGGTGTCCGTTGCGCGACCTCGGTCGGGCCCATTGAAGTGGGGGATAGGATTTCGATGTCGGCCACGGAACGGATTCTCCTTGGCTGGGCGGGTCA
Organism: Deltaproteobacteria bacterium; assembly: GCA_029262355.1. Taxonomy (GTDB): domain Bacteria; phylum Desulfobacterota; class Binatia; order UBA12015; family UBA12015; genus VGTG01. Next base: position 15,105 of record JAJCZO010000321.1, read on the forward strand.
GCCGGCAGGGTCGGGACGTGCGCCGGCCGCGATCCATGACCGGAGCAGTTCGATCTTCGAGTCGGGCAGGGCGCTGCCGACGAGCGGCATGGCCGAGCCATCGCCCGGCGAAAGTTCGCCGGTGAGTTTGTTCAAGAGAAAGCTCCGCTCGACGTCGCTCGGTGCGACCAGCAAGAGGCCGTCGGCGCGGGCGGTTGCGGTCGAGGGTTCCACGCCGACGATCTCGTCGAAGCTCGAACCCGGGGCTAGAGAGAGTCCCCCGGCGCGGGTCGCGTCGTTGTGGCAAGAAGACGAGACGCAGCTCGCGTCGAAGATTTCGCTCTGTACGTCGGAGAACGATGGCCCGCCCGGGGCCGGCGGGCCGGGCGTCGAGCCGGGTGGCGGTGCGGTTTCGGATGCTCCGGCTTCGATCCAGGCTTCGATCGTCGCAATCTGCTCGGGTGGGATTGGCGGCGCACCCAGCGGCATCTGCGCCCCTTCGCCGCTTGCGAGGTCGCCGGTCAGCTTGGCGACGAGGTAGCTGCTGGCCACGGCATCGGGGAGGACCCGCAGGAGCCCGGCGGCTCGTGCGGCGTTGTTGTCAGGCTCGATGTCGATCAGTTGGTCGTAGGACTCCCCAGGGACCAGCGACAGGTTCCCGGCCCGGGTCGCCGAATTGTGGCAGGCCCCGGCGAGACAGCTCTGGTCGAAGACGTCGCTCTGGATCTGGCCGAACCAGGTCTCGTCCTCAGCTGCCGGCGGTCCTTCACCCGCACATCCCGCGAAGAGCAGGGCCGCGAAAACGCCGACGGCTCGGTCCCACTTGGGTTTCCACATTCCTCACTGGCTAGACGACTCCTGGCTTGCGAGCAATCCGAAAGCTCCCTGAACGGCCCCTGCGCGAGCCGTGTGCCTTCCTTGACATCTCGTCAGGTATCCAGGAAGGAGAACCCCAGCCAGGAAGCCGCATCGGTCCCGTGGGGCAGCGCGGCGGGCGGCTGGCGGGGACGTTGAGGCGCCGTCGTTCGGTGACGACCCGGCGCGACTCACGATGGGCGGGATGAGCGTACGTGCACAGATAGGAAGCGGCCGCGTGGCCGCAGTGATGCTTCTGGCGTCCGGATGTGCCTTGGCTCCGCTCCCGCCGGGGGCGATCGTGCAGATGGTGCCGGAGGCCTCGCCGCCGGTTGTCGAGGTTCCGAGCGTTCGCCTCCGGGTAGGCGCGGCGCACTTGAAGACCCTTCAGGGGCACCCGGTCGTCGCCCAACGCGTGGAGCATCTCCTAGGGCGGGGAAGGACTACGTTGACGACCTCTCTCGAGCGAAGCCTGGATTTCATCCCGATGATCGAGCGCGAGTTGAGCGAAAACGGGGTGCCCGCAGGGCTCGCGTATCTGCCGATGGTGGAGAGCCGGTTTCGCGCCGACGCGGTTGGTCGCACTGCGGTAGGTCTTTGGCAGTTCACGCGGTCGACGGCGCGGCTGTACGGACTGAAGGTGAATCGCAGTGTCGATGAGCGGCGGGATCCGGCGAAGTCGTCTCGAGCCGCGGCACGTTACCTGCGCGACCTTTACGACCAGTTCGAGAGGTGGGACCTCGCTCTCGCGGCGTACAACGCCGGACCCGGTCGGGTGCGGCGTGCGCTGAAGCGTCGGCCGAAGGCGAGCTTCTTCGAGCTTGCGCAGCATCGGCTCTTGCCCCCGGTCACTCGCGGTTACGTGCCGAAGGTGCTTGCGATCTCCGTCATCGGTCCGGAGCCCGGGAACTTCGGCGTCGATCTGTAGACGGGCCGCCGACCGCCGCGCATCAGTGCAGCATCTGGACGGGCCCCTCGACCACGCCGAGAACCGTCAGCGCGCTGTCGCTCTCGTCGATGTGATAGAGGATGTAGTACTCGGCGATCGGTAGGTAGAGGCAGCCGCCCTGACCCTCGAGTACAGCCGACCCGGCAGGAAGAGGATCCTCCGCAAGGGACAGGATGGCTTCCCCAACCTCTTGAAGGGGAAGTCCCGGGATCTGCTCCATCTCGCGGTATGCGCTATACGTCAGGCTGAGCTTCATCCGATAGCCGCTCCAACTGGTCAGTAATTCGGCCGACGTTGCGCGCGACTTTAGGGGAATCGAAGGAGTCCACTCGGCCGATGAGCGTGCGAAAATCAACGAACTCGGGCACAATGTCGTCGCCGGCGGCCCAGTTGGTGCTGCCCCACATCGCTCAGATGGCGGGCTACGTTCCCGGAGAGCAGCTCGCTGGGGACTCGATCGTCAAGCTCAACACGAACGAGAACCCGTATCCGCCGTCACGCAAGGTTCGGGATGCGATCGCGGCCGCGTGCGAGGACCTGGTGCTGTACCCGGACCCTTCGGCGCGCGAGGTGCGCGAATGCGTCGCGGACTTGTACGGCGTGGATGCCGACGGCGTTCTGGTCGGAAACGGCTCGGACGAGCTCCTCTCCGTTCTGGTTCGCGCGACGACTGCGTCGGGGCAGGGAATCGCGTATCCGGTCCCGACGTATTCGCTCTATGACACGTTGACGGCGCTGCAGGGGGCGCGCGCGATTCGGATTCCTTTCGGCCCGGACTACTCGCTTCCGGCCGAGCTGGCCGCGGCCGATGCGAGGCTCTTCTTCCTCTGCAATCCGAACGCTCCGTCCGGCACCATCCTGCCGCGCGCCGATCTGGAGACGTTTGCGGACCGACGCAGCGACGCGGTGGTGGTGATCGACGAAGCCTACGTCGACTTTGCAGACGAGTCCGCGGTCGGACTGGTCGAGCGGTCCCCGAACGTGGTCGTTCTCCGAACGCTGTCCAAGTCCTACTCTTTGGCCGGACTCCGCGTCGGCCTGGCCCTCACGTCGGTCGGGCTCGCTCGCCAGCTGCACAAGGTGCGTGACTCCTACAATGTGAGTCGCATCGCGCAGGCGGGAGCTCTCGCGGCCCTGAAGGACCAAGCGGCCATGCGCGCACACGTCGATCAGGTTCGGGCGACCCGGACCCGTTTGAGCGTGGGCCTTCGCGAGATGGGCTTCACGGTTCTGGAATCACAAGCGAACTTCGTTCTGGCGCAACGACCGGGCGAGGACGCTTCGGGGCTCGCCGAACGACTGCGCGACCGTCGGATCCTCGTCCGCTACTTCCCGGACCTGCCGGAGTCCCTTCGCATCTCGGTTGGGACCGACGGTGAGATCGATGCGTTGCTCAAGGCGTTGGCCGAGATCCTCAGCGCCGCACGAACGTAGCGACATGGAGCGCCGGGGGCCGGCTCTATGCGACGCTAGCCTAGTTGGTTCCGGGTTCTTGGTCGTTCGACGCGAGTAGGTCTGCGGAGCGCTTTGCGATCCGTGTAAATGCGAAGTCGCGGAGCGTGTAGACGGGCCCTCCGCCGGAAGCCGCCGCGTAGTACGCGGGAGTATCCTCGTCATCGGCCCGCCGCGCGACCACGGCGCCGATGACGGCCCCGTCCACGCTGACGATCTCGATCTCGATGTCGGGATCGCCGAGGCCTGAGGCTGCGAGATTGCCCTGTTCGTCGGCGATCTCATCTCCCTCGAGACTCAAGATGTCGCTTACGAACCTCTGGGTGAGCAGGGGGTCGAGGTCGCGGTCGTCGCCCGGGATCGACCAGGTGGTGCCCTCCTTCGACAAGCGGAAGGCGTCTCCCTCTCGGTGACGGACCCGCAGCTCGCCCACTGCTTCTGGATCGGCTCGAAGTACGGTCTTGTCGCGGAGGTCTGCGGCGCTCGTCGCGAGGCTCGCAGGGACATGGGTTGGAACGAGGTAGATCTGCGCGTTCCCTTCGACCACGGCGGCGACGAGCTCCTTGTCCCCGAGATTCACGGCGTCGCCGACGCGCAGATTGACCGCGGGGCCGGTTCCGGTCAGCTCGAGCCGGAGCGAGGGGGGGACGAGCCCTCGCTTCGCTTCGGCCTCGGGCCCGGACGGAGCGACGAACTCCTCTGCCCGGAGCGCCCGCAGCGAATTGAACAGATTCCTCACCGCACTCTGGGCCGCGGGGGACTCGATCGGTGCGGTGAGGCGCCACCCATCGGTCGTGCGGTCGAGCCGTACGACCTCGCCGTCTCTGGGGGTGATCGTCACGTTCGAGACCTCGTCCTCGGAGAAGTGGAGAACGGTCTTCTCCCGTAGATCGGCGAGGCGTTTCATGAAGGCCGCGCGAACGGTTCCGCCGGTGAGAAGCACGGCGTCGTCTCCGCCGCGGCGTGCATACGCATTGAACCCGATCGGGGTCCCCTTGCCGATGGCCAGCCTGGGCAGCGCGTCGTCGCCTACATGCAGCTGAAGGACGGCATCAGGCTCGTCCAGCCCGAATGCGGACAGCTCACCGGCGGTAGCTTCAATCTCGCGCTTCTGCTCTGCCTCGGCGGCGGTACGGACCAGCGTGTCGATGGCACGTGGGTCGGCCGGGCCCGGGATCGGCGCGGTGATGATCCAGGCGCCGTCGATCTTCTCGGCCTCGATCGTCTGGCCTCGCGTCGTCAGTTCGAGCTGCGTCACCAGGTCCGGCTCGAACGTGAGCAGGCTCTTGGTTTCCGCCTCGAGCTCTGCCGCGGGGCGCTCGACCAAGTAGAGGTAGGCGCCAAGCAGCGCGACGAGGCCGCCGAGGAGTGCCGTGTTGCGAAAGCTCATGGTGCGGCCTCTTTCAGGCGGCCGGCGTCAGAGTGACGACCGCCGCCACCAGACCACCAGACCCAGGACCATCAGGAACTCGGGAACGATCAGTACCGAGAGATAGAAGATCGTGCTGGCCTCTTCGCGGCTGAACTGTACGCGCGAGCTGCGTACCGTTCGCGGGCGAATCGACACGAGCTCCTCCTGTCCACCGAGCCACCCGAAGGAGTTCAGGAACAGGTCTCGGTTGAAGAGCATGTTGATGCGCTTGTTGTCGGCGATTCCTGCGGTGCCGTACACGACGAGGCGAACCTGCCCATCCCCGCGTCCCAGTTCGTTCAAGTCGGCGGTCACGGCGACGCCGACGGAGATCGGGCCGCTCTGGTCGGTCTCCTCGAGGCTCGCCTGGCTCTGCGCGAACAACGTCTCGAGGTCGCTCTCGCTCCAGCTGGACGGGCTCGTTTTTGCGATGGACGTGATCGTCAGCCCGGGGACGGATTCTCCAGGGCTCACGCTGCGTGTCAGGGGGAAGATCGTACGCTCCGTCATCTGACGGGTGATGGGGTGGGGGCCATACGTCTCGATCATCGGCTCCAAGCCGAGGGTAGGGCCCTGGAACAGGCGCACGACCTGATCGACGACGACGTCGTTGCCGAGCTCCACGCCATATCTGGCCAGGACCGGGGCGAGTTCGGCGCCGGTTTGCGGCGGGAGGAGAAACATCGCGTGGCCGCCGCCGGCGAGGTAGCTGCGGATGGCTTCGACTTCGTGTTCGAGAAGCGCACGCAGGGGCGCCGCAAGCGCCAGTACGTCACAGTCCTCGGGGACCTTGCCTTCCTGCAGCAGAACGAGCGGCTCTACGCGGTATTGCTCGTTCTGTAGGTCGGCCCGTGCCTGTCCGTAGCCTCCTGGCGTTTCGACGTCTTCGATGCTCGGTTCGCCCTCTCCTTGCAGGAAGTAGATCACCTTGGTCTTGGCTCGCGTCACCTTGATGATGGCGTTGGTGAGAGCTTCTTCGGTCGGTTGGTCGACCGACGTCGCCTGCTCGCCGTACTGGACTCGGACCGTGCCGTAGTTGCGGATGCTGTACTTCTGCGTGAGTTCGGGTTGCTGATCGGGGTCGACCAATTTGACGACGATGCGTGGTGAGACGGTCGAGAAACTCTGCAACGTGCTTTCGATCGCGGGGTTCCGGCCGCCCTCGAGAAACGCCTGCAGCTCGAGATCGCGGTCGAGCGCCTCGATCACGCTCCGGGCCTGGGGCGAAAGCGTGAAGACACCCTGTTCGGTCAAGTCGATTCGCTGGTTGTAGCGAACGCCAAGCCAGTTGATGCCGGCGAGTAGGGCGATGAAGAGTGCCGAGTAGACGACCATGTTCGCGCCGTACCGGGTCGAGCGGGCGCTCAGGAGTCCGCCGAGCTCCCCGAAGCTGGACGCGAGGTAGAATGCGAGCAGGACGGCGGCCAGGACGAGATGGACGGTCGAGTAGCCCTCGAGCTGTCCCACCAGGAAGTACGAGGTGACCCCGAAGAACAGGGAGATCAGGCCGACGATACCGAGAAGTGAGCTAGAGCGGCGCATTCGAAGACCTCAGCGCCACCGAATCGACTCGACGGATCGCTGGGTGAGGAACAGCCAACCGACGACCATCGACGCGAAGTAGATGAGGCTCTTCGTATCGATGGTCCCCTGAACCATCTCGCCGAAGTGCTCGGTGACGGAGACGTACCGCAGTACGGCTCCTAGCGGTTCGCCGGCCGAGTCGGCGGGCCACCCGATCATGAAGAGCAGCAGGAGCATCACGAGTCCGGTCACCGCGGCGATGATCTGGTTCTCGGTGAGTGAGGAGGCGAACAGGCCGACGGCGACGAACGAGAGAGCGAGCAGGAGGAGCCCGAGGTACCCCGCCAGCATGACGCCGACCTCGGGGTTCCCGTACACGGCCAGAATGATGGCGTAGATGCTGGTCAGCCCGACCATGATGGATATGAAGCCCGCCGCTCCGAGGAACTTCCCGACGACGATCTGGCCCGTCCCGATCGGTGACGTGAGCAGGAGCTCGTAAGTGCCGGTGCGTTTCTCCTCAGCGAAGCTGCGCATGGTGATCATCGGGACCAGGATCAGGAGGATGACGGCGAGGTTCTGAAGGAGTGGCGCGACCACGAAGTCGTTGAGGTTCAGCTCTTCGGTCGCGTCACCCATCTGCTGGAAGCTGGAGTACAACGAGATGAGTAGGTTGAAGCGGGCGACCAGGTTGAAGAAGAACCATCCTCCGAGCAAGAGAAAGCCGGTGAGCACCACGTAGGCGATCGGTGAGGTGAAGATGGACCGGAATTCGCGTCCGGCGATTGTGAGGACGTTGCGCATTTACTCGCCTCAGGTCTCGGCCGATGCCTCGTCGTCGGTTGTTGCCTCGCGACGAGCCGTGTCGGCGGTGATCAGCCGCAGGAAGACCTCTTCGAGTGAGGAGTCGCCGACGAGGTTCTCTCGCGAGTCCTCGCAGATGACGCGTCCCTCGTTGATGACCACCACCTTGTCGCAGATCTGCGACACCTCGGGCAGGATGTGCGTGGACAGGATGACGGTCCGGCTGCCCGAGAGCCCACGGATCAGCCGCCGGATCTCGATGATCTGGCGGGGGTCGAGGCCGATGGTCGGCTCATCGAGAACGAGCACTTCGGGGTCGTGGACCAACGCCTGTGCGAGCCCAACGCGTTGCTTGTAGCCCTTGGAGAGGTGGGCGAGAAGGCGGCCGGCAACGTCCGACAGGCCCATCCGCTCGATTGCTTCGTCGCACGCTCCTCGGACGCGTGTGCGGGCGAGTCCTTTCAGCTTCGCGACGAAGGTCAGATAGGAGCGTACGGTCATCTCCGGGTACAGCGGCGGGTTCTCAGGCAGGTAGCCGATGCGGCGTCGAAC
>JAJCZO010000322.1 GCA_029262355.1 Deltaproteobacteria bacterium
TGCCCATCGGCACGGATGTCGACATCGACGGAGCGAGGTCTGTGTTCGCCGTAGGGACCGCCGTCAATCCGGTAATGCTCGGAGACGTCAAGATCTCTGCCGACGACGATGTCAACATCGTGTTCCAGGACACGGAGCTCGGCGGGAAGGTCATCACGAAAGCGAGCAACGTCGGAAACTTCGTTCAGTTTGTCCGCGCCGTGGTCGCCGGCAAGGTCACGATCAAGGCGGAAGGGGCGCAGTTGCTCGGCTTCTTCGACTCGCGGTTCGATGGCCCCGTCACGATCAAGTCGTGTCAGACTACGGGCCTTCTGTTTGGCAGCGACAATCTCGGCCTTCCCGGGTCGACCTTCAACGACAACGTCAAGGTGACTCTCTGCGCGGGGAACGTCGACTCCGCTGATTCGACGTTCAACGGCAAGTTCAACTTGAAAAACAAGGAAGGCGCGAACCGGTTCCTCCGTACGGAGTTCGCGGGCCGGGCCTTCATCGCCGGCGGGAAGACGAGCGACGTCGTGGCCATCGAGGACGGAAGCTACGCCCGGCTGAAGACCAATCTCGGAGGCGGCGATGACACGTTCGATCTCATCAACACCACGGGGTCGCACGTGACCATCATCGGCGGCGGCGGCAGGGACATCATCCGGCTGGGTGGCAGCGTCGGCGGAGATGTCTCGGCCAAGCTCGCCGGAGGCGACGATCTGATCGACTTCGTCAGTTGCGACTTCGACGATGTGAGCATCAAGGGCGGAGGCGACACCGACACCTTCGTCGATGGCGGGGGCAACACGTTCGACTCGCTCGAGTTGAAGTCCGTCGAGATCACGAACTGACGCCGCGTCGATCGCTCGCGCGGTCGTGGGCGGCAGGAGGAGGGCGGCGAACGATCTGTTGGAGGCGCTCCAAGCCCAGCACCACGAACACGTACAGCAACCCGAAGGTCACGCAGGATGAGACCCTCTGTGCCGGGACAACGCGCCGCGACGATATCTCCATGATCACGAAGACGTAGGCGACGGTGAACGTCGCTGTGTGCTGCGTAAGGAAGTCGCAGGCCCACAGCTCGGTGGCATGGTTGCCGACGAAGGTCCGCCAGGTCTGGCTGCCACGCGGTGGAAGGCGCCGTGGGGCCATGTAGCGGCGAATCGTGCTCCCGGAATGGTGGATCCCACACTTCGCGGCCAGCTCCTCGGCGATCTTGTTCTCGCCCCACTCGGGATGGTCGGTGGAGATGCGGCGGACGAAGGCGATGTGCCGCCGAGCAATGCGGGGACGCCCCGGCCTGGACTTCCATCGCCACAGCGCCTTGAAGCCCCCTCGATGCCAGCCGATCACCGTGGCGGGCCTCACGACGAGCACCGCCCCTGCCCAGTCGGGCCAGAGACGGCGGAGAATGACCCAGAAGATTCGATCTCCCGGTCGAAGCTGGGGCCGGGACTTGGAGCGCAGAGCGACCATGAGTTGCTGGCGCAGCGCGGCGTTCTCGAGGATCAGGTTCGCCCTCGGCATCACGATGGCCCGACCCAGGGCGAGGCAGGCGGAAAGGAGGGGACCCATCGGGGCAGGACTATCATGCCGAAATCCCCTTCGCGGTGGAGCGTTTTGGGTTTTCGCGGACTACGCCGGATCACGACGCAGCTCGGCAGGCGAGGGGCGCCGCTCAAGGGTGCCCGACGACGAAGCGCTTCGCGAAACGCCAGGCCTGCGGGGACGCCTGTCGCGCACGTTCTTGGATGAAGAGCCGCGCGAGGGGGTGAGGGCTCAGGCTGTCGGGTGTCTTTCTCGCACGCGGCCCAACGAGTCGTGCATCCCGGAGACGTCGAGCCCCTAGCTTCCAAGCGGCGCTGTGCAGAACAGACTCGTTCGACATTTGGCTCTTGCTACCACCTGCGCGGCTTCGCTCGAGCGTGCGGCCAAGCTCGGGAATGAGAGGAGCTACTGCGGGTTCGTCCAAGAGCTTCTCTAGCAATCCTCGTGGTGCCGGTTGGCGGAAGCAACTCGCGATCCGCAGGAGCGACAGCTCGGGCCGGCCCTCGAACCACTTCTCGTATCCCTCCATGAGCGAATCCAGTCCGCTGAGCTGCAAGCCTGCAACGGCTCGGCGCTGGAGTACATCACCGTCGCAGCGATCGAGGATCAGGTCTGCTGTCGCTTTCAGTGCCCATGGGTGTCCGTGTAGCTCTGCTACTATCGGCGCCAGGTCGGCGTGCCGGCCGCGTAGCCCATGCGCGCTTAGTAGCTCGACACCCGCCGCCGTAGACAGTCGACCGAGCGCGAACTCTGGCGCTGAGGTGCTCTTTTGCATCGAGAGTTCTGTGAGTGGCATCCTACTAGTCACGATGCACACTCCTGGGTTGGCCACGGAGAGTGCCCGAAGGACCACGGAGATTCCCTCGTGGGCTAGCCTGCCCGTGCGCCGGCCCGCCATGAGCTGATACGAGTCGAGGCCATCTAGGAGTAGGATGACGGGCTCCTCCTGGAGGAGTGTCACGAGCCTCTGCGCGCGCTCGCGAACTGAGCCCGAATCGGGCGCATTATCGCCGCGCCAGCGCAGCGCCTCGCGGATGAACGCGTTCGCGTCTAGATCGCCTGCGGACCGATCGAAACTCCAACCGAACACAGGCTTCGGCCCTCCAGCGGCGATGGATGTCTGGAAGGCCACCACTTGAAGCGCCAGTTGCGTCTTGCCAATCCCGGCTAGACCGACAATGCTGATGACTCGTACTGGCGCTTCGTTTGCCGCCTGGCTGAGACGTTGAACCTCAGCGCGTCGCGACACGAAAGGCCTCGCAAGGCTGGGAAGACCGCACGCCTGATCGATCACGTTGGCCGAGCCCCCAGACTAGTGGCGTACCATCTCGCACGCTCACAGAAGACCGCTGGCCAGACCTTTTGGGCTATCGAGAGGCGGTCCTCGCTCGAGGTTCTCCGGACTATCTCCGCGAGCGCCTCGGGTTCACCCTCTAGTACGAGACGACCGGGTCGCATCGAGGACTCGGTGAGCGCCCAGACCTCGGGCATCTCATCCTCCATGGCTACCTTCATCTCCCGCATCTGTTTGCCTTGCACCTCAACCTCGATGGCCTCCAGGAGTGAGGGCGGCTCGCGACGCTCGGCAACGATATCGTACCTGGTTGGTATTCTTGTGGGAATCCTAGCTTGCAGTTCGGTCAGTGGTGCTCGCCGAGCTTCGAGGCCCTGCGAGTCGATCAAACGGCGGGCCTTTGCGGAGGCTGCCGACGCCTCGCGCCATTCTTCCTTTGCCAAATGCATGCGCGCTGACTCAAGGTGAACGTCGGCTAGGACGACGTCCATCTCTCCGAAATCAGCAAGATCATAGGCGCTGGAGACGTCGTCCCAGGCTCCTGGGTGGTCACCGTAGGCCCTCTTGATTGAAGCACGCTCAAGTAGAGCGATAGCTAAGCCATGCTGCTGGCCCGTGCCCCGAAGGCCCTCAACGACAGGGTCGATCGTCTCCAAGCCAACCGTGTCGTCGAGGGCACGTGACGCCCGAACAAGAGCCAGTTGGCTGAGGAATCTCCCATAGGCGAAGCCTTCAAGCACGCTGTAATTGGCTGTGGATTCTGCGAGCGAGCG
>JAJCZO010000323.1 GCA_029262355.1 Deltaproteobacteria bacterium
TCGCCAGGCACGCCCCTTCGACCCGATCCCCGCGTTGCGAAAACTAGCGAGAGTGCCCGACTATCGCGTCGTTTTCGCGCCTTGGCCTCGGGTCGAATGGACGCACCTGGCTCGGTCCGGAGCTTTTCAACAACCTGCTAGAGGTCTCGCAGCATCCGCAGAGTCCCGGGACTCCCGAATGCCGTCTCGAATTCAGGGTGGCGCTTCTCGTCCACGGCCTTGAATCCCGCGCTCTCGTAGGCGTGCTGGGCCGGGTGATTCCCGATCAGGAGCGAGATCTGGGCGCGGCGATAGCCCTTGTCGCGGCCCTCTTGGAGGATCTTGGCGAGCAGGGAGCGGACCAGCCCGCGCCCGCGGAAGTCGGGCTTCGTCGCGACCCACTCGACGACCCACGCGTCGTCCGGCGACTCGGGGGCACATTTTAGAAACGGCATCATGCGGCCAAAGACGCCGTCGACGTCCTCGGGGCTCCAGCCAGCGCCACCGAGCCCCTCCAGCATCGCGGCGGCAAACGTGTCGGTGCCCCGCTTGGTCGGCTCGTACCCCGACAGCCCGGCGGCGGGCTGCCCGTCGACGTCGGCAACCAGGAACCCCGACCAGTGGCACATCGACAACGTCTCCGTGGAGCAGACGCGCTCGATCAGCGCGAGGCGCGCCTCTTCTTCCCCAGGGAAGGCGAGGTCGAAGAAGCCCACCGGAACGTGGGAGCGGGCCGCCGCGAGCTGAACCCATGCGATGAATGCGGTGTCCTCCTGGCGTGCGCGACGAATCTCGATACCCATGAACAGTGCCCCTCCGATTCGATCGCTACCGCCTGCCGCCGCCCGCGGCAACCCGGCGGCTCTTTCCGGCCATTTGGGACGTGCGTTCGATCGGGTAAAGGTTCCGGGGTGTCGCGGCAATCACTCGAGAACGATGGGCGGCTGGCTCTGTTGTATGAAGTGAGCCTCGCCTTCGCCGCGCGGACGGAGTTGGCCGAGCTGATCCCGTTGGTGATCACCAAGAGTCGGGAAGTGCTCGATGCCGCTGGGTCCTCCGTCATGCTCCTCGACGAGAATCGCAATGAACTCTACTTCCCGTTCGTCGCGGATAGCGATCCCGAGACGGCCTCTCGGCTCAGCGGCCATCGGATGCCCGCCTCACAAGGCCTGGGCGGAGACGTCATCCGGACCGGAGAGCCGCTGCGTGTGTCGGACGCATCTTCCGACCCGCGCTTCGACGATGCCGCCGACCGCGCGACGGGGTTCAAGACGGGCCCGATGATTCTCGCACCGCTCCGCTCTCGACAGGGCATCGCGGGCGTCCTTTCGGCTGTTCGGGCGATGGGCGCCCCCGACTTTTCCGACGACGATCTCAAGATGCTCGTCGCCATGGCGAGCGGTGTCTCGGTGACGATCGAGAACGCCCGACTCTACGAGGCTCTCCGTGACCGCGAAGAGGGGCTTCGGGCCGAGGTCGGCGCTCTGCGCCGCGATGCGGCACGTCGCGACGGCTTCGACGAGATCGTCGGCTCGGCGCCGGCGATGCGCGAGGTCTTCTCCTTGATGGAGAGTGCGGCGGGGTCGCCGATCGCCGTTCTGGTCGAGGGCGAGACCGGCACGGGCAAGGAACTCGTCGCGCGCGGGATTCACAAGGCTAGCGCCCGTGCATCGGGAGCCTTCGTGGCGGTGAACTGCGCGGCGTTGCCGGAGTCTCTGCTCGAGAGCGAGCTGTTCGGCCACCGCAAGGGCGCGTTCACGGGGGCCACGCAGGACCGCAAAGGGCTGTTCGAGGCGGCGGCGGGCGGCACGATTTTCCTCGACGAGATCGGCGAGATGCCGCTTTCCATGCAACCGAAGCTCCTACGGGTGTTGCAGGAGAACGAGATCGTTCCGGTTGGCGATACCCGGCCTCGTCCGGTCGATGTTCGGGTCATCTCGGCGACGAATCGCGACCTCGAGGCGGAAGTCGAGAGTGATCGGATGCGCGCAGACCTCTATTACCGCCTTGCGGGTTTCCCGATTCAATTGCCCAACCTCGAGGAGCGTCGAGAAGACATCCCGCATTTCGTGGCCCATTTCCTCGACAGCGCTGCGGCGGGGCACGGTCGGCGGATCGATGGGATCGAAGCCGAAGCCCTGCAATTGTTCGTCGATGCACAATGGCCGGGGAACGTTCGCCAACTGCAGAACGAGGTGGAGCGCTCGGTTGCCCTCGCTCGCGAGGGTGATGTGATCGGTCTGCGGCATTTGTCGCGGCGCTTGACGGGTGCTGGCGCGGGCGCGGAGTCATCACCGAGCGTTCGTGCCACTGACGGGCCGGGCCATGATCTCCGTGAGGCGCGGGCTCTGTTCGAGGCCCGCCACATCCGCTCTGTTCTCGATGCCCTGGGTGGGAACGTGTCGCGCGCCGCGGAGGCTCTGGGGCTGTCGCGCTCGATGTTGCAGAAGAAGATGAAGGAGTACTCGCTCCGATAACCCTGCACCTCGGGGCTCTCGTCGGGCGTTTTGAGGACGGTCTCGGGTGGGGTACAAGCGGCCGCAATGAGGCGTCCGAAGGCGGCCCCGATGGCGCCGGCGCTGCGACGATCCTCAGTTGCAGCGGCGGTCGAAAAAGCGGTGCGCAGCGTGGCTGTTGTCGATCCAGTCACGACACTGCGGCAGCCTGCGATCGCGAGTCTACGTCGCGCGGGAATCGACGACCTCCTGAACGACACGCGCCTGGTGGCGGAGGCCGTTCGCAGCCTGGAGATGACCTACCAACGATTCTGGCACTTGACGGCCGAGAAGCGTTCCGAGCTGCTGTGGCGCCACCTCTTCGTAGAGCGCGCGCCGCTGTCGACGGCCGCGCGCGGTGTACTTGCGAGCCTCCGTGGCTTGGGCCTCACGCCCAAGCGCAGCGACCAGGCGAAGATCCGTCGCTGGTTTGCGGAGAAGCGGCCCGATTGGCTCGTCGACCGTATCTTGGAAGTGGCCGGCGTCGACTCGGTCGTGGCGGTGGCGGATCCGTTCGAGGAGGTGGAGCGTCGCCGGTGGCTCAAGCGGTTTCCGATCGACGAGCGCTTTCGGATGAGCCTGCGGCTGGACACGCTGTTGTTCGATTGGCCGGTGGCCGTGCGAAGACTCGCGGAGTGGGACTATCGGGTGGCACTGGACTTCGGTGGGGACACCGGCGCCGAGGTGAGCCGCTTTCTGGAGGAGTGGTCTGAGCGGGTCGATCCAGTGAGCCTGTCGGTGGCGCTGCCGGCTTCCTTTCGTTTCCCGCACTCCGGTCCGGCGGCGCGTCTGCTCGAGGTCGCGGTCTTGCCCGAGTGTGAGCGGCTCGGGCGGCCGCTTGGAGTCGTCGTGGGCGAGGTGCCTCACGTGAATCCCGAGCTGCGCCACGCGGGCTTCGTGCGGCGCCCTGCCGATCTGGGGCCGCTCGAGAATCTCCTGCGTCGTTCGACCGATGGGCGCGTTGTGTTGACCGCCGTGGCGGCCGCCAACGACGAAGAGGTCACCGCTCAGGCGAGCGTGTTTCCGAATCTGCATCCGGCCGGCGTCGGCGCGCGGGCCGATGCGCCCGCGGCACGCGAGCTCCTCGGTGATCGGCTGGCATCGCTCGGCGCGACGTTCACGCCGTTTGTCTCGCGAGCGCGCGTCCTGGACCAGCTCATCTCGACGTGGGACGCGGCGCGTGCGGTCGTGGGACAAGTGCTCACCAACCACTACCGCGAGCTCGCCGAATCGGGCCTCGGCGTCTCCCGGTTGGACGTGGAGCGTGATGCGAAGGCCCTCCTCGGTGGCGCGTTCCTTCGCTTCAGCGGTCTCGGCGATTGACCGAGGCTCTCGTCGTCGTCGGCGCCACGCTGCTCGCCGCGACCGCCCAGACGGTCGCCGGCTTCGGCTTCGCGCTGATTGCCGTGCCGTTCTACGTGACCGTTTTGCCGGTCGCAGACGCGGTGGGTACGGTGGCGGTGCTGAGCTTCGTGAACGTTGCTCTGGTCGCGCGGTCGGTGCACGGGCACGCCCCGTGGCCGACGGTGCGGTATCTGTTGGCGGGCAGTGTGTGCGCGATGCCCCTGGGCATCGCGCTGTTGCTCTGGGTTTCCGGTGATGTCCTGCGAATCGCGGTCGGCATCGTGTCCATCCTGATGGCGACCGCGATCGGAGCCGGGCTCACGCTGCACGCCGCCGGTCGGCGAGGAACCTTCGCCGTCGGTCTCGTGTCGGGCGTCCTCAGCACGAGCATCGCGATCAACGGCCCGCCGGTCGTTCTGTTCCTCCAAGCGCTGCGGCATCCACCGGAGGTCTTCCGAGCCGCGATCTCGACGTTCTTCATGCTCAACGGTGTGGTGTCACTCTCGATGTTGGTTTGGGCTGGCGTCGTCGACGGCCAGTCGCTCAGCCGTTCGGCGATCGCATTCCCAGCGTTGCTGGTCGGTCACTGGCTGGGAGGTCGACTCTTGCCCCGTTTCAGCCCCGAGACCTTCCGACGCTTCGTGCTCGCGTTGCTCGTGATCAGCTCGTCCACTTCCCTGGTCGACGGGGTCATGCGGTGGCTGGGGGACGCTGGGCCGTGATGGCGGGATTCAGCTCCGAGTCGCCGAGGTCGCGGCATTGCGCCGGAGCACTCGGCAATGCGAGCCTAGGGCCGATGAGCAATCGATACGCAGGTCGTTCGGCCGTCGTCACGGGCGCTGCCTCAGGAATCGGTCGTGCCACCGCCCAGCGCATCGCGCGCGAGGGCGGCGCGGTGGTGTGCGCGGATGTCAATGAAGCCGGGCTGGAGGAGACGGTGGCGTCGATCGAGGGCGCGGGGGGTGCCGCGACGGCGGTGCGCTGTGACGTCTCCGACGAGGCCGCGGTCAAGGCGGCGATTGCCACCGCCGTTTCGGTGTACGGCGGGCTGCATCTCCTGGCCAACGTTGGCGGCGTTCTGCGCTTCGACAACGCACATGAGCTCTCTCTGGATGACTGGAACCGCGTGATCCAGATCAATCTGACGGGCTCGTTTCTGATGTGTCGCGAGGCGATTCCCCACCTGCTCGCGCATCCGGGCGACGCGGCGATCGTGAACACGTCGTCGACCGCCGCGCTCGGCTCGCACTGTTGGACGGCGGCGTATTCCGCCTCCAAGGGGGGTGTCCTTTCCCTGACGAAGTGCCTGGCGGTGGAGTACGGGCGGCAGGGCCTGCGCGTGAACGCGGTGTGCCCCGGGGCGGTCGGAACACCCATGATCGATCAGTTCTCGTTTCCGGAGGGCGTCGACCAGAAGCTGCTCAGGAAGTCGATGTTCTATGACGAGTTCCGAGGCCCCGAGGTGGTTGCCGACACCATTGCGTTCCTCGGGTCGACCGAAGCGGCGCACGTGAATGGCGCCGAGCTCCGCGTCGACGGCGGCATGCTGGCCTGACGCGTGCTCGCACGTTCCGTCCGGTTGACCCCCGACCACGCCGAACATAGGAGCGCAGGATGAACGCTGCTCTGCTGGCCGGGATCACCTTCTCGATCTTCATCCTGGGGTACCGCTACTACTCCCGATTTCTGGCAGACCGGGTGTTTCAATTGCGAGCCGACGAGCCCGTTCCGGCCCACGAGCTGGAAGACGGCGTCGACTACGTTCCTACCCGGCTGGGTATTCTCTGGGGGCATCACTACACGTCGATCGCCGGTGCGGCCCCGATCGTCGGACCCGCGCTCGCGGTGATCTGGGGCTGGGTGCCGGCACTCATCTGGGTGACGGTCGGCACGGTGATGATGGGGGCCGTGCACGACTTCTCGGCTCTCGTGCTGAGCGCACGTCACCAGGGGCGGTCGATCGGCGACATCTCTGGCGTCGTACTGAACGATCGAATTCGGACGCTCTTCCTGCTGATCATCTCACTTCTGATCTGGATCGTTCTGGCCGTGTTTGCCTTCATCATCGGCACTCTGTTCGTGTCGTACCCGGGCGCGATTCTGCCGATCAACGTGCAGATCGTGATCGCGCTCGTTCTCGGTTGGCTCGTGCACCGCCGAGGCTTGCCGGCGTTGGTTCCGTCTCTGGTCGCCTACGCCGTCTTGCTGGTCTGTGTCTTCTACGGGGATGCCTTCGTCGAGGCGTTTCCGGCGATTGCCACCCTTTCGGTCCTGCAGTGGGTGTGGATTCTGTTGATCTACTGCTTCGTCGCATCGGTATTGCCGGTGTGGATGTTGTTGCAGCCGCGCGATTACATCAATTCCCATCAACTCGTGACCGCCCTGGTACTTCTCTCTCTCGGCCTTCTGGTACTCCAGCCGACCGTCGCGGCGCCGGCCTTCAATCCGTCGCCCGAGGGCGCGCCGTCGATGCTGCCGTTTCTCTTCATCACGATCGCGTGTGGGGCGATCTCGGGTTTTCACGGTCTCGTTTCCTCCGGCACGACGTCGAAGCAGCTCGCCTGCATGAGCGATGCGCGGCCGATCGGGTACGGCGGGATGCTCGGCGAGGGAGCACTCGGCATCCTTGCGGTTCTGGCGACCACCGCCGGTTTTGCGTCGACCGAAGAGTGGTACGCGCACTACTCGAGTTGGGGAGCAGCGCAGGGGCTGCCGGCGAAGCTCGGCGCGTTCGTCGAGGGGAGCGGGCATTTCGTCGCGGCGCTGGGGATTCCTGCGGCGGCGGCGGAGACGTTCATGGCCGTCGTCGTGATCGCGTTCGCGGCGACCTCGCTCGATACGGGCGCCCGGATCCAGCGTCTGGTGATCGGAGAGCTGGGCGAGACCTACGGGATTCGTCCGCTGACGAATCGCTTCGTTGGGGGCGCCACCGGGATCGCATTGGCGCTGGTTCTCGCGCTCACGCAGGCGGGTGGGAAGGGGGGGCTCATTCTGTGGCCGCTCTTTGGTACGACGAATCAGCTTCTGGCGAGCGTGACGTTGCTCTTGGTCTCGGTCTGGCTGCGCCGACTCGGCCGACCGGTGGTCTATACGTTCGTGCCGATGGTGTTCGTTGCCACGGCTACTTTGCTCGCGATGCTCGGCGAGCTGCGCGCCTACATCGAGACCGAAAGATGGCTTCTGATCGCGATCGGAGGCGTCGTCCTCGTCTGCGACATCTGGGTTTTCTTCGAGGGGCTGCAGATCTTTCGTGACGCAAGGCCGGATTCTGCGCCGGCAGACGGCTGACTCTCTGGGCTGGCCGGCTGCCTCGCTGCGGCGTTTGCGGCCGTCGCCGTCGGTACCCTCGTTCCTCTGCTCGTAGGGAGTCGGCTTCGGGCGGCATGGTATGCCGCTCTGGCGCGAATGTTTGGTGTGCGGCCATTGCCGAGTGGTTTTGTTAGGGGAGCGCAATGATCCCGGATTTGTGCACCTGGGCCTACGACCTGGCCGTCAGCTGGCTTCCCCCGATCCCGTCGTTTCCCTGGGGAGAGAGCGAAGAGCGGACCGAGGCGCCCGCTGCGGAGGCGACGACCGCCCCCGGAACCGCCGAAGCGCTGGCGCGTGCCAAGGAGGCGCTCGAGCAGATCGAGGCGAACGGTGGGGGGGGCGCGGAGGACCTCGCCGGTCGACAGCTGGATGCGCGCTTCCGTTCGGGCACCGCCTCCCTGTTCGGAGGGGGCAGCGGAATCCACCGCTTGGTCGGGCGGCTGGAGGAGATCGACGTTGCCGGCCTCGGGTCGGGTGACCGCGACGCTCTGATGGGCGCGGCGAGCGGTCTCGTCGAACGCTTGCGGCACTCCAACCACTGACCGGCGGGCGGGTTACCAGCCGGTCGGAAAGCCCTTGAACCGGCTTTCGATCCGCTGAATGTCCTGCAGGAGTTCGCGGGCCGGGCCTTCTGGGATGTCGGTGGGCGTGCCGAGCGTGAGGCTGTCGGTCACGCCACCGAAGCGCTCTTCGATCTTCCGCGCGAGATCGGGATAGGGTGCCGTGACGGCGAACGTGTCGAGCACGTCGTCGGGCACCTCGGCCGCCATCTCCTTCCACCTACCCTCCTTGGACATGGCGTGGAGCTTCATGCCCAGGTCTCCCCAGCCGTGCACGTCGAGAACCGGGTGGTAGCTGCGCGTGGAGCCATAGAAGGCCACGCGATACCGGATCTGCTCGCGGCCCTTGGCGAGGGCCGCCTCGTCCTTGCCGGTGACGACGAAGCCGCCGCCCCATACCTCGAACGACTCGCGTGCGCGGTCCGCCTTCGCGAGTCCCGCCTCGACCTGAGGCATCGCAACCTCATCAATGTACTTCTTCGTCGCGAACCCGTGCAGGCGTACTCCGTCGCAGACGCGACCTGCGAGCTTCATCATCGCAGGTCGAACCGCGGCGATACTGATGGGGATCGCAGGTAGTCCCGATGGCGGGGGGCAAAACTCTGGCGTCATCAAGGTGAAGCGGTAGTGCTCGCCCTGGTAGTCGAGCTTCTCGCCGTTCTCCCAGCAGCGCCAGATCGCACGAAGCGACTCTACGTACTCGCGGAGTCGGGGCAGGGGCGGAGACCACGGCACGCTGAATCGGCGCTCGTTGTGTCCCTTTACTTGGGTGCCGAGGCCCAGAGTGAACCGGCCCTTCGAGTGGACGTGCAGGTCCCATGCCGTGTTTGCGGTGACCATCGGGCTGCGGGGAAAGCAGACGGCGATCGCCGTCCCGAGTCGCACGCGCTCAGTGGCCAACGCGGCAAACGCCAGGGGTGCAAACGGATCGTGCTGGATTTCGAAACTCATGACGCCGTCGAAGCCTGCTGCTTCCGCCGCGGCTGCCGCGGGGCCGACTTTGCGCCAATCGGCGATGGGAAGACCGGTTTCCACTCTCATGACGTGTGCTGATGGCACGTTCGAGACCGGACTGCGAGTCAGTTTCTCCGGGTTTCGGGTCGACGGACGGCGTGATCGCCACGCCCGTCTTCGGTGGTCTACACCATGACTATCGGCTCGCGGCATAGGTGGATGAGCGAATCGGCCAGCACGGAGGTATTGAATCAAGCTTCTAGTGCTCTCGCAGCAAGTACGAAAATTTTGGAGATAGCTGATGACCTACTACGCATACGGTGAAATCACCTTGAAGCATCAAGACTGGGTTGAAGAGTACCTGGAAAAGATCAATCAATTCATCGGGAAGCACGGTGGAATCGTACTCAGCCGGACGATACGGATGGAGAAGATTGAGGGTGCTCGGGCGCTACCCACAAACGTAATTTTGGTAGAATTTCCCGATAGAAGTGCAGCGATGAGTTTTTTTGAAGATCCGGATTATCAGCCACTACGCCAACTTCGTCTCGATGGTGCGACTTCTGAATTCGTCCTTTTTCCTTCTGAAGACTTGGCTGTAATCGGAATTCAATAGGGTGGGGCTCCATTGCGACATGAGAATTCCTGAAGAAAGTCGCCTGGTTGCGATGCGGAGCAGTTGAAAGCGGATAGGAATTGTAAACCGGGGTCTTGGCGCTAGGAGTCTGCGCGGCAGAGCGCGAGAGGCGCTCTTTTTGTCACTTCTCACGAGGATGACCCGGGCATTTCTCACGAGCATGACCCAGGGTGCCGAGACCGAGTCAGTTCATAGCACGATCGCGTTCTCCGTCATCAGTGAAGCCTCCGCCGACGCCTCTTCGGAGTAGTTCGGGCGGGTCGGTTCTCGGATTGGGGTTCGCCGGGCCGCTGTCGCTTGCGGTAGCTCTCGCCTTCGAGGACGACCTGGTAGGCGTTGTGGGCGAGGCGGTCGATGGCGCTCTGAGCGAGGATGGGATCGTCGAAGAGTGGGATCCACTCGTCGATGGTTCGGTTGGACGTCAGGCGTCGTTGACGCCCGGCGCGATGTCGCTCGAGGACGACCTCGTAGAAGTCGCTGGACTGCTCGGCGTCGAGGCGGCGCAGGGCGAAGTCATCGACGACGAGGACGTCGGGCGCGAGCAGACGGCGGAAGACCTTCTCGGTGGAGTGATCGGCGCGCGCCTGGTGCGTGATCGTGATTCGGCGCGGAAGGGGTGGTTGTTGCAGTGCGGCTTTGCGCTCGCAGCGACGCGAGCGGCCGCGGGTCAGCTGGACGCGGCGCGAGAGGCGATCGACACGATCGCGATCCACCTCCTCGAGCGTGGACATCTAGACTTCGAGTTGGAGGCGCGGGCGTTTGAAGTCGAGCTCGCTCTTCGCGCCGGACATGTTTCCGAGGCAATCTCCTGGGGCCGGCAGGCGCGGTTCGGTGGGCTGTACCCTTTCCCCTACTTTCACCACGCCGGCTTCACGTTGGCCAAGGTGCACCTCGCAGAGGAGACCCCGGCGAGCCGCGATGCGGCGCTCGAGGTCGTGAGGCGCTTGCGGGAATGGACGACAGCCACCAACGATCAGCGACGGCTGGCCGACGCGATCGCGCTCGAGGCGGTGGTGCTGGATGCTCGCAGCGACGAGCGGGGGGCGTTCGAGAGCCTCTCCGAGGCGTTGGCGCTGACCGCTCGGGGGAGTGCCTTGCGCCCCTTCTTGGATCTGGGCGAGCCGATGCTCGGCCTTCTTTCGCGCGCGCCGGTGATGCGAGCGACTCGCGACCACGTCGAGCGGATTCTCGCGGCTGCCGGTTCGGCTGAGAGGTCCGGTGACCGCCCGAGCGGCGTCGTTCACGAGCTCACGAACCGAGAACTCGATATTCTCGAGCTCCTGGCGGACCGGCTCCGCGACAAGGAGATCGCCGCACGCCTCGTCATCTCGCCGGCGACCGTGAAGTCGCACTTGAAGGGGCTCTATCCGAAGCTCGACGTGGGCGACCGTCGTTCGGCCGTAGAGCGCGCCCGCGATCTGCGCGTGCTGCCCGGTGCCTAGTGCACTAGGTTCCTCCTCCCCCGTTTTCCCCCCGTTGTGGGCGGGCTGCGAGGACCATCTGAGGATCCATCTTTCAGAAGTGTCTGTTAGACTTCAAGCGTAGGCCCCACGACGTCTTTGAAGACGTACACTAGGAGGAGTTGAAGTGAGAACGAGACTGTTGCTCGCCGCGATCGCCGTAGCATTCGTCATGGGCGTCAACGGATCAACCGGGCCCGCGGAATCGTCGGCACAGGCTGCTGCGGCTCCGTACAAAGTGGATCGCACGGTACTGCCGATTCAGCCGCCGCCGCCCACGGTCGTTACCGTGATGGACGCCCGGAACGCGACCAAGCCCGAGCGGTTCGAGGTCAAGGCGCCTGAGGGATCTCCGAACGTGGTCATCGTGCTGGTCGATGACATCGGTTTCGGCGCAACAGAGACTTTTGGCGGCGCTATCGCAACGCCTACGTTCGAGCGTCTTGCCGACGACGGGCTGCGGTTCAATCGTTTCCACACCACGGCGCTGTGCTCCCCGACGCGGGCTTCCCTGCTTTCCGGGCGCAATCATCATGAAGTGAACGTGGGCTCGGTGATGGAAGTCGCTACCGGATTCTACGGCAATCAGGGCGAGCGACCGAACAATGCCAAGTACTTCGCCGAGACGCTGCGTCAGAACGGCTACAGCACCGCCGCTTTCGGCAAATGGCATGAAACGCCGACCTGGGAAGTGTCGGTCTCGGGGCCCTACTTCCGCTGGCCGACCCACTCCGGCTTCGACAAGTTCTATGGCTTCATCGGCGGTGAAACCAACCAATGGGATCCGGTCATTTTCGATGGTGTGACGACGGTGCCCAAGAAGGATGACCCGGAATATCACTTCACCACCGACATGACCGATGAAGCGATTGAATGGGTCAAGTTTCAGCACGCCATGACGCCGGACAAGCCGTTCATGATCTACTACGCGCCCGGCGCAACTCACGCGCCGCATCATGTGCCGAAGGAATTCATCGAGAAGTACAAGGGTAAGTTCGATGATGGCTGGCTGGCCTATCGCCAGGCGACCTTTGAGCGCCAGAAAGCACAGGGCATCATCCCCGCGAACGCCAAGCTCGCGCCCATGCCGAAAGACATCAAAGCGTGGGAGTCGCTCAGCGACGCGGAGCGCAAACTCTTTGCGCTCCAGATGGAGACGTTTGCAGGCTTCGCGGAACATACCGACCATCAGGTCGGCCGGCTGGTGGACGCGATCGATGAGATCGGCGTGCTCGACAACACTCTGTTCATCTACATCATGGGCGACAACGGCTCGAGCGGTGAAGGTGGTCTCACGGGCACCTACAACGAGTTGATCCATCTGAACGGCATCTTCGATGCCGAAACGACGGAGAGCATGCTGAAACGTGCCGACGACTGGGGCGGCCCCGATTCGTTCCCGCATTTCTCGGCGGCCTGGGCGGTGGCAACGGACGCGCCGTTCACGTGGACCAAGCAGATGGCGGCTGACTTTGGCGGCACGCGCAACGGCATGGTGATGCACTGGCCCAAGGGTTTCCAGGCGAAAGGCGAAGTCCGCAGCCAGTTCCATCACGTGAATGATGTGGCGGCTACCGTGCTCGAGGCCATCGGGCTGCCACAACCGAAGTCCGTGAACGGCGTGCCGCAGATCCCGTTGTCCGGCGTGAGCATGCTGTATGCGGCCAAGGATGCCGACGCACCGGACCGTCATACGACGCAGTACTTCGAGATGTTCGGCAACCGCGCGATCTACCACGACGGCTGGTTGGCTCGTGTCGTCCACCGTGCACCGTGGCGCGACAAAGTGGAGCACACGCTGCAGGACGATGTTTGGGAACTCTACAACACCTCGGAGGACTTCAGCCTTACCGAGGATCTCGCGGCGAAGAACCCCGCCAAGCTGAAGGAACTGCAGAAGCTGTTCGACGAGGAAGCGATCGCGAACCACGTGTATCCGTTGGACGATCGACTGTACGAGCGCTTCAACGCCGCGCAGGCGGGCCGCCCCGATCTGATGGGAGACCGGACCAGCCTCACGCTGGCCGATGGCATGACGGGTATTCTCGAGAACACCTTCATCAACGAGAAGAATCGCTCGAAGACCATCGTCGCTGAAGTTGAACTGACGGGGAATGACCGCGGTGTCATCCTTACCCAGGGCGGGAAGTTCGGCGGCTGGGCGTTGTACATGGACGGTGGCAAACCCGCCTATACCTACAACTGGTTCGGTCTGGAGCGCTACACGATCGCATCGCCCAAGGCGATCACCGGCGGGAGTGCCGAGATCAAACTGCAGTTCGACTACGATGGCGGCGGCACCGGCAAGGGCGGTCTGGCGACGCTCTACGTGGACGGCGCGAAAGTCGCCGAAGGCAGGGTCGAGAAGACGCAGCCGGCGTTGTATTCGGCCGATGAAACCGCAGATGTTGGTCGGGACGAGACTACCCAGTCGGCGGATTTGGTCTTCGCGGATGTCGAGGATTCGGACTTCACCGGCTCGGTGAAGACCGTCACCATCAGTATCCCGAAGAAGTAGCGCTCCGGTCTGTGCCGTCAGGGGTCGTTCAGGCCCCTGACGGCTACGCCGCGCGTCCTCGACGCCTGCCTGCCCCGGGGGGGGGGGGGCGGCCGGGGGGGGGGGGGGGGGGGGGGGGGGGGGGGGCGCCCC
>JAJCZO010000324.1 GCA_029262355.1 Deltaproteobacteria bacterium
ATTCCTGCGTCGCCGTTCCTTGCGACGAACGCCGATAGACGGCAATCCGTTAACCCTATGTCGACGGCGGTGCACTAGCAGGTTGTTGGAAAGTTTCGGACCGAGCCAGGTGCGTCCCTTCGCACCCGAGGCCAAGGCGAAGACGACGCGATCGTCGGGCACCCTGGCTAGTTTTCGCAACACGGGGATCGGGTCGAAGGGACCTACCTGGCGACGGGAGGAGCTTTCTAACAACCCGCTAGTGCGCCCCGCGGCGCCAGCGTGCGGCGAGGAAACTCCCGAACACCGAGTGCACGACGCTCGAGATCGCGCCCGGCACCGCAGTGAGCGGGTTCGCGAAGTGTTGGCGCGCGAGCACGACTGCCAAGCCGGAGTTCTGCATACCCACCTCGATCGAAACCGTGCGACGAATCGACTCCTCGTAACCGAAGACCTTCGCCAGCATGTAGCCAAGCAGGAAACCGCCCGAGTGTAGGAGCAAGACCGAGGAGACGAGCGCCATCCCCGAGCCGAGGATGGCGTCGGCACTTTGTCCGATCACGCTCGCCACGATCAGCACGATCGCAACGACCGCCACCAGAGGAGACGCGGGCTGCACAAAGCCTACGAGGCGCGGCGCGAAGTGGTTCAGGATGATTCCTAGGAACACCGGCAACAACACGACCTGGACCGTGCTCAGAAAGAGCCCCCACGCGTCTACGGGAACCATCGTACCCGCGAGCCACTTCGTGAGGAGTGGAGTGAGCACGATCGCGCCCATCGTCGAACACATCGTCATCAACACCGAGAGCGGCAGGTTCGCGCGCGCAATGTACGTGACGACGTTCGAGGCCGTGCCACCCGGGCAGGCCCCCGTGAGGATCAACCCCACCGCAAACGGCGTCTCGAGCGATTGGGCTTGTGCGATTGCCCAGGCGAGACACGGCATGACGAGGAACTGGCTCACGAACCCGAGCGCCACGGGCCGAGGAACCTGCAAAACCTTACGGAAGTCGGCGAACGAAAGTGTAATCCCCATCCCCAGCATGATCACCGCGAGGCCCCAAACGATGAGTGGCCCTCGGAACCACGTGAAGAGCGGCGGATGGACGAGCGCCAACCCCCCGGCGACCAAGACCCAGACCGGGAAGAGATTCGTTGCTGTTTGAAGCACGCGTACGGCTCAGCCGGCCTTCTTTTCGGGGAAGGGGTAGTGCACGCCGATTTTGCGCATCTCTCGGGCGAATCGAATGTCGATCATCCGATAGAACTGAATCCGCTCG
Source organism: Deltaproteobacteria bacterium (assembly GCA_029262355.1). Classification (GTDB taxonomy): domain Bacteria; phylum Desulfobacterota; class Binatia; order UBA12015; family UBA12015; genus VGTG01. The sequence continues at coordinate 1,263 of JAJCZO010000324.1, forward strand.
GCCTCATACTCGGCCTCGTAGAGATTGATGTCCTCGTACTCGAAGCCGTCGATCGCCGTACGACCGACGAACTGGCCGTCGCGCACCGACGCGAAGTACGGTGTCCCATCGGCCCGGTACTTCAACTCGCCACCGTAGAGCCAGTCGTAGAACGCCTTGCGTTCGTTTCGCACCCGGAGCTTGTGCGCCTTCTTGTTCTTCAACGAAAAAGCAATGAAGTAGCGCACCCCCATGACCTCCGGGGTGCCGTCTCCATCGATATCGAACACGTCGTACAGGTGAGACTTGTTCAAGAATGTATCGATCTCGTACAGCAGCTTCGTCTCCGAGGGCATCACCTGGCGGAGCTCCGAAATGTGGCCCGCGTTGACGTGAGTACACCCATGAGACATCGGGCCGCGCGACAACAACCAGAGATAGCGATAGTCCCCGTCGCCGCGACGGCCTCGGTCGATGTCGTGCCAGTCCTTGGGCAAGAACGAGGTCTTCGGCGGCTCCATCTTCCACCACAGCGTGTGAAAGGAATTATGGAGCCTATCACCGACGTGCATGTACGGGATCCACGGGAAGTAGCCGTACACCGCCTTGTCTGGAATGTGGTCGACCGTCTTTGTGCGTTGATGCGTCGTGAGGGATCGACGACCGGGAGTTGGGTACATCGGAATCTTGCGCCCGCGGTACTCCGTAAACTCGTTGAAACTACCAACCGGATAGATCGCCGTGAACTCGACGAACCCAAGCGACTCACCCTTCCTGGGGTAGATGCCACCACTCACACGTTCGAGCAGGGTGACGTACGCGGCTTGAAACTCAGCTGAGGGGCCGGTCTGCTCGAGCCCCAGCTTCACCAGCGCCGTTAGTTCCTTCGTGGTCTCGCCGTCGATCTTCGCCTTCCAGAGCCGCGTTGGAAGGAGGCCGTTCAGCAGCTCGAGGCGGCGGCGCTCCCCCATCTTCTTGGCGTCTTCCGAATGAACCCGCCCGAGCCAGCGACGTGTGAGATCCGCGATCGGCATCTGAATGCGGAAAACGCGCCCAGGGTTGAGCGTATCCATCAACGCGAGATTGCGTGCGCGGAGCTGCTCTTTGGAGAGCTCCGCTTCCTGCTCCGCGAGCCTGTCGACGTCAACCTGATCTAACCGCGTCTCGAACTCGTCGAACGAGGTGTTCTGCGTGAGAACGATTCGCTTCTTCGCAGCAAGACCCAAATAGGTCTTCCTTCGATGCGCGAGGTCGCGGACATACGCGTCGATGACCTCGTCGGACAGAACCTCCGTCACGCGAAGCTGGTTGCCCCGACCCAGGTGGAGATGCACGCGCTCCGAGTCGAGCGAGCGCGGGGCAAATCCGGTGTAGAAGGACGGCTCGTACTTGTCGTAGGGCACACCGTAGGCCGGCGGCTCTTCGACCTGTCCCTCCTTGCGCGTCGGGTAGAGCTCGATGTCGCCGCCCCCCACCTCATCGCCAAGCGCCGGCGGCGCCCAAAGAAGGACGCCGGCGACCAGCCAGACGACCATCCGCAGAGACAAGATCCTCATCGCACTACCTCCTCGAGAGAAATCGAATCCGTCCCACCGGGCTTCTCTCCGTCGAGTGCTGCGAGCGCCGGCATGTTCTTCAACTCCTCGTTTCCAACGAACGGACGCGTCTGGAACAACCAGAGGTGTCCATTGGCAAAGCCGAACTCGATGTCCCACGGCATCGCACGCCCACTCGGGTCGGTTGCCGGCTCGAGCTCGTCGCGGATCTCCTGAGCCGCATCGATCAGCTCCTCGAGCTCATCTTCGGAAAGCACGTGCGAACTGCCGGTCGACGCGACGACCTTGCTGCCTCCTCCGGGCTGCAAAAGTCGACGCCAGGGCGACTTGAACATCGTTACGAGCTCCACCCCGTCTGGTGACCAGAGCAGGGTCTCGGCCGGCGTGCCATCGACGGCGCCGCCCACGCCTTCCGAAGTCGCGACGAGCATCTTCGTCTGATCACCGGTCTCGATGTCGGCCGTCACGAGCACTCCAGACTTCTCCGATGGCACCGACTCGAGGATCACGATCGAGGGCAGCACCCACATGGGCTCGTCGATCAGCGTCTGACGCCACGAGAACGAGCGATACGAGAACGGCGAAGCCCATACTTCCTTGATGCCCTCATAGACGTCGTCGAGCGATCCGAGGTTGAACAACGTCAGGTTCAGTCCCGCACCGTTGAAGTCGTCCAGATCTTCGACGTTCGTGTCGCTTCGCACGAAGCAGCCCACGGTCTGTGTCGGATCCGACGGGTCGAGCAACCCCTGCTCCTTCAACCGTTCCCGAATTGCGACCTCGAGATCCGGTGCGAGGGGCTCCTCCCGGAGCGAATGCTGCATGACCTCGAGACGAGGACGAATCCACGCCGAGAGCTCCTTCTCCGAAGTTCCGGCGGGGATCATCTCGTCGAAGAACGTCGCGTAGGTGCGCTCGACGAACGCCGGGAGTGGCGCGCCCTGCTCGGCGATCCCCTTTCCCGCCAGCGACTTCGGCACCGCGACCTTCGCGTTCTGAAAGTGGGCGTAGTACGCGCCGAACGGCACGACGACGCCGCGGGCGACGTTGTCCGGGAACAGGTAGCGGAGCTCTCCCAGGAACGACGCCTTCGGGCCTGCGCGAACACCCGAGTCCTTACGACGCATGTCCGAAAGCGAGAGAGGCTGCTTTGACTCTACGTCGAGCCGCTCGTGATCGATGTGCAGCTTCTTCGAGCCAGTGCCCAGCGAGCCGTCCGAAGACCGCTCCGCGCTCTTGCCGAACTCGTTCACGACCGCCTCCTCGGCCGCATCGATCTCCGCCCGCCTCTCGATATGGACGCGCCCACCGGGAGTCGCGATCAATACGATCTCCTCTCCGTCATGCTCTTCGAGCTGTCTGAACTGCCCCGCCGCGAGGACGACGTTCGGAATGCCGAGCGCGCGGGCCAACAGCTGCACGTGCGACACGACGTTGCCCTCGCCCTGCGTCAGGATGCCCGCTGCCGGCTGCAGATCGGGCGGCGTCTCCGGCAGCGCAACGATCTCCTCACGAGAGTAGGTACCCGCCTTGGGGTCGACGCGAAGCGTCCCGACAGCGAGGCCCGGGTTGAGCGCCCGAATGTCGGAACTCACGTCCGAACCGAAGACCCGGTGCCGGATCGGCTCCGTCCCCGAAGCGTGCGTCTCGAGACGATCGAGGAAACCGGCGTAGAGGAGCAATGGCGACCCCCGCAGCACGTCGTCCGCGATGAACGCGGTCGAGGGCAGCAGGAACGTCCAGGGGCCCAAGACCTCCTCGAAGGCGAGCATGACGCCGCTCTGGGACCACTCCACGACGCGCTTGGCGCGGCGAACGACGTTCTGGAGGTCCGCGCGGGGGAGACTGCTCTCTGACGCGGCGGAGCGCAAATCGCCGGTCGCGGCCTCCCACTCCCGTTCGGTCAGGAGCCCCGCACCGTAGGCCGCATCCGTGAGCGCCGCCAGCAGCTCCAGGTTCTCGCGTACCGTGATCTCCTGGCCCGAGGCCAGAAGGTCCGAGCCTCGACGCTGAATCACGGCGGCGGCCGTGACCGAGACGTCGATGAGCCGACGACGATCGGCCGGCGTGACCTCTGCCGCGCGGACGGCTTCGCGCGCGTCCACCATGATCTTCGCAAGCCCGCTGATCGAATCGACCGAGTCCGCATCCTTCGTGGGCAGCGCTTCTTCGAGAGTCTCGCGGACGGACGAATCCCCGATGGCCTTGATCTGGGGCGTGAGGACCGACTCGTCGAGCGACGTGAGCTTTCGGATCTCGCTGATCAGTGTATCGAGTTTGTTGCGCGCCCCCCCGGCCGGCATCTTCTTGCGATAGGCCTCGAGGCGCGGAAGCAGCGCCCCCGATACCTGATTGTGGGTGGCGTCACGCAGTGCCTTGAAGTTCCGGTCGGCCGCGTAGATCTGGATCGCAAGGTTCCGGATCGTCTGGATCTGGCCTTGATCATCGCGCACGAAGAAGCGGCGCTGCAGCTCGTACGCCAGCAAATGATGTCGATCGTCATCGAAGGATGGGTCGGAGAGGTAGCGCTCGGCGAACAGCGGCGCATCGCGGGCCTCGTACTCCGCACCCGAAAGGCCGCCGTAGGCACGCATCTCGGCCAGTTTGTGATCGGGGTGGGTATCGATGAAGAACTTCTCGAGGATGTAGCCCCGGACCAGATCATGGTGATCGGGGAACGTGTCCCACTCCTGAAGGTCGCGGGAGAAGATATTGGCGATGTACATCCGGTGCTTGGCGAGAACTTCGGCCCATGCCGTGCGGTAGGCCGCACAGAACTTCGCCGTGGGCCCGCACGGGCTGACGATGCGGCCATCGGGAAGCTGAACCGGCTTCTTGGCGTTGTCCTGACATACGCAGAAGTTGGGCGAGTACGGCCCCTTCTTCTTGCTCAAGCAGAGAGCGAAGTTTCGCTTCAGCTCCTTCTGGGTCGCTGGTTCGAGCTGTGGCCCGTGCCCGGTCGCCGCCAACGCCCCGCTGGGGGCGATCGACACGACCAAGCAGAAAAGAACACCCCACGAGAGGGCAGCGACGGAAAAACTCCTTGTGGTAACCACGATCCTTGCCTTCTATCGGCGCAGAGCGAACGGAACAACGGGCGCCGCCGCTTGACGATCCGCCGGTTCCATCGAAGACTACGGCCGGTGGGAAGGCGATCGGGTAGCTCGCAGACCGCGCGATCGCTGGCTGCGGTCGCGCTGCTCATCGCCGGGACCGCGGCGGGGGCCGGGAACCGGGAATGGCTCCAGTCCATCCACCCCTCACCGAGCCTCCAAGCTCAGCTCGATCGGACCATCGACCGTCTGGTCGCTGCGGAGCCCTCGCTGTCCGAGTCCAGCCTCCGTGTGGCGGTGATCGACCTCGATGCCGAAGGCGGGCCGCGGTTTGCGCACCGCCACGGCAACACCCCGGTTTATCCTGCGAGCGTCGTGAAGTTCGTCTATCTCATGGCGGCCTACGCGTGGATGGACCGGGGGCAGCTCGAGATCGACCCCGAGTTCGATCGCCAGCTCCACGCAATGATCTACGCCAGCAGCAACAAAGCGACTCAGAAGGTCGTACGCCGCTTGACCGAAACCACGGCGGGGCCGACGCTCCCTCAGAAGCAGTACGAGGAGTTTCGGGACAAGCGACTGGCGGTGAAGCGCTGGCTGGCGACGCTCGGCATCGAGGACCTGCACTGCATCCACCCAACCTATGACGGCAACGGCGATCTCCACGGCCGTGACACGCAACTGCTGCGAGACGACAGCATCGAGGGCGGGCTCCCGTCACGGTCCGGCGAGTTCAAGAACCGCCAGGCCATGACCGCAGTCGAGACGGCGAGGCTTCTGGCCCTGCTCGCGACCGAGCGGGCGCTCTCACCGAACAGTTCCGCCGAGGTCCGTCGCCGGATGCTGCGCGACCCCAAAAAGCAACGCTACCTCACTCACCGGATCGCCGGCGGCGCGAAGCGCTGTGCAGACTCCATGGTGGTCGAGTCGAAGACCGGCACGTTCGGGCGGATCATCGCGGATGCAGGGATCGTGCGAGATGCTTCCGGCCGGGCACTGATCGTCGTCGTCTTCATCGACTCCTCCCCGCGGTATCGGGGCTCGTTCATCGCCAACCTGAGCCAAGCGATGACGGAGTCGGTCCTCGGCTGCTCCGAGTAGGCGCCGTGTCGTGAACGCGCAGGGGCTCGAGGGCCACCGGCCCGGCATGACGTCGGCTTCCGCAGAGGTATGGGATCGCGAGCATCGCGGGCTGACCGTCGGACTGCTTGCGACCGTTGCCTTCACCGCCTTCGAGGCACTCGCCGTCGCAACCGTACTGCCGACGACCGTCGAGGAGATCGGCGGGCTCAATCTCTATGGCTGGGCCTTCAGCGCGTTCATGCTGGCGAGCCTAATCGGAATCACCGCCGGCGGGGCGCTCGCGGATTCGAGAGGCCCTGCGCTTCCGTTCCTCGCTGGAGCAGCGGTCTTCGTGATCGGACTGGTCGGTGCTGGGGCATCTCCGACGATGCCCCTCGTCGTTGCGGCGCGGTTCGTCCAGGGACTCGGGTCGGGCGCGATCGGTTCGGTCTCCTACGTCGCCGTCGGGCGCGGGTACTCGCCCGAGGCACGCCCCCGAATGATTGCGCTGTTGTCGAGCGCGTGGGTGATTCCCGGACTCCTCGGGCCCGCGCTGGCCGGGTTCGTGACGGATGTCTTCGGTTGGCGTTGGGTGTTCTTCGGACTCGCGCCCGCAACGGCAGTTGGCGCCGCGATCGCCGCGCCAGCGATGCGGCGGCTGGCGGCCGGTTCGCGGGCGAGCCTCGAGGCCACGGTGACGACCGAGCACCGCACACGTGACGCGCTGGCACTCACGCTGGGCGCTGCACTGCTGATGGGCGGCCTCGAGAACGGCGATGGGATCATGGCCGCCGGGCTGGCCGTCACGGGGTTACTCATCGGTGTGCCGGCCGCACGAAGACTCCTCCCGCCAGGGACGATGCGCATCCGCGCCGGGCTCGGCGCGGCCGTGGCGCTGATCGGTGTCACCGGCTTCGCGTTCTTCGGCGCCGAAGCCTTCGTGCCGCTCGCGATCAGTGGGGTGCGCCACCAGCCAGCGACCATCGCGGGACTGCCACTCACCGTCGGCACGCTCACATGGACGGCAGGCGCATGGATCCAGGCGCGCGAAGCCGACCGGCGCAGCCGACGCCTGCTCGTGGCCCTCGGCTTCGCGCTGATCGGTGCCGGAGTCGCCGGCACCGCTGCGACCCTGATTCCGGCCGTGCCGCTCTGGGTCACCGCCCTCACCTGGGGCCTCACCTCGCTCGGAATGGGCATCACCTACTCGACGCTGGCACTCGTGATCCTCGAGTGTGCCGCCGACGGCGAAGAGGGTCGAGCGTCGGCCGCGCTGCAACTCTCCTACACCGTATGCATCGCGCTGGGCACGGGGGTCGGCGGCGCGATCGTCGCTCTTTCGGCGCGCCTCGGGCACGGTCTCGCGGCCGGCATCGCGTTGGTCGACGTAGCGATGGTCGTCGCCGCCGCGTTCGGTGTCCTCGCCACGCGGCGCATCCCGCGCACGCGCGAAGACGCGGCCGCCATCGCGTGATCATGTGCGGCGCGCCATCGACCCCCGGCTCGACACGTGGCAGAGAATCGACCGATGGCGACCAGTCTCGACACACTCGAGTACGCACGTCACCTGCATCAATATGGCTTCAGCGAAGAGTAGGCCGAAGGGCAAGCTCGAGCGCCGGCCGCAATCATGACCGACTCCCTCGCCACGAAAGAGGACTTCCGGGCGCTCGAGGCGCGCTTCGACGCTCGGTTCGAAGCGTCCGACCGACAGCTGGAGATACGTCTGGAGGAGTTCGACAAGCGTATCCATCTCCGTCTGGCCGAGATCGTGTCACGGTTCAAGGAGCGCTTGGCTCAGATCGATGCCCGGTTCGAGGCGTGGGCTGCCCAGATCAATGCCCGATTCGAGGGGAGCTCTGCTCAGACCGACGCCCGGTTCGGTGAGATCGAGGCTCGGTTCGGGGGGCAGCTTGCCGACCTCGAGCGTCGGCTCACCCTGCGCCTCGGAGGGATGATCGTCACCTCGATCGCTGCGGTCTCGGCCCTCGTGAAGCTCCTCTGACCCAGACCCCAGTTGCAACATCCGGCTCTCGGTGTACCCATCCGTAAAGTGGTCCGACTGAGCGTCAACGTGAACAAGGTCGCAACGCTCCGCAATTCTCGCGGCGGCAACGTCCCCGATCTGCTCGAGGCGGTTCGCACGTGCCTCTCCGCCGGGGCACGCGGGATTACCGTGCATCCCCGTGCCGACGAACGACACATCACGACGAACGATGTACAGCAGATCGCCGAGCTCCTCGCGCCGCGCCGCGCCGACGTCGAGTACAACCTCGAAGGGGATCCGCGCGTCGGCTTTTTGACTCTCGCGCACGAGGTAGGGCCACACCAGGTAACCCTCGTGCCCGTGAAGCCCGGGGAGATCACTAGCGAAGCCGGCTGGCCAGCGGACACCTCGATCGACGACGTGGTCACCGACCTGAAGAAGGCAGGCATGCGCGTCAGCCTCTTCGTCGACCCGACTCCGCAAGCCGTGGAGTGGGCGGCGCGCGCCGGCGGAGATCGCGTCGAACTCTTCACCGAGCCCTACGCGCATGCCGCCGCGGAAAGTAGCGACGCCGGGGCCCGGAGCTTCGCCCAGTATGTCGCGGCGGCGGAACGGGCACACGCGCTCGGCCTCGGCATCAATGCCGGACACGACCTCGACCTCGACAACCTCGTGCTGTTCCGTCAGCTTCCGCACTTGAACGAAGTGTCGATCGGGCACGCGCTGATGAGCCGCGGACTCTTCGTCGGTCTCAACCGCGTCGTTCGCGAGTACCTGGACGTCCTGGCCGCATGAGGAGCTCGAGGCGGCCCTGGCATTTGAAACGAAAGGCCGAGGAGACCAGAATGCAACAGACCCGAATCACCCTGACCGGTTTCGTCACACTGCTCGCGATCACGTTCGCCCTCGTCACGCCTCATGCGAGCGCGCAGCCGAGAGCCACCACCGTGAAGATCAGTGGCATCATCAGTGAGCCACCCGCCGAGGGCAGAGCCCGGGCGACCTGGAACCTGCGCGCGAACGGCACCGAAGTAAAGCTCTTCGTCACGAGGCTCGAGATCCTCGCGGGCGGCCCGACCGACGCCGAGATCTTCCGTCAGCTGCGCGTGAACCGCGGACTCATCGTGGCGACCGGCGAGGCGCCGGCGATGAGCATCATCGAAGAAACGGCCGCCGGGAAGGCCATTACCATTCAAGGCACGCTGCGGTGGGCCGAAACACCGGCGGTCCTCTTGGTCAGCACAGCAACGAACTAAAGAAGCGAACCGCGGGCGCGTGTACGTCCTCGTGGATGCCCGACGTCGGGCCGAGGATCATCGTGCGCGGATGCTGCTCGGTGAAGGGCAACCAATCGGGCAGGTTCTCGGCTACGGGCTGACCGTTCCGCGCGAAGGTGAGCCATGCCTGCTGCATGCGATTCGATAGGCTTCGGGCGTCGGTGGTGGCACCGAGGGCCATGCGCAGAAACCCGCTTCGCACCGTGCCGAAGACAAACGGTATCTCGAGCGCATGGAACGACCCGGTATACGACCCGACCATCCGGGGCACCCAGTCGAACCGGTAGGTGTAGGTCGGCACCCCCGCACCGGCACACTTCTCCGCGAGCATCGTCGCTGGTGCGTGGAAGACGCGGTCCGACTGGAAGGTGCACCACCTCTCGATCGGAGTGCCCAGCGCTGGACCGTATCGGGCCACCGCCGATGCCACGAGAGCGTCGTCGTTCGCACCGACTGCCGCCTCGAGCGTGCGGCGCACTCGTCGTTCGAAGGCCGCCTCGTCGAGCGTGCGAACACGCGGATCACCCATCAGGAAGAGACGCCACTCATCGCGATTTGTGCCGATGATCGACGGCACCGGCGTGACGCGACCGCCCGCGATTGCGTCGAAGGGAGATTCGGTCAGCAGCCCGCCATCCACACTCGGCTGCCATGGCAAGATCCCGAGCAGGACGCCGAGCCGGTCGGCGACCCCGCGCTGCGCTTTCAGTAACGCAGCCACCGGTGCTTCTCGGACGGCGTGGGGACTCTCTCCGTCGGCGCCGAGCTCTTCCAGGAAGAGCTTCGAGACCTCCGCGGCCTTGACCTCCGTCGAAACATTGTGGGCTGCGCCACTCTGCAGAATCGCTCGGTGGAACAACCCCTGCGCCGACGGCGTCCCCAGCAACGTCCCGACACTCATTCCCCCGGCGGACTCGCCGAAAACGGTCACCTGTTCCGGGTCGCCACCGAAGACTTCGATGTGATCTCGCACCCACTTCAGCGCCGCGACCTGATCGTGGAGACCGACGTTGGGAACGATCCCGCTGTCTTTGCCGAAGGAGCCGTTCGCGTTGAGAAAGCCGATCGCACCGAGGCGGTAGTTCAACGTCACGACGACGACATCTCCCCGGCGTGCGAGACGTGAGCCCGCGTAGAGCTCGTTGCCGCCGGAACCCAGCGTGAACGCTCCCCCGTGGATCCACACCATCACGGGGCGACGAGCGCCATCCGCAGCCGGGGTCCAAACGTTCAGGTACAGGCAGTCTTCGCTCTGCTCCGTCGACCCACCCAAGAAGCGCCGCACCACGACCGACATTGCGTCGTTCTGGGGCGCTACCGGCCCAAAGGCCTTGGCCTCGCGAACTCCACTCCACGCGTCGACAGGTTCAGGCGGCTGATAGCGCAACGGCCCTACCGGCGGAGCGGCAAACGGAATCCCCCGAAACTCGAGACAGTGCCCGAGGTCCTTACCTTCGAGCTTCCCGGACGGGGTCGTGACGACGGTAGCCGACATACCTTGTCTGCAACGGACCAGGCGGCCCGACACAACCCTCAGACGATTCCAGCCGCGATCGCCAGGCCCAGTACGGCGAGCAAGCCACCGACGAGCAGGTGGATCGACTGCATCTCGATCTTGGGCAAGAGCTTCCGGCCAACCCAGCTGCCGGCGAACGCGCTGACCGTCGCAGCGAGGACCAAAGGCGCCTCGGTGACGACAGCGCTGACCTCGACCCCCTGGGCAAGAACGGCGTAGGTCGAGAGCCGCGCCAGGTCGACCAGGATCGCACAGAGAATGCCCGTCCCCAGAAACGCTTCTTTGTCCATGCCGAGTCGAATCAGGAATGCGGTCCGCATCGCGCCCTGATGCCCCGACAGACCTCCGAGGAAACCCGAGATTGATCCGCCGATCGGCATCCACCGAACATCGAAGCCCATCGATCGACTCACCGGGTGGAGCTCGACCGCCGAGAAGGCGACCACGAGCAGCCCGATCACGCTGCCCACCGGAGTAATCGCGCACGTACGACTGCCGAGCTGCCAGGTCGTGAGCGGCTCGGCCGCCGCGAGCGCGTCGAGGAGATAGGCGCCGACGACCGCCGCAAGCAACGCCGGCACACCGAAACGCATCACCACACCCGCGTTCGCGTACCGCCCGAGAAGTACGCCCTTGAATAGGTTGTTCGATAGATGAACCAGCGCCGTCGCGACGACGGCGGTCTCGATCGGAAAGAAGATCGCGAACACCGGCAGAAGCAGAGACCCCAGACCGAAACCCGAGAACAGCGTGAGACCGGCGGCGAGGAACGCCGCAACGCAAACGATCAACATGAGATGGGGCGGCTCAAGCTGGCGACAGGATCATCACAGGAATGTTGCGCGGCGTACGGGCCTGGTAGTCCGCATAGTCCGGGTAGATCTCCAGGAGCTTCGGCCAGTACGCCGCCTTCTCCTCGTCCGAGGCGCGGCGTGCCTTCATCGGGGTCACCGTCGTTCCGATCTCGACTTCGACGTCCGCGCTCGACTCCATGTTGAGATACCACTGGGGGTGGTGCGGCATCCCACCCTTCGACGCGACCAGGATCAGGTCATCGCCGTCTTCCAGGTAGATCAGCGCCACCGTTCGTTTCCGCCGGGTCTTCCGCCCTGTCGTCGTGATCAGACACACGGGCGCCCCGCGCATGAACTTGCTGCCGATCTTGCCTCCGGTCGCCCGAAAAACCCAGGTGTTCGCCTTGGTCATCCAACGCACGAGCACGTTCGCGACCTTCTCCTGGCTGAGCGAAATAGGCTGAGGATTCGATTGTGCCATGGCGTCCTCCCTACCAGATCTCCGACGGCCGTGGCAGGCGCCCAGCGCAACGGGTAACGAAATGCGGTGGCCCGTCGGATCCATTTCATCTCACTCGGTTGCGCGAAAAATCGAGTGGATACGGAGATCATGCTCGGCATGAGCGACCTCTCCGGATTCGAGGTCGTCGAAGACCCATCGGCCGCCGAGGTCATCGTGGTGAACACCTGCGGGTTCATCGGGCCCGCCAAGGAGGAGTCGGTCGAAACGATCCTCGAGATGGCTCGGTACAAAGACGAAGGCGCGTGCGAGCGGCTCGTCGTCGCGGGATGCCTATCGCAACGTTATGTGGGCCAGCTCTCGGGTGACATGCCGGAAGTCGACCACTTCCTCGGCTCGAGCGACATGCTCCGGCTCGGCGAGATTCTCGCTGACAAGGGCGAACGGCTGATGGTGGGCAACCCAGCCAACTACACCATCCGCGCGACCGACCCCCGCCGCCTCACACAGCGCGGCCACAGCGCCTACGTGAAGATCGCCGAGGGGTGCAATCGCCTCTGTAGCTTCTGCGCGATCCCCGGCATCCGTGGAAAGCAACGCTCGCGTCCCATCGCCGACGTGGTCGCCGAGGTCGAGAACCTGGTGGAACAGGGCGTGGTCGAAGCCAACCTCGTCAGCCAAGACACGATTGCATACGGCCGCGACCTCGCAGAGCGCCCGAACCTCGCGGGGCTCGTGACCGGCCTCGCCCGGGTCGATGGCCTACGCTGGCTACGCCTGCACTACCTGTATCCGGAGACGCTTTCCCAGGAGCTCCTCGACGCGCTTCGCGCACACGAGGCGGTGCTGCCCTACATCGACATGCCTCTTCAACATGCGAGCGACTCCATGTTGAAGCGCATGCGCCGCGGGCACGGTGGCCGGCGCGTGTACGACGTGATCGAGCGCCTCCGCAACGCTTTGCCCGACATGGTGTTCCGGACCACCTTCATCGTCGGCCATCCCGGTGAGACCGAGCAAGATTTCGGAGAACTTTGCGAGCTCGTCCGCTGGGCCGAGTTCGATCACGTCGGCGTGTTCCTCTACTCGCACGAGGAGGACACACACTCCGGCGAGATGAAGGACCTGGTCGACGAGGAAGTCGCGAAGGCTCGCCAGCGAAAGCTCATGACGCTGCAGCGCACGATCAGTCGCAAGCGCACACACGCGCTCATCGGCACGGAGATCGAGGTGCTCGTCGACGGGCCAAGCGAGGAGAGCGAGTTCCTTCTCGACGGACGGTGGTGGGGACAGGCGCCCGAGGTCGACGGCAAGATCGTGCTCGCCAACGGCACCGCGCGCCCCGGCGAAATCCGCCGAGCCATCGTCACACAGGCTGCCGACTACGACCTCGTCGGGGATCTCCTCAGCCCCGAAGGCACCCGCGACGTCCCCTCGCCCAGCTTGGACTAGCAGGTTGTTGAAAGGCTCCGGACCGCGCCAGGTGCGTCGACTCGCACCCGAGGCCAAGGCGCGGAAACAACGCGATAGTCGGGCACTCTCGCTAGTTTTCGCAACGCGGGGATCGGGTCGAAGGGGCGTGCTATGTGCGGCGAGATGAAGACGCGCTCTCTCCTCCCGTTACTCGCACTCGTCACGCTGGCACCGAGCATCCCTGCGACAGCCACGGATCAGGCCGCGACGAAGCAAGAGATCGTGAGGTCCGGTGACGACGAGCTCGTTCTTCCGCTCGGTCTGCAAGCCGACTCGGCCTACATCCCGGAAGACAACCCGGTCGAGATGGCGATGGCCTCACACGACGACGTCGTCAAAGAGGTGGCACGCCTCCAGGGGTACAAGGCCTTGTTCCGGAAAGCCTTCGGCGACGCGTCAATCACGATGCCTCGCATCGCGCAGGCCATCGGCTCATACGAGCGCACCGTGCTCGCCGGCAACGCGCCCTACGACCGCCATCGGGCCGGGGACGGAGCGCCCAGCAAGTGAAGGGAATGGAGCTCTTCGAGGGCAAGGCGAACTGCGCGACGTGCCACGTGTCGTTCAACTTCACCGACGAGATGTACCACAACCTCGGCGTCGGCTGGGACGCCAAGACGAAGAAGCTCGCCGACCAGGGCCGCTCCGATGTGACGGAGAAAGACGCGAACAGGGGCCAATTCAAGACGCCGACGCTGCGCGACGTGATGGTGCTCTACAACCGAGGCGGCAACGCGAACCCCGGCCTCGACCCAAAAATGAAACCTCTCGGCCTCCGTGGCGACGAGATCGATGCACTGGTCGCCTTCATGTACGCCCTCACCGGACCGGTCACGAATGCCGAGCCCCCGGCCGCGGGCAGCCTGCCGAAGTAGGTTTCAGCGCGACGATTCGTACGTCAGCGGATCCTGCTTGTAGAACATCTTGAGCTCGTCGTAGAGCTCGGGGTGTTTCTTGTGCAGCGACTTCGGCCTTTCGAAGAATGCCTCGGTGATCACCGCGAAGAACTCCGCAGGGTTCGTCGCACCGTACGAGTCGATATCCGTGCGCTTCCCGCGCTCGGCGTCCTCCTGAAGTTCCCCGAACTCCGCGCCAAGGATGCGCGCCCAAGCGACGTACTGCGAGCGCTGCTCGAGGATCGGTGCCCCGTCCGACGCGCCATCTTCCTGATCGAGTTGGTGGGCGAACTCGTGCAGCACGACGTTGTGACCGTCGGCCGCATCGGCCGCCCCAGACCGAACGTCATCCCACGACAGAACGACACAGCCGCGAACCCACGATTCGCCGAGCCGCGCCGAGGCGCCCTCGATCACGATGCCTCCGGGTAGCACCTCCTTCGCCGTCGCGACGTACGCGTGGGGGTAGACCAGGATCGTGTAGAGATCCGGGTAGTAGTGCGGGTCGTCGTGGTGGAGCAAGAGCACACAGGCTTGCGCGGCGACGGTGACGCGAATCTCGTTGGTCATCTCGAGACCACCGCAGCCTTCGAAGGTCTTCTCGCCGAGGAAGACGTTCATGTGCTGGAGAAGTTCCGCCTGGTCGGCGGCCGAGAGTCGGTGAAACATCTCGAAGTTCCGCTCGACGATGGGTTTCCAATCGTCCGGGAACGGCTCGTCGCGCAGGCGACGCCGTCGCCGATTCCTAAAGAAGTCGAAGAGGCCCATTCCGACCTTCTTAGCCGGAACCCACAGCCAGTGGGAGGAGTCCTAGAATTCGGCGGCGGACGACGTGTCGGCCGCGAGCACCAGGGCGTTCCAGAGGAACTCCCACTGGCCGCTTTGGGCGTACGCGTCGAGATCTTGTTGGTCGTTTCCGAACGGGACCTGGGGGTTCTCCCAGACCTCGAAGGGCTCGCCTTCGATGAGGACCGTGCAGGTCTCACCGGACTGGAAATCGGCGGTAGAGTATTCGCCGACCGAGGTGCTCAGGTCCATCATCGGAGTCTCCTCTCGGAGCGCGCCCCACCAGGGACCGATCCTCGCTGATCGAATCGGGTATTGCGGAACGATCCGCTCAGACGGACGCGGCCGGAATTTACGAGGAACGCCACCCGCTCGATCACCTCGGCCTCGCTTCGGGCCTCGCTCGAGACCTCGCAGACCAAATCGAGCAATGTAATGTCGCGGTTCATGACATTCGTCTCTATCGGTTCCCCTGTGACGCAATCGCGGTGCCAATCATTCGAGGGCAAGCGAACAGAGAGAGTTCCTTGAGGACTGCGCATTGTAGGATCCTGGATTCCGGTTTGCGCGGCATTTTAGTGTCGACCACGCGACACACTGACGCCTCGAAATGCCACCGTCTTACAGCTTTCCGCTGCACCGCGTTAAAACCTGAAAGCCGTCCCAGAAAGTGAGCCTTTCGTCGCGCGAGCGAGAAATTCCGACACCCTTGTCGGAGCAGCCCGCTTGCCTGACCGGGCGACAAGATCAATCCTGCCGACATGGCTGCCGCCACCCGCTTCGTGCCCTGCGGTATCGTGACCCTCACCACCGACTTCGGGACGAGCGACGGCTACGTCGGAGCGATGAAGGGCGTGTTGCTACGCGAGGCTCCCGGACTCGGGGTCTTCGACCTCGCCCACGGAGTCGAGCCACAGAACGTCTCACACGCGGCCGCCGTCCTGCGGACCGCGTGCCCTTGGTATCCCGCCGGAACGGTCCACCTCGGGGTCGTCGACCCAGGTGTCGGTACCGAGCGCGCGGGACTCGTCGTGCTCGCCGGGGGGCACGCGTTCGTGGGCCCGGACAATGGGCTTTTCGGGCTCGTCGCGTTGGCACTGGGTGGGATGACAGACGCTCGACGAATCGACCCAACAGGGGCTCTTGCGGCGATCGTGTCGGCCACCCCTTCGGCCACCTTCCACGGGCGCGACGTATTCGCCCCGACGGCCGCTGTTCTCGCCTCGGGGCACGTGGCACCGGCCGATGTCGGCCCCGTCCACCAGCCGGTGCAGCCGCCGACCCCGCCGGTTCGTGCCGAGCCCGGTGGCCTCGCCGGCTGCGTCACCTACGTCGACAGATTCGGGAACGCGGTTACGAATGTCCCCGCGATCGACCTACCCGGATTCCCCACCACGGCCTACACCGCGATTGCAGCTACGGAAACGGTGGATCTCGTCCGGACCTACGCAGACGTTGCCGAAGGGACCCTCTGCGCGGTCGTGGGAAGTGAGGGGTTCGTAGAAATTGCCATCCGCGGCGGCAACGCCACCGCCCGGCTCCGACTGAAGACCGGATCCCCGGTGCGGGTACTGGAGAAGGGCGCCCGGAGATGAGTCGCACCGCGGACGAGGAGTACTCGTATGGCGTCGAAGCGATTCGCCGGGACATCCAGGCAGCCAGAAACCGGGGCGGCGAGTTGCGCCTCAAGGCCGACCTCCGGCTCTGGGCAACGATGGGCGTCGCTGCCTAGACGCTGCCGTCGCTGTACAGTCGACCCGGCGGAGTCTAGAAACATCGTGATGCTGCCGCCCGGGTTCGCCCAGCGTATGCGTGGCCTGGTTGGCACCGACGGAGTCGTCGATCGCCCCGAGTCTCTGCTGGTCTACGAGTGCGACGGCTACACGCTCGAGCGCGCCGCGCCCGAGGCCGTCGTCCTCCCGCGTACCCCCGCCGAGGTGGCCCAGGTCATCCGCGCCTTGTGGAAGGACGGGGTGCCGTTCGTACCCCGGGGCGCCGGCACCGGGCTCTCCGGCGGCACTCTCCCCGTCGAGGCCCCGGTGATGGTCTGCACCAGCCGTCTCCAGAAGATCGAGTCGATCGACATCGCGAATCGACGCGTGGTCGCACAAGCCGGGGTCGTGAACCTCTGGGTCTCGCGCGCCGTGAAGGACGCCGGGCTGCATTTCGCTCCCGACCCGTCGAGTCAGAACGCGTGCACGATCGGCGGGAACGTTGCGGAGAACTCGGGCGGTCCTCACACGCTGAAGTACGGCGTGACGACGAATCACGTGCTCGGCCTCGAACTCGTTCTGCCAACGGGCGAGGTCGTCCAGCTTGGCGGGCCGGTGGAGGACCGACCCGGATACGATCTCACTGGACTGGTCGTCGGCTCGGAGGGAACCCTGGGCCTCGTGACACGAGCAACGCTCCGGCTGACACGAGTTCCCGAATCGTACCGGACCTTCCTCGCCGTATTCGACTCGGTCGCGGACGCGAGTGAAGCCGTCTCCGGCATCATCGCCTCGGGCATCATTCCCGCCGCGCTGGAGATGATGGACGGGCTGATCCTGCGCGCAGTGGAAGACGCGTTTCACGCCGGGCTACCCGTCGATGCGGGCGCCGTTCTACTCATCGAGCTCGACGGCCCCGAAGCCGGGCTCCCCTCGCAATCCGAAGAGGTGCGCGAGCTGTGCAAGGCACAGGGCGCTGTGGAGGTACGAACCGCTCGCGACGACGCGGAGCGCACCCTGCTTTGGAAAGCCAGAAAGCGGGCGTTCGGTGCGGTCGGCCGCCTCGCGCCCAACTACTGCACGCAAGACGGCGTCGTACCACGCACCCAGGTGCCAGAGATCCTTCGCCGGATCTCGGCGACGGCCGAGAAGCACAGCTTACGCATCGGGAACGTCTTTCACGCAGGCGATGGAAACATCCATCCGATCATTCTGTTCGACGAGCGCAATGCGGGCGAAGTGGAGCGGGTGTTGGCAGCGGGCACGGAGATCCTGGAAGCCTGCGTTGCGCTCGGGGGCAGCGTCACCGGCGAGCACGGCATCGGCGTTGAGAAGATCGCTCAGATGCCGCTTCTCTTCTCCCCCGAAGATCTGCACGCGATGGCGACCCTGCGTTCCGTCTTCGACCCCCAGAGGCGCGCGAACCCACACAAGCTTCTTCCCGACTCGAAGGTCTGCGTTGAGGCCCGCGCGCCCAGGCGCCAGGCAGCGATGTGAGCCAGAGCCTCCGCACGAGCCCGTTCGAGGAGGCGGTCGGCGCCGAGTACGTCGCCGAGGCCACTGCGGGCGACGCCATCGACGGCGTAGCCCCGCGCTGGGTCGTCGAACCGGGATCCGTGAAAGAGGTCGTGGAGGTCCTGAAAGTTGCGCACCAGCGAGACCTGACCGTGATCGGCCGGGGGCTGGGGCGCCATCTCACCCTCGGGAATCCACCTCGCCGCGCCGACGTCATCGTCTCCCTCGGACGCATGAACCGCGTGCTGGCGTACGAGCCAGCCGACATGACCGTGCGGGTGCAAGCCGGATGCTCTCTGGTGGCGCTCGGCTCCGCCCTCCACGAGAACGACCAGTGGCTGCCACTGGATCCGCCCCGTGCACCCAGGACGACGATCGGCGGAGTCCTCGCGACGAACCTCGCCGGGCCGCTGCGCGCGTCACAGGGAACCGCCCGCGATCTCCTGATCGGTATCCGCACCGTTGGCCCGGACGGTACGGTCGTGTCGGGCGGCGGGAAGGTCGTAAAGAACGTAGCCGGATATGACCTCCCGAAGGCACACGTTGGCGCTCTTGGAACGCTGGGCATCATTGTCGATGCGACCTTCAAGGTGCGACCGCGGCCGCAGCACGAAGGCGCACTGGAGATCTCGTGCAGCGACGGTGCATACGCAGCCGGGCTCGCTCTCGAGTTGAGAGACACGTGCGAACCCTTCTGGCTCCAGATCGCGAACGACGGCGCCCCCCCGAAGCCCTGGCGCGTGATCGTCGGAGCCGGCGGACGCCACGAAGAGGTCGTCGCCGCCGTCGAGAGCTACCGCGCGACGGCCGAAGCACGTGGCGCCCTCAGCCGCACGGTCCCGAACGCAGCCGAGGTTCGCCGCGACCTGGCAGATGCGAGCGCGCAGCTCGCCCATGTCGTTCTCAAGGCAGCGACCCTGGCAACGCGCGTCGGCGCGTGGCTGGACGTCCTCGAGACCGCGGCCGTGCGAGTCGGGGCGACGCCGAGATTCCACGCCGACCTCGTTTGCGGTGTCATTCGCATGAGCATCGACTCCGGCTCCGCTGAGAATCTCGGTGAGCTCGTCGCCGAGTTGCGGCCCAGGTTCGAGGACGAAGGTGGCTCCTTGATCGTGGAGCGCGCCACCTCGACCCAGAAAGAGGGCCTGTCGGAAGTGGGCGGCGTGTGGGGTGACCCGGGACCCGGCTTGTCCCTCATGCGAGGGCTGAAGGAAGCCTTCGATCCGGCCGGTCGCCTCGCGCCGGGACGCTACGTCGGTGGCCTGTGATGGCGGACTCAGACGTGCGCTTCGTCGAGATCGAAAAGCTGCTTTCGTGCGTTCACTGTGGACTCTGCCTGCCGTCGTGTCCGACGTACCTCGAGTTGGGGACAGAGGCCGATTCTCCGCGCGGGCGCATCCTGCTGATGCGCGCTCTCGAGGAGGGCCGCCTTCGACCGACGCCTGAAGTCACGCGCCACCTGGACAGCTGCCTCGGCTGCCGTGCTTGCGAAACCGCGTGCCCATCGGGAGTTCCGTACGGCTCCCTGATCGAAGCCGCGCGGCCATTCGTGGAGGAGCATCGCCCACCGGTTGCGCGGTTCTTGCGTTGGCTGCTCGATTCCGTGCTCACCCAGCCGACGGTGCGAAATGTGGCAACCGCCCCCCTTCGACTGCTCGCCGGGAAGCCCTGGACCGCACGATTCGCGCGCGCGACCTCGCTCTCGCTCCTGGGCTACGCGGCCGCCCTGCCGGAGTGGCGAGGCGTCACCCCCTTGCCACCCGTGATCGAGCCCGACCGAGAGCTGCGCGGCACGGCCGTCCTCTTGACTGGCTGCGTCGCCCACTCGTCGTTCCCACAAACGACCGTGTCGATCGCGCGGCTGCTGGCGCGAGCCGGAGTCCGCGTATTGATCCCACCCGACCAGGGATGCTGCGGTGCCCTTTCTTTGCACCTGGGGAACGACACGAGGTCGCGAGATCTCGCGCTCCGCTTGTCGCGACACGTCTCGGAGGACGAAGCAGATTGGTACGTCACGACGGCCGCCGGATGCGGAGCGCACCTGCGCGAGTACGGGACGCTCCTGCCGAACGACTCGGGCGCCGCCAACATCGGTGCGAAAGCTCGCGACCCGCTCGACTTGCTCGCAGAGCTCGGATTGCCCGCTCCGCAGCGGCCCCTCAAGGCGAAGATCGCGATGCACGATCCGTGTCACCTCCTCCACGGCCAAGGAGTGAAGAACGCACCGCGCGAACTTCTTCGGCAGATCCCCGGCGCAGAGCTCGTCGAGCTCGCCGAAGCCGAAATCTGTTGCGGCAGCGCCGGTACGTACAATCTCACCGAGCCTGGGACGGCGGGGCGACTACTGACTCGAAAGCTCGCAGACATACGGGCCAGCGGCGCAGACATCATCGCCGCCGCCAACCCGGGATGCCTGCTCCAGATTCGATCCGGCGCGATCCTGCAGAACATGCCGGTGCAGATCGCCCACCCGATCGATCTTCTGGCGCGAGCACACGGCCTCGGAGACTGACATGGCCAAAGACCACGCCGCTCTGGTCAAGCTACGCAAGCTCATCTTCGCACTCCCCGAAACGTCGGAGAAGATCTCGCACGGCCAGCCCACCTTCTGGGGCGGGAAGAAAACTTTCGCGAGCTTTCACGACAACCATCACGGCGACGGCCGGGTCGCCGTCTGGATCAAATCTACGTTTGAGGAACAAGGAACGCTCGTCGAGGCCGGGCCCGAGGTCTTCTTCGTTCCCCCGTACGCCGGCCCAAGCGGCTGGGTTGGCGTGCGCGTCGACGGAAAGAGGGTCGACTGGAGCGTGGTGCGCGATCTCCTGGAAGACGGCTGGCGAATGGTCGTCCCGCAGCGCGCCATCAAGGCGCTGGACCGCGAGTAGGACTCTGCGGCGACGCCGCGACGGAGGGCGAGACGAATGGAAAGCCGAGCGCCCGGGCAGCACACGTCAGCGCATGTCGAAGCGATAAACGGCCCCACCGAGGTCTACGACATAGAGGTTACCGGCGAGGTCCTCGCCGAACGAACTCGGACCCTGAAGAAGATCTCGAGATCCAAGCATCTCGCTCATGTCGACCAGGTCCGTCGCTTCCCCGTCCTCCCACACGAACGAGAAGATCCGACGGGAGCAGTAGTCGGAGAACACGTAGCGCCCCACGAGTGGCGCAACGGACGGCCCGCGATACACGTACCCCCCGGTGACCGAACAGCCGAGATCCCGGCCATGAACCCACGCGGGCGAGACGAACCCCGCCGAATCACACATGGGGCGCGGCTCCTCACTCCAGGGGGCCAGGAAGCACTGCGCCCCCTCGGTCACGTTCCAACCAAAATTCGCCCCCGACACCCCCGCCGGCACGACGCTGATCTCTTCGGTCTCGACCTCGCCAACATCGCCAATGTACATATCCCCGGTTGCCCGATCGAAGCTGAAGCGCCAGGGATTCCGTAGACCCAGGTGCCAGACATGTGGGTTCTCGAAGCCAGGATTGCCAGGGATGGGCTCCGGGAACGTATCGGGGTCGAGACGCAGGATCTTGCCACGGAATTCTCCGGGATCCTGAGCGTATCCCTTCGGGTCCGCCCCCTGCGCGCTATCCCCCAACGCGACGTAGAGGCCCCCACCAGGGCCGAACTCGAGCATCCCGGCGTGATGGTTGATCGTATCCTGCGGGACTTCGAGAAGGACGCGCTCGGAATCCCGAATCGCGCGCGAAGGGTCTTCGACGTCTACCGAGAACTCCGATGTGATCGAAACGAGATCATGGTTCGTATAGTTGACATACAGGAGGCCGGACTCGGCGTAGTCGGGGTCGAAGGCGAGGCCCAGGAGGCCGAGTTCGCCGCCGGAACGAACCACGTCCCCCAGGTCGAGAAATGGCTCCTCGCGCACGGAGCCGAATTCTACGATTCGAATCGTGCCCCGCTGTTCGACGATGAATAGGCGCTCCGGCTCGCCAGGGGCGCTCGTGAGATACAGCGGCGAATCGAGCCCACTGACGACCGGCACCAGACGCACATCTGCCAGCGAAGGGGCCGCGGTCGGAGTCGGGGTAGGCTGCGCCGCCGTCGGTTCCGGCTGCGGCTCGGCAGTTGCGGTCGGTTCCGGCTGCGGGTTCGTCGATTCGTCGCCGCTCCCGTCTCCACCGCCGCCACAAGCCGGGGCACATGCGAGAGCCAACAGAAGCGCGATGTGTCGCATCGTCATCAGACAGGCATAAGCGAATCCTCAGACCCGTGCGACCCGCTGTCGTCAGCGGGGGTACGCTCCATCCGAGTGCGCGGAGACCCGAGATGGTTACGAGTCGCCCGAGAACGCTTCTTCGATCGCCCCCGCCGACGAGAGCGCCCGTCGCCAGAACTCCACGGTGCCCGTGTCCAGGAGCTCTCGCGCCGCCTCCACGACCGCCGCGTTCGCCGCCAGGTTGAAGGCGCTTCCTACCGAGATGCGCTTTGCACCGGCGGCGAAGATCTCCGGCGCTCTCGGACCTCCCGGCAGCACCAGAACGTTGAGTGGACGATCCACCGCGGCTGCGACGCGCTCGATGTCCTCTACGGACTTCAACCCCGGAGCGTAGAGAACGTCCGCGCCGGCTTCCTGGTACGCTTGCAGGCGGTCGATCGTATCCGCCAGATCGGGGTTTGCCCGAATGTGGTTCTCGGCGCGCGCGGTGAGAACCAACGCCGGGTCGCCCCCGCGGCTCGCCTCGACTGCCGCCCGAACGCGATCCGTAGCGTGGTCGCGGTCGTAGATCTCGCCGCCGGGACCGGAGTAGTCCTCGATCGAACACCCCGCGAGCCCCGCGGCCAAAGCGAGCCCGACCGTCTCAGCGACCGCCTCCGGTGAATCACCGAAACCGTTCTCGAGATCCGCGCTGACGGGAAGCGAGGTCGCACCGACGATCAGGCGCGCATGCTCGAGGGCTTCGTCACGTCCGACACCTCCGTCACGGCGTCCGAGCGTGGCTGCGTGTCCCGCACTCGTCGTGGCGAGCGCAGGGAAACCGAGCGAAGCCAGAATGCGTGCCGACCCCACGTCCCACGGGTTCGGCATGATGAACGTTCTGGCGTGAAGCTCGCGAAAGGCCTGCCGTTTTCCCATCCGCGAAGTGTACACGAACGGCGGCACCCGGCTGACCAGTCCCGGACACGGATATTCCACGCGTGTCGTGATGTTTGCGTCAGCGCGGTTCGTCGCTCGGCGCATCCGACGCCAGCAGCCGTGCTCGCAGTTCCGTGGGGTCACGCAGCGGCCTCGCGCGCCACACCCCCACTTCGACCGCTGTGTACCCGGGCGATGGAGCATCGGCGCCGAACTCGACGACGACCCAGTTCATGAGCGCCGCGAGGCGTTCGTCCGACACCGGCGCCTGCGCGACACCCGGCGCCCGTATCAGGTACGCGCGCCCTTCCGGGGACCGCAAGAAGCGATCGATGCCAATCAGACTGGGAATGTCGTCGGGCGCGCCGGTCCCGTCGGCGCGGTGACATCCAGAGCAATGCAGCACGTAGTCGTGTCGCGGTGAGACCTCAGCGACGGCTGGCGCACCGATCAGGCTCACGCACCAAACCGCGAGGAGCAGCCGTCGAAGCTCGGCCCGCATCGCGCCGCTACGAATCCCCGAGCCCGTCTACGATCTCGCGTTCCTCGGGGAAACGACCTTCGTCGTCCTTCGAGAAGATCAAGGTCCCGTCGACGACAACATCGAACACCCCGTTATCTCCCTTGAGGAGCACCGGTTCGACGTCGAACTTCTCCTTCAGAGCGGCCGCCAAACTGGCGGCCCGCGGAAGGTAGTTTCAACGACCGCAGTACTTGATCGAAATCTTCATCGTGTCACTTCTCAGGCTGCCCCTCGACCGCGACGCCGAGAACGACCGCGACCGAGCAGTGGTAGATTTGAGACTTCGTACCATAGCACCAGTTGATGTCGTTGTTTCGGTACCAATGGTACGCCGGACGCTCGCCTTCGTTTCGATTGCAGAAGCAGCGGCCACAGAATGTCTTACCGCAACAATCGTTGTAGGAGATGATGTAGTCCTTACCGTCGGCGGGGTTCCGGCAGGTTCCGACCCAGGTGACTGGCGCCATCTCCGTTCCCGGGGGACACGAAGTATGACTACCGCCGCAACAGCTGCAGAGGAGGCCGTCGATCGCGCAGTAACGCCAGTACTCGCAATCTTGAGGATCGCCGGCGGGGCCATCGATGTTCTCCGGAGCGGCCCCGGCGCGTGCGGGGTCCTGCGCAGCGCGAGCGACCGGCAAGAGCGGGACTGCGGCTCCACCAACGAGGCCCAGTCCCAGACGTGCCAGAAAGCTGCGCCGCCCCGAACGCCGTGCGAGTCCTCTGGTCATCCCTTCGAACCAACGATCGAGTAGGATCATCTCGTAATCCTCTACACTGCTTCCGCGCGGGACCCGCGCCGATCGAGATACTCCTGGATCGACCCCACGCCCCGCCCGCTCGCTTCGAACAGGCTCTCGACGTGCTCGCGGGTGTTCACGAGGCCCTTCGCTCGCACGATGCCCTCGGCATCGATGAGAACCGCGTAGGGAAGCTTGGCGACCTGAAAGGCACGGCCGAGCCCCGCGGACAGAACATAGGGAAGGCGCTCGAGGTCGTTCTCTTGGAGAAAGGAGCGATGCTCTTCGAGCGGGCCGTCACTCGCAAGTAACAACGTGACACCGTCTTCACCCCCGACAACGCGCTCGACCGTCGGCAGGAGTGTCTTGCAAACGGGACACGTCGGCGACACGAAGAACACGAGTGTAGGGACTTCGGCTGGACCACCCACGCGCCACTCCCGCCCCGAAACGTCGATCAGATCGAATACGGGGGCCACATCTCCCACTGCCGGCCCCTCCGGTGTCGCCAACGCGCCAACCGGCGCCACCCGCTCGTGCAGTACGCCGACCTGACGCGCCAGCGCCAAGACGATCGCCGCCAAGACGAGAACGACAACCCAGAGCAAGATGTTCGAGATGACCAACGCTTCGATCAAGACGGCCTCCGAAGCGCGTGCATGCGCGGCCACTGGGACACGAGCTGATTCGCGGACATCCACAGCATCGTGAGTGACGCGCACGCGGCCACCGCCGAGACCACGTCCACCGACGTGAGCGAGCGACTCCCCACCGGTAGACCGACCACTGCCGCGCCGGCACAAAGCACACCGTTTCGGACCAACAGCCATTCGCTCAGCGGTTGACGCCTTGCGGGACCAAAGCAACCACAGTCCACGTCCCGCCGCCCACGTGCGAGATTGGCCCCAATCGCAACCGAGTAGACGAGCAACAGCGCGGCAGCGGCCACACTCGACGCGAAGTGCATCACGGGCGCAAGCAGTCCGCCCGCCACCATCAACTCGACGACCGGGAACACCCCGGCGGCAAGCGGTGCGCCCGCCACGGGAAGCACCTCGTAACCCCGCACCACCTGCGAGAACGCGGGCAGGTCGCGCAACTTGTGAATCGCCGACCAGGCGAACAACGCCGAGAGCAATCCGCGCAGCGTGAGGTCGATCAGCGGGTCGATCATCAGGGCACCACCAATGTCGTCCCGGAAAGACCGACCTCTTCGAGATCACCCACATGCTCGCCGGACATCGCATCCAACACGGCGACCGCACCCAGGTCGACGTTTCGAGCAAAGAGCAACGGGGCGGCGTCCTGCGTCACTGCGATCGTGTGCACTCCTGGCGGCGGCAAGACGTAATCCAAGATCCTGAGGATCAGGCTGCCACGCTCGATGCCCATCTGCGGTCGCATGAAGGGAATCAGCACGTTCGGCGCGTCGATCTGCATCACACGCTCGCGGGTTGTGAGATCGTACACCCAGATCGAGAGTCCGGCGTCCTTGTGAGTTCCGGTCCCACCCTGGTGAACGATCGAGTACAAGCGCCTCGAAGAGCGGTGAAGCGCCAAATGCTGAAAACCGCCGATGCGCCAGCCCGCGCCCCGCTCGTCATCGGTGAACAGCGACCAGGGCTCACTCGCGACCGGCTTCTCTGCCGAAAAGTCGACCTCGTAAAGCAAGCCATCGAACGATGCGAAATACCACTTGGCGCCATCCCGCACGCCGGCCACGGTCACCGGGTCCGTCACGACATCGAAGAACGCCTCACTCGACACCGCACGCCTCTTGCCCCCCTGCTCTGTGAGTTCGACGAGCAGCGCGGTCCCGTCGCCACAGAGCATTCCGAAGCGTCTTGGTCCGACGGGATACACCATCGAGCAACCTCCGGTGACGATCTCCTCGACCAGCTCGCGGCTCTCGAGATCGATCATGGTGACCGACGAGCCGGGCGACTGATTCAGGGCCGCGAAGAATCGTTCGCCATCGAGCACCGCACCCAGCGCGATCCCCTGCCCGGTATCCGCGGCCTTGTTCGGGATCCGAATCTCGGCGCGCACCGACAAGGTCTTGGCATCGTAGACCACCAGTTGATCGGTTCGCGCCCCACGCAGGCCGCGCGAATAGTACGTCTCGACGACGTAGAGCTCGTTTCGCCCCGGCGCCGGGTACGCCGGCCGCGCCCCGACACCGCTCGCCCCGTCGACGGCGCCCAGCATCTGGCCGCTGTCGCCGTCGAAGAGCAGCGTGTGCTCCAGCACCCGGTCGTGAACCCAGACCCGGTGATCGCTGGGGCCGTCGGGAACCTGCGCGACGCCGCCCCACTTCTCCGCGCCATCCGAGGACGCCGCCGCCGGCTCCTCGCCAACGGAATCGGTCGCGAACCCCGAGAGAGCAGCCGCCACGACCCCGCAAGCAACGGCTCGACCGAGGCGTCCGAAGCAACTCATGAGCAGAGTGATATCGCCTTCGGCGGCTGCGCCCAAGGGGCTGTCTCACGACGTCCAGGCGGCGTCCACGACCGGCGAAACCCCCTGAAATTGCGGGTCTTCCGAGCGACGGCTAAATCAACCTCATGACGCAGAACACAACGCCGCACTCGCTCTTCGATTCGCTCACCGACCTCGCGACCCCGGGGGGCGGCAAGTACTACTCGTTGCCACAACTCGAGAAGGCCGGTGTCGGCAAGATCTCGCGACTTCCGGTGTCGATCCGGATCGTGCTCGAGTCCGTTCTGCGCAATTTCGACGGCAAGCAGATCACCGAGGACGACGTCCGGACCCTGGCCAACTGGACGCCCACCGGAGAACGCACCGGCGAGATCCCGTTCGTCGTGGCTCGCGTTCTGCTCCAGGACCTCACGGGTGTTCCACTCCTCGTCGACCTCGCGGCGATGCGCTCCAAGGTCGCCGAACTCGGCAAGGACCCCACCCTGATCGAACCCCTCGTGCCGGTCGACCTCGTCGTCGATCATTCGATCCAAGTCGACGTGGCCGGCGTCTCACACGCGCTCACGCGCAACATGGAGATCGAATTCCAGCGCAACCGCGAGCGCTACCAGTTCCTCAAGTGGGGGATGCAGGCGTTCGACACGTTCAAGGTCATCCCGCCGGGTATCGGCATCTGCCATCAAGTGAACCTCGAGCACCTCGCACCCGGCGTCCTCGAAAAGAACGACGTCCTCTACCCCGACACGCTCGTGGGAACGGACTCGCACACGACGATGATCAATGGACTCGGCATCGTCGGCTGGGGCGTCGGGGGCATCGAGGCTGAGGCGGGAATGCTCGGACAGCCGATCTACTTTCTCACGCCGGACGTGGTCGGCGTGCACCTCACCGGCCGACTGCCCGAGGGCTCGACCGCGACCGACATGGTTCTGCGTGTGACCGAGGTCTTGCGAAAGACGAAGGTCGTCGGAAAATTCGTCGAGTACTTCGGTGAGGGCGCGACGAATCTGTCGGTCCAGGATCGCGCGACAATATCGAACATGTCGCCTGAGTACGGCGCGACGATGGGTTTTTTCCCCGTCGACGAGCAAACCTGCACCTACCTCGAAGCGACCGGTCGCTCCGCGGAGCAGGTCGAGCGCGTGCGCAACTACTTCACCGCACAGAACATGTTCGGCGTACCGGCCGCAGGCGACATCGACTACAGCCAGGTGGTCGAGATCGATCTCTCGACGATCACCCCCGCGGTCGCCGGACCGCGACGCCCACAGGACCGCATCGAAGTGACCCACCTGAAGGAACGCTTCGACGAGCTTCTCGGCGCACCGCTGACGGACGGAGGCTGGGACAAGACCACGAGCGACCGCGGCAAGAGCGCGCCGGTGCAGCTGAAGGGACATCAGGAGACGTTGTCCGACGGTGACGTCGTAATCGCGGCGATCACGTCGTGCACGAATACGTCGAACCCGAGCGTGATGCTCGCCGCCGGCCTCGTCGCGAAGAAGGCCGTCGCGAAAGGCCTGACGGTCCGCCCGACCGTAAAGACGTCGCTCGCTCCCGGCTCCCGAGTCGTCTCCGACTACCTCGAGAAGACCGGACTCCAGCAACACCTCGACACACTGGGCTTCGACCTCGTTGGCTACGGCTGCACCACTTGCATCGGCAACTCCGGGCCTCTCGACCCCAAGATCGAAGAGGCCATCGACGGCAACGATGTCGTCGCTGCGAGCGTGTTGTCCGGCAACCGGAACTTCGAGGCGCGCGTCCATCAGAAAGTCCGCGCGAACTTCCTCGCGAGCCCGCCGCTCGTCGTCGCTTACGCGTTGGCGGGAACGGTCGACATCGACCTTTCGAAGGAGCCCGTGGGCAAGGCCGCGGATGGAAGTGACGTTCTCCTGAAGGACATCTGGCCGTCGCAGGACGAGGTCCGGGACTGCCTATACGCAGCCACGGATCCCGAGACCTACCGCCGGCTGTACTCCGACTTCGGCGACCAGAACCCGCTGTGGAACGAGATCCCGTCGAGCACCGGGGACACCTACGCCTGGGACGCCGACTCCACGTACATTCAGAACCCGCCGTTCTTCGACGCCTTTGGCCCGGAGCCGGGCACGGCAGCCGACGTCGTCGGCGCGCGCGCCCTTGCGGTGTTCGGTGACTCGGTCACGACCGATCACATCAGCCCCGCCGGCGCGATCAAACCAGATTCTCCGGCCGGACGCTATCTCCAAGAGAATGGTGTCGCCGTCAAAGAGTTCAATAGCTACGGAGCGCGGCGCGGGAACGATCGCATCATGACTCGCGGCACCTTCGCGAACGTACGCATCAAGAACCGGATGGTCCCCGGAGTCGAAGGCGGTGTAACGATACACCAGCCCGACGGCGCGCAGATGGACATCTACGACGCCGCGATGAAGTACAAAGAGGAGGGAACTCCTCTGGTGGTGCTCGCGGGCCAGGAATACGGGACCGGAAGCTCCCGTGACTGGGCCGCGAAGGGGACACAGATCCTCGGCGCCAAAGCCGTGATCGCGCAGAGCTTCGAGCGCATCCACCGCTCGAACCTGGTCTTCATGGGCGTCCTCCCCTGCCAGTTCGCCGACGACACCGGACCCGAGACCCTCGACCTCGACGGCACGGAAACCTACGACCTGACCGGCCTCGGGGGCGGCATCACCCCGCAGATGGGCCTCACGCTCACCATCAAGCGGTCCAACGGCAAGATCGAGCAGGCCCCGGTCACGCTACGAATCGATACCCCGATCGAGGTCGACTACTACTTGAACGGCGGCATCCTGCCGTACGTCCTGCGCCAACTCCTCGACTAGCGCACCGCCGTCGACAGAGCGCCCTTTCCTGACGAGTCAGCGGCCGAGGAAGCCGAGAACGGCGCCGTGGCGACCATCCGCACGACTCGGTTGCCAAACGCGTGACCGAGGGCCGCGACGGGGCGCCCGCCTTTCGGCCGGCCCCCGAGCAAAGCTCGGAACCATCACCACCAGCTTCGACGTTTCGGCCTTCTCCAAGACGTCATACGAAATCGTCACTTCTGTGTTGGAAACGGTCGCGCTGCGTTGGATCACCGAACCTCCATCGCTGGCGTCGTCACCGCAGGCCGTCGCGAACAAAGGCACGGCGATCACCGGGGCCGCCATCGTCTGGGGCCACTTCGAGATCGGCATCGATCGTCGTTGATAGCCCTGCGGCGCGAATCCGAGCAAGGCAGGCCGCATCGCCGATGTTGCTGCGGGCCCGCCGGTTCGCGACACTCCTCTAGATGCACTCCCGCCCGCGACGGTTCCTCATTCAAGCCTGGCTCGTCGCCCGAGTCTACGTGGGCTACAAGCGGATCCAGATCCTCACCCGTCTGGGCCGCGACACGCAGTCCGCGTTCGACCGGTGTCACGAGCGGAGCGCTCAGGCCATATACGACATGGCCGTCCGGCTGGAGGGTCTGCCGATCAAGGTGTGCCAATTCCTCGGCTCGCGAGCCGACGTCTTGCCACGCACCTACATCTCCACCTTGTCCCAACTGCAGGATCGCGTCCCGGCCAGACCGATGGAGCAGATCGGACCGTTCATCGATGCGCAACTGGGGCGCGCCTCAGAGCAGGTATTCGCCGAGTTCGATCGCACCCCCGTCGCGTCGGCCTCCCTCGCACAGGTCCACCGCGCACGCCTGCACGACGGGCGCGAAGTGGCGGTAAAGGTGCAGTATCCCGAGATCGATCGGATCGTGCACAGTGACCTTGCGAACTTCAAGTTCTTCGTGAAGGTGTTGTCCAAGCTCGAGCGGAATTTCGACTTCACGGTCGTGATCAACGAGGTCGAGAAGTACGTTCCGCTCGAACTCGACTTCGAGAACGAAGCCAGGAACGCGACCAGGATGAAGGAGTGCCTCGCAGCGAGAACCGACGTGCGCGTACCCACCGTGATCGAGGAACACAGCAGTCGGCGCGTACTCGTCATGGAGTATGCACCAGGCACGCGCGTGACCGATCTCGACGGACTCCGCGACGCCGGGGTGGACCCCCAGGAGATGTCGAAGAGGCTGATCGACCTCTTCAGTGAGATGATCCTGGTCCACGGCTTCTTTCACGCCGATCCCCATCCCGGAAACATGCTCGTGCAACCGGACGGATGTCTCGTGCTTCTCGACTTCGGCCTGGCCAAGGAGTTCGCACCCGGGTTTCGCGAGGGCATCACCAAGCTCGTGATGTCGATCATGACGGGTGACAAGGTGCAGATCGGCCGCGCGTTCCGCGACCTGGGATTCCGGACCCGCGAGGACCGCGACGACACACTGGCCCTGCTCGGCGAAGCGTTCCTGGGCTGGGCGCTGAAGAACCAGAAGTCCTACGCGGACGCTGACATGCTCGCGCAGTTCAACGAGTCTCTCCCCACGGCCCTGAAAGAGAACCCGCTCATCGAAGTCCCGGGCGACATCCTTCTCGTCGAGCGGGTATCGAGCCTTCTCTCTGGCATCGGCAAGCAGCTCGGCTCGCACGTCGACATCGGCGCTGCACTGCTTCCGTACCTCGCAGCACCACCTGCGCCAGCCTCCGAATCCGCGCCGAGGCCCGGCGTCGATCTCACTCTCCAAGAAAAATCGTGATCTAGCAGGTTGTTGAAAAGCTCCGGACCGAGCCAGGTGCGTCCCTTCGACCCGAGGCCAAGGCGCGAAAACGACGCGATAGTCGGGCACTCTCGCTAGTTTTCGCAACGCGGGGATCGGGTCGA
>JAJCZO010000325.1 GCA_029262355.1 Deltaproteobacteria bacterium
GATACTCGGTTCTGTTCGTGATCGAACTGAGCACACGCAAGGTTCACATCGCCGGGATCACGAACCAGGCCAACGACGCGTGGATGAGGAACATGGCGAGGCACCTCACCGATGGTTTCGACGGGTTCCTGCTCGGCAAGCGCTACGTCATTCTTGACCGCGACCCCCTGTTCACCAAGGGCTTCCGCAACATCCTGCGGAGTGGCGGCGTGGAGCCGCTGCGTCTGCCTGCACGAAGTCCGAATCTGAACGCGTACGCGGAGCGTTTCGTGCTCTCCACCAAATCGGAGTGCCTCGACAAGCTCCTGCCGCTGGGCGAACGGCACCTTCGGCTAGCAGTCAAGGAATACGTCGAGCACTACCATGGGGAGCGCCACCATCAGGGGCTCGAAAACTCGATCATCACGCCCGAGCACCTGACCAGGGTCGAGGGACCCATCCGGCGTCGCGAGCGAGTCGGCGGAATCCTGAACCACTACTACAGGGAGGCGGCGTAGGCCGCGGCCGAATTTCCGGACAGGACGAGGAGGGGTGGTCCGCCCACGCCCAGTTCTTGCCCTTGGAAGCTACCGGCTGTGCGCGGACTGGGCGCTGCCTCTCCGGCCGCGTGGCGGCGACTGGGACTTCCTTCTCGCCGACCACCGATCGCATCACCGCACACGAGCATGTTCGCCCGAGCGTCGTGCACGCCGCGCTCATCGGGACATGAACCGTGCACCTGATCGATGCTGAACGGCCAGTAAGAAGCGTTGCAACGCGTGCGCGGGCCGTTCTCGATGAGCACCCGCACTCTCGCGGTCAACAGATCGAAGGTCGAAGACCAAGTGGTCAAGCTCACGAGCCGCCGCGGACGGCACGCACGTAGCGGGCGTCCGTCTTGTCGGTCACCTTCAAGTGCCCCAACCCATCGTCGAGGGGTTCGTCTGGCGACGTCGAGCCCGCTACTCCCCGGCGTCCGGCAGGTACCGTCCGATGCTCTCACGGATCGACTGACTGCTGATGACCGGCTTATAGAGGTACGCTTGGCAGCCGATCTCACCGGCGGCCCGCTCCTCGCAGCAGTGAGTCCGCATCGCGATGATCGGGACCGACCGCCCACCGGGCAAATCGCGAACCCGTTCGATCGCGTCCTCGCCGCCCATGACCGGCATCACGAGGTCCATGAGGATCAGGTCCGGCATCTCCTCTCGCGCGGCGTCGACGGCCCTCGCACCGTCCTCCGCCTCTACGACCTCGAAGTCCCCCACCTTACCCATCAGGAACCGAAGGATGCGGCGATTGCCCTCGTTGTCCTCGGCGATCAAGATTCGCTTGGATGGCATGATGTCGGTCCTCGCCGCTACGATACACGACCCCGACAGCCGAGCCGAACCACAGCGTCTACCGCGCGGGCAGGTCCTTCGTCACCCTCCACCAGGAGCAGTGGAAGACCCTACTCGACCATGCCGATGAGATCAGGGAGTTCATCGCGGCCCACGAATCGCAGTTGAAGAAGAAGGAGTAGCCGATGCAGCCCATGACGAGGGAGGAGTGCCTGGACTTCATCCAACTCGGAACACGAACCGGCAAGCTCGCCACTGTGAAGGCCAACGGCGAACCGCACTGCGTGCCCATCTGGTTCGTGATCGACGGCGACGATCTTCTCTTCATGACGATGTCGACGAGCGTGAAGGCGAAGAACCTCGGTAGGCAGCCCAAGGTGATGATCTGCGTGGACCAGGAGTCGTTCCCGTACGACTTCGTCACCGTGGTGGGTACGGCCCACATGGAGCATCTCCCCGAAGTGGGGCTGTTGCCGTACTCGATCCGAATCGCCGAGCGGTACGTCGCCTCAGATCGTGCCGAGGAGTTCGGGCGCCGCAACGCCGTACCGGAGGAAGTGCTCGTCCGGGTTCGGATCGAACGCCTCTTGTCGGCGAAGAGCGTGGCCGGGTAGCCGCGACCTCCGCGACCACGTTCGGCACCATCTCGGTCGCGCCCGATTCAGACCCGCGACACGCAAGGAGCAGACCGCCGCCGCGAGCGCGACCACGTGCCAGTTCTACACCAAGGAACTCGTTCCCCACTCCGCGCGGAGGAAGAAGCCGTCGTCCCTGCGCTTCGACGGGTCGACGCCATCCCCCGACGACACCTCGTACGGCTGCTCAACGAACACTGCACGATGGAATCGATGATGGCCGAACTCGCCCGAGGCGGCCTGACCGCCTTCGCCCGCCCATCCGGGTGAGCAGGCAGAGCCTCGGGTAGAACCTCGCGCCGAGGCTCCACCCAGCGAAGTTCTCCAGGACGACGCGGCCCCCCGTGGATCGATGCACTCACTCGGGCGATCAGAGCGACGGTATCCGCACACCGAGGTGCCGAAGCGTGAGGAACACAGCGACGGTCAGGTTGCTCAAGCTCAAGAGCACCCAGAAGACGATTGCCGTGGTAACCCGCGTCTTTCGTTGCGGGGCAGGTCCGAAGAACTGCTCCCAACCGAGGCCCTCGGGCAGAGCCACCCTGGTCTCGACACGGACCAGGTATCGCCGCATCGCCCGCATGATCCCGTAGATCGATACGGCGCGAAGTCCCAGGAGCTGCGTGACGATCATCGGCAGCCAGATCAACCCCAGAAAGCCCGGCGCATCGAGGTTCAGGACCGCGAAGCTCCACACCGCGCCACTCGCCAGAGTCGCGTAGGTCTCCAAGGCGCGCGTCTCCCGCGCCGCCTGCGCCTCAATCGCGCGCACGTGCGCGAGTTCGTGCAACAAGTACTGCTCCAAGCCGACGGGAAGGCTCGGAGCGGTCGGCGCTGCCTGTTCCGCCCCGCTTGCCACGCGCGGAAGCATACACGCGAATCGTTCATCGTTTCAATCACGGAGCCCCTCAGGACGGCCCAGACTGGACGCGCGTTTAGGCGACCTCGCAGCTCACGCCGACACGCAGTGCGGGCCTGGCGACCAATCGTCATCATCAGGCGGACCCAAGGTGTACGAGATGAGCCGCAAGCGAGCCCTTGAGCTACTTCGCGGCGGCTCCGATGCAGTCGCGTTCTGGAACAACCGCGCAGCCGACCATGAGCCAGGTCGAGGCACATCGGAGTCTTCCGGGGACCTGAACGCGAGCGAGGAATGCCCTTGCTTCCGCGGGAAGCGTCAACGAACACCGATCAAAGCGCCATTGACACCGGATGTCCGAGTGGTCTATCGCGAGTCTTGTCCGTTCGACGGGCTCACGCGGCACCCCTCCTTGGACAGTCCCCGCCCGCTCTCGGGCGGTGATTCCAAAGACAAGCTCACTGTGAACGAACGGCCGGAGAAGAAGAGCGTCGCCGAGGCGTCGCCGCCTTCCATAAAATGGCGGGAGATGTCCGCCTACCCGCCGTGGGACGCCGAGCGACTCGCGAAGCTACGCGCAGAGCGCGACGAACTCCTCCGCAAGCTCCGAAGTCAGGGCAAGCACTCGCCGCCATAGGGTCTGCCACGACCTCTCCGCTGGTCGTCTCGGCGCGCACAGTAGGAGCCCGCTTGGCGAGATCATCTCTACGAGGTTGATCTCGCTTTTCTCCTCCGCCTCACCGCCCTCGCCACTCTTCGATCGGCCTCCTCCACCTCGAACGCCTCCGGGTCGAAGTCATCGCCGACCCACTCGACCATCTGCTCGTGATCTTCGTCCCTCTCTGCCAACGATGGTGAGACACCTCCCCCCGGTGGAAATTACAGTAGGGCGGTGGAAGGTAATGATCCATGGAGAGAGGCAAGGATGGGATGGAGTTGAACGGGTTGG
>JAJCZO010000326.1 GCA_029262355.1 Deltaproteobacteria bacterium
GTGACGAACCCGACGCTGAAGTTCCTCGTGAACAAGCGCATCAAGGAGCGCCTGATCGGTACGTTCGAGTACACGATGGTCGGTCGTAGCTTCGACGGGGGCAAGGTCCAGGTGGAGAGTCCGCTCCTCACCTTGACGGCATTCGGGTTCGTTCCGACGTGGGGCGGTTTCGAGATCAACGGCAACAAGGAGATCAAGGACATCTACACGCTCGGGGTGTCGGCGACGCTGCCGAACTCGGAGTGGCTGCCGCAATCGACCGGCCGTCTGTTCTGGTTTCTGTATAACGATGACCGCGATCTGGTCGCGCTCGACAATCGCCCGCTCGCTCAGCGCGAGGCCGACCGGGGCGAGGCGATCAACGTCCACACTCTCGGTACCAACGTGATCCACACTGAGGATCTTGGGCCCGGACGCCTCGATGTTCTCGGGTGGGGTGCCTATCAGCTAGGCCAGTGGCAAACACTTCAGCACA
Organism: Deltaproteobacteria bacterium; assembly: GCA_029262355.1. Classification (GTDB taxonomy): domain Bacteria; phylum Desulfobacterota; class Binatia; order UBA12015; family UBA12015; genus VGTG01. The sequence continues at coordinate 476 of JAJCZO010000326.1, forward strand.
CCGCGTGGGCCTACTCTCTGGAGACGGGCTACCAGCTGCCCGACGTGTGGGGCACGCCGTGGCTTCGCACCGGCATCACCCGGGGCTCTGGCGACTCGAACCCGGACGACGGAAAGCACACGACGTTCTTCCAGATGCTGCCCACGGCACGAATCTACGCGCAGACACCCTTTTACAACATGATGAACAACCAGGACGTCTTCGTGCAGAGCTACCTGACGCCGACGGAGGGCCTCTCGGCACAGGTCGCAGGCCACTGGCTTCGCGTGAACGACAGTGCCGACTTCGCCTACTTCGGCGGTGGCGCTACGAGCGACACGTTCTTCGGATTCGGTGGTGTTCCCGCCAAAGGCGAGAGCGAGCTATCGTACCTGGTGGATGTCGCGGTGACGTGGCAGCCGACCCGCAACCTGAAGCTCTATGGCTACTATGGCCATGGGTTCGGGCAGGGCATCGTGAATGCGAATTTCATCACCAACGATCTGGACTACGCATACGTGGAGCTGATTCTGGCCTTTTGACCCGGTGCGGATCCCGTCGGCTTCCCCATGGTCAGAGGCTGCTCTTGGGTGATAGTAAATCGGGGTGATGTCAGAGCCGAAGATCGAGGGGGAGTGCGCACGGCGGTTCGAGCGCGTGCGCGAGGCATTCGAGGAGGGCTTTCGCGACCGGGGCGAGCTTGGCGCCGGCGTGTCGGTGACCGTAGGCGGCGAGACGGTCGTGGATCTCTGGGGAGGCCACGTCGACCCCGAGCGGACGCGCGCCTGGGAACGCGACACGCTGGTGAACGTCTACTCCACGACCAAGGGCATGACCGCCATTTGTGCGCATCAGCTCATCGATGAAGGACTTCTCGATCTCGACGCGCCGGTAACAGAGTACTGGCCCGAGTTTGGGCAGGCCGGCAAGGAGCGCATGCCGGTTCGCCATCTCTTCTGTCACCAGGGGGGGCTCGCCGCCGTCGACGACCTGTTGCCCCCCGAGGCGCTCTATGACTGGAACGCGATGGCCGCCGCGCTTGCCGCACAGAAGCCGTGGTGGGCGCCGGGCGAGGCCCACGGCTACCACGCCGTGACCTTCGGTTGGCTCGTCGGCGAGCTCGTTCGGCGGTTGCGCGGCAAGAGCCTCGGCTCGGTGTTTCACGAGCGCGTCGCCGAACCGCTCGGCGCTGACTTCCGGATCGGGCTCCCGGCGGGCGAGCACCACCGAGTCGCGGACATGCAGGCCGCGCCGGCCGGTACGTCCGGGGACGCGGGGCGGTTGGCCGAAGCTTTTCTGTCCGACCCGGCGGGGCTCGTTGCGAAGGCGTTTCTGAACCCTCCCTCGATGGCCCTCGGTGCGAACAATGCGCCCTGGCGTGAGGCCGAGATCCCGGCGGCGAACGGTCACGGGACGGCGCGCGCCATCGCGCGCGTGTATGCGGCCCTCGCGAACGGCGGCGAGATCGACGGGGTGCGACTGTTGCGCCCGGAAGGGGTCGAGCGGTGTCGCACCGAGCAGTCTCACGGCCCAGACCTCGTGCTGCAACGCTCGACCCGCTTCGGGCTCGGCTTCATGCTTCCGCAGGACGAAGACGGAGCACGAATCGGCCGGCCCGGCGCCTTCGGGCACCCGGGTGCGGGTGGGTCGCTCGGCTTCGCAGATCCGGAAACGCGAGTTTCCTTCGGCTACGCGATGAATCAGATGGGGCCGCACATCCTGCTCGATCCGCGGGCGACGGCGCTCATCGACGCGACGTACAGCTGTCTGAACTGAAAGAGAGGAGCCCCGTCATGAAAGCCCGATTTACTCGTCGTGAAGTTCTCCGCTTGGCCGCTGCACTCGGAATTGCTCCGGTATTGCCGACAATCGCAGGCTGTGGAGATGGTGCGGTCGGAACGGACGGTAGCGGCTCGCTCCCCGAATACGAATACGATGGGCCGCTGGGCCCTGACGACCTGTTCTCGCACGGTGTCGCGAGTGGCGACCCGATCGCCGACGCCGTGATCCTCTGGACGCGCCTCTCTCCGGCGACCGGTGATGGGCTCGAGGTCTACTGGGAGGTCGCGCGTGATCCCGACCTTCAGGATCGCGTGGGCGCCGGCTGGTTCGATACGAGCGCCGAGCGCGACTTCACGGTGAAGCTCGATGCGGTCGGTCTCGCGGCGGGCACCACCTACTACTACCGTTTCCACTGCCTGGGCCGTACGTCGGTGATCGGCCGCACGCGCACGGCACCGACGGGTACCGTCGACCGATTGCGGATGGGTGTCGTCAGCTGCTCGCGGTACACGGGCGGCTACTTCCATGCCTACCGGGGAATCGCCGAGCGTCCCGACCTCGATGTGGTGCTGCACCTCGGCGATTACATATACGAGAACGGCGATACGGGACCGGTACGCGCCCACGAGCCGCCCCATGAGATCGTCACTCTGGAGGACTACCGCGGTCGCTACGCGCAGTATCGTTCCGATCCCGACTTGCAGGAGGCGCATCGCCAACATCCGTTCATCTCGGTGTGGGACGATCACGAGTCGGCGAACAATTCCTGGCGCGATGGGGCGAGCGGGCACAACGAAGAGACGGATGGTGACTGGGTAGAACGTCGCGCGCGCGCCGAGCGGGTCTACTCGGAGTGGATGCCGATTCGCGATCAGGAAGGCGGACAGATCTTCCGTCGACTTCAGTTCGGGGATCTTCTGGACCTTCTCATGCTCGATACGAGGTTGTGGGGACGGGACCTGCAGATCGAGGACGCGAACGACCGCGACGGAGTGCGCGATCCGTCGCGCACGATCCTCGGCTTCGACCAAGAGCGATGGTTCGCGGATCGTGTGCGGGAGTCTTCGGCTCGTTGGGTGATGGCTGGGCAGCAGGTGATCATGTCGCCGTGGAAGCTGGCTGGCGCGCCCGAGTCCGAAGGGGGCGGGACCATCATCAACACGGACGCCTGGGACGGATATTTTGCGGGCCGCTCGCGGGTGCTGCAGGCACTCCGCGACGGGGGGGGCCCGAACTTCATCGTGCTGACCGGCGACGTTCACAGCTCGTGGGCCTTCGATCTCACCGAAGATCCCAACGACCCGGCAAGCTACGATCCCGAGACCGGGGCCGGTTCTCAGGGGGTCGAGTTCGTGACCCCGGGTGTGACCTCCGGCTTCCCGGCGCCAGGCGATGCGTTCGTGGCGGCGCTGCTCGCCGTGAACCCGCACCTCAAATGGGGGGACACCATGGAGCGCGGCTACACGGTCCTGGACCTGAACGCGGAGCGCACCGAGGCCGCCTGGTACCATGTCGACTCGGTCTTCGAGGCGGCGTTCGGAGAACGGCTGGCGGCGGTTTTCTCCGTGTCCCAGGGCACAAATCATCTGCTCGAGCAGCCGGCAGCGACACCGGCCCCAAGCGATCCGCCCGCTTTCGCACCCTGATTCCCGGGCCGGACACGACTCCTGATCGGTACAGGTGTTCGATCGGGTGACTGGAAGGTCAGGCCATTTTGTGGCAGGAATCACGGGGTCTTTCGGCGGCGCCGGCCCCAGCACGCGGTGCCCCCGGGGGTGGATCTCATCGGCGCGAATCGTCTCAAGACCCTGGCGCGGGGCGGTCTCCTCGTAGGGATCGTTCTATTCGTCGCGATCATTGCCCGCGAGGGCGTGGGGGAGGTGGCGGGTGCGCTCTCCGTGGCCGGCTGGGGGCTTCTCGGCGTGGCGGCGTTCCACCTGCTGCCGGTCTTCGGCGACGCCATGGGATGGCGCTGCCTCCTGGCCTCGCGATCCCCGATCTCGATCCGGACGGCTGTCTACTCTCGGTGGATCGGGGAATCCGTAAATGGCCTCCTGCCGGTCGCGCAGGTGGGCGGGAGTGTCGTGAAGGCGAATCTGATCACGCGCCGAGGCGTCCCCGGCGCACTTGCCGGAGCGAGCGTGGTGGTCGACATCACGGCTCTGGTTGGGTCGCAGATAGCCTTCACCCTGCTCGGGCTGGCCCTGCTGATCGCGCAGGTCCGGGGTGGCCAGCTCGCCCCGACGGCGCTCGCCGGGGCCGTTCTCATGTCCGTGTTGCTCTTCGGGTTCTATTTGGCGCAGCGCCGCGGGATGTTCGGGGCTCTGGCGCGGGCGCTGGAGAAGCTCGCGCCCGGGGGCGGTTCCTCCACCTTTACCGAAGGCGCGGAGAGCATCGATAGCGACGTCAGGGCCATCTACGCAGAGAGCCGCGCGGTGGTCGGTGCAGTGGCGTGGCATCTCGTTGCGTGGATCGTCGGTGCGGGTGAGGTGTGGCTCGCACTCTGGCTCCTGGGCCACCCGGTCGATCTCTCGTCCGCTCTTCTGCTCGAGAGTCTCGGCCAGGCGGTGCGCGCAGCCGCCTTTGTGATTCCGGGAGCCCTTGGCGTCCAAGAGGGCGGCTACGTGCTGCTCGGGCAGGTCCTCGGAATCGGGCCGGAAACCGCGCTGGCGTTGTCGCTCTCCAAGCGGGTTCGTGAGCTCGCGCTCGGCATTCCGGGGCTCGTGGCCTGGCAGATCGAGGAAGCGAACGCTTTACTCTTGTCCCGTCCGGACGAAGCGAGGATGGAGACTCTATGATCACGGGTAACCCAAAGCCTTCCGCATTGGCCCGGGCCGTGAATTTGGGCGGGTGGGCGATGAAGGAAGCCGGCGTCCCGCGGCCGTCTCTCGGTGCCGACAGTCTTCTCGACGCCGCCCGACGACGGACCGGCTTGGCGGACTTCGGCGACCCTAGCTTCGAGATGCCGTTCCGCCTGCTCGTGGAGTCCCTAGAAAAGGACTCTGGCCTCAGCCTGCTGGGCCGTATCGCCGCGCGCCAAGACCTGAAGCGGATCCTCTCGAACCGGCTCCGGATGGAGGACGACTGTCGGCGGCATCCCGAGATTCGAGCCGGCGCGGTGCCCCGTCCGCTGTTCATCACGGGTATGCCGCGGACCGGAACGACGCTGCTGCACGGGCTGCTGGCGCAAGATCCGGTGAGTCGGTCTCCGCTGGGTTGGGAGACGATGTACCCCTCGCCGCCGCCGCAGCGCTCGCGCTACAAGCTCGACAAGCGGATCGAGATCGCGCAGTTCCAGATGCGCTGGCTGTACCGCATCATCCCGGAATTCCGGAAGATCCATCCCGTGGCGGCGCGTCTGCCGCAGGAGTGCCTCGTCGTCACGGCGCCGTCCTTCTACTCGTTCCAGTTCCAAACGACGCACTACGTGCCGACGTATCAGGAATGGTTCGAGGCCCAGGACCTGACCCCGAGCTATGCCGGGCACAAGCAGTTTCTCCAGCACCTTCAGTGGCGCTGTGCGGGCGACTGGTGGGTACTGAAGGCCCCCGCGCACATTTTCGGACTGGAAGCGTTGTTCGGGACCTACCCCGATGCGCGCGTCGTGATGACCCACCGCGACCCGCTGCCGGTCGTGGCTTCTCTCGCGAGCCTGACGGCGGTCCTTCGCAGTGCGTTCAGCGACACCGTCGATCCCCGGACGGTCGGTCCGGAGATGTCGGAGCGCTGGGGACGCGGGCTGTTGAAGGCCCTGGCGGATCGCGACGCGGGGCGGGTCCCGGCCGAGCAGGTGCTCGATGTGAGCTACGGTAGCCTGGTCGACGATCCGATCGGCACGGTCCGTTCGATCTACGCATGGGCCGACATACCCTTCTCGGATGCCGCCGAGCAACGGATGCGCGCGTTCCTGGCCGAGCATCGCAAGGACAAACACGGGCGTCACGAGTACGGTTTCGACCAGTTCGGACTCGATCCGGACACGGAGATCGAACGGTACCGGGAGTACTCGAAACGGTTCGGATTAGATGGTCGCAGTTTTCCTCAATGACCTGAGGCTCTTGCTTCGGGACCGCTGGACGGTCTTTTACACGCTCGCGGCGCCGATCGTGGTGATCACAGTCGTGGTCGCCGCTCGCTACGGCACCGAAGAGGTGCCGCGGATGCCTATTCCCATCGTCGATCTCGACGGAGGACCGGTCGCGGAGATGTATATCGATCTCCTCGGCAAGCACGGCGCGCCGGTGGTGATGACACGCGCTCAGGCCGAGGACATCGTGCGTGTCCAGAACCGCGCTCCCGTCGCGATGATCATCCCGGAGAGCTTCAGCGAGAGCTATCGGCGCGACGAGCCCAGCACCTGGGAGTTTCTCACCGACACGGCACGTCCCGACGACATTCGCGCCGTCGAAGTCCTTCTCCTGGTTGCACAGAAAGACGCCGCGGCGCTCGACGATCCGTTCGCGGAGGAGCGGATCACGCTGGGGGAGCGCAACCTCACGGGAGACGCGCTCTCGGTCGAGGCATACGAGCAGAACGTCCCGGGGTTCGCCGTGATGTTCGTATTGTTGGCTGCGGTCGCCGGCATCTCGCTCTCGATGCACGACGAGCGCGACAACGGGACGGTCGAGAGGCTGTTAGTCGCTCCCGGCGGGTTTGTCTGGATATTGGTCGGGAAACTTGGTGCGCGATTCGTCGTGGGTGTCGTGCAGATGCTGGTGCTCCTGGGCTGGGGGCACCTCGTCTTCGGGGTCTCCCTCGGATCGTCGCTCTGGGCCTTTCCGGTGCTGACGATCGCGATCGTGTTCGCGACCGTTGCGCTCGGCTTTCTGGTGGCGAGTATCGCGGCGAGTCGCGAACAGACGCTCATCCTGAGCCTGGCGGCGGTGTTGATCTTCTCGGCGCTCGGCGGCCTGTGGTGGCCGGAGCAGATCGAGCCGGACTGGATGCGCCGCGTTTCGCCCGTGGTGTTCACGACGTGGGCGATGCGGGGACTCACCGACATCGTCTTGCGCAATCGCGGTCTGACGGAGATCGCGTGGCCGGTGATGATGCTCTTCTTCGAAGGGGCCGTGATGATGCTCCTCGCGATGCGGCTGTTTCGGTCTCGGTACGCATCGCGCTAGCCTGCATCTGCGATGGAGTCGAAGCCTTGGGATGCGCGGGTTGCGCGCGCGCTGGTGGCCCCGTTCGTAGAGACGCCGATACACCCCAACCACGTGACGACCGTGGGCCTCGTGCTCGGGCTGGCCTCGGCGTATTGCTACGCTCGGGGAGGGGCCTTCGCGAACTTGGGCGGGCTCTTATTCGTGCTCGCCGGAGTAGTCGACCATGGCGACGGCGAGCTCGCGCGAATGTCGGGGAAGACGTCGGAGTTCGGGCACAGATACGATCGCGCCGTCGATCTCGTGGTGAAGACGTGCCTCTTTGCGGGCATCGGGTTTGGGCTGCGCGATGGGGCTCTCGGTCTGTGGGCGATCCCGATGGGGTTCGTCTCGGGTGCGTCCCTCGTCGCGATCTTCACGATTCGCGGCTCACGGGCCACCCGACTCGGCAGCGCGGCGTACGCGCAGCCGAGCTTCGCTGGGTTCGAGCTCGAAGACATCCTCTACCTGATCGCGCCCGTGACCTGGCTGGGTGGGCTCGAGACCTTCTTTTCGCTCGCCGTCGTGGGTATTCCCGGGTTTGCCGCCTGGAGCTTCTTCCAGTGGTGGCGGGACCCCTGATCGCGTTTCAGTCGTGTAGGTAGCCCAGTGCTTTGAGTTGTTCGACGACTTCCGGCGTGAGCTCGACCGCCGTCTTCTTCGAGGGTTTGGTGCCGGCGAGGGACTGCGCCAGCTTGATCGACTCGAGTCGCTTGGTGAGCGTTTGGACGACTTCCCCCCGTGTCGCCGCGATGTTCTTCGTTTCGCCGGGGTCGCGTTTCAGGTCGTAGAGCTCGTTTTGCCCGTCTGCTGGGTGGATCAGCGACCACTTTGGAGTTCTGAGCTTCTCGGGGATCCCGTAGATATGGACGAGTGGCCTTCCGGCCCGGCGCCGGTCGATGAGGGGAATCAGGCTTTCGCCGACCATGCCCGGGGGGCTGGGCGTGTTCGAGGCTTCGAGGATCGTCGGCATCACGTCCATCATCGCGACGAGCCCGGTCACGCGCGAGCCGCCGCTCTGGCCCGTGGGCAGCTTGACCAGGACGGGGACCCGCACGATCTCGTCGTAGACCTGTTCGTGCAGCATCATGCCGTGGTCGAGGAACTCCTCGCCGTGGTCGGAAACGATCGCGATGATGGCGTCGTCGTAGAGCCCGCGCTCTCTCAGGGCGGCGATCAGTTGGCCGAAGCGGGCATCGGTATAGGCGACGCCACCGTCGTAAAGGTCGGTGATGTACCGGATCTCTTCTGGGGTGAAATACGTCTTCAGGTCGACGTCGCCCTTGCGCGATTCCTGGTTGAGCCCGGCGAGGAGCTTTGAGGCGCAGAGCTCCTTGCGGCATCCGGTGAACGAGCCGGAATAGCTGCTGGCGACGAACCGGTCACGGTAGGGAGCCGGCGCATCGTAGGGCAGTTGGTCCCAGTCGGAGTGGATGTCGAGCGTGTGCAGGAACAGAAACGGCGGGCGTGCGTCCTGCGCGTCGAGCCAGGCCAGCGCCTTGGGCAGGATCTGCTCGAAGCCGCGTCCCGCGTCGTCGAACGCATCGAACCCCTGGTTGAAGCCCCACCTGGCGCGGACGTAGCCCGCGCCGGTGAAGCCCGCGGTTCGGTAACCGGCCTTGCGCAACGCTTCGGCGAGCGTCACGCGTCTGGCCTCGAGGACGGTGCCGCTCTGCGCCGTGACTCCGTGCAGGTCCGGCGGGAGCCCGGTGAGCAGCGTCATGTGCGCGGGGAGGGTGCCCCCGCCCGCCGTGAAGGCATTCTCGAAGAGGACTGCGTCGTCCGCGAAGCGGTCGAGATGCGGGGTGGTGTCGCGCTCGTAGCCGTACGCGCCAACGTGGTCGGCGCGCAGGGTATCGAGCGAGATCACGATGATCGGTGGCCGCTTCGCGCTCGGCGAGGGCGCTGGGGCCTGCGCGTGGGCCCATGTGGGGAGCGTCAAGGTAAGCGCCAGGACGAATCCGACGCGGAGCCTCGGCGTGAGCGGTGCAACGTGCGAGCCCATCAGATTCGCTCCGTCGCGATGCGGCCGTCAGCGACCTGCTCGCGCAGCTCGCGCTTCAGCACCTTTCGCGACGGCCCAAGTGGCAATTTCGCGAGGACCGCCCACTCCCGAGGGATCTTGTTGCTTGCGACGTGCTCGGTCGCCCAGGCGCGCAGGGCGGCGAGATCCATGTGGGCACCTTGGTTGGGCACGATCAGTGCGACGATCTCCTCACCGAAGTGTGTATCGGGGCGACCGACGACCGCAACTTCCCGCACGGTGGCGTGCTGCGCGAGGACTGCCTCCAGCTCGGACGGGTAGATGTTGTACCCGCCGCGGATGATCATGTCCTTCAGTCGGTCGACCACGTAGAGACGGCCCTGTGCGTCGATTCGCCCGATGTCGCCGGTGCGCAGCCAGCCATCGCGGAGCACCTCGCGCGTGGCCTCGTCGTCGTGGAGGTAGCCCGACATGACGTTCTGGCCGCGTACGCGAACCTCGCCGGTCTCTCCGCGGGGCACGTCGTCGCCCGCCTCGTCGGCGATGCGCACCTCGACGCCGTCCGTGGGTAGACCGACGCTATCGATCGCGCGCTCGTCGGGCGGCGCGTTGAGGGTCGAGAAGGTTGCCTCGGTCATCCCGTAGCCCTGCCGGACCTCCGCGCCAAGCCGCCTCTCGGCTCGGTGGAGGATCTCCGCGGCGAGCGGCGACCCGGCCGACAAGCACCAACGGAGCGACTCGACGGGCGGTCCGTCGGGAAGTGCGCCCCACGCGGAAAACATGGTGGGCACCGCGGGAATCCAGGTGATGGCTTCTCGGCGCGCCATCTCGAGGGTCGCCGCCGCGTTGAAGCGCGGAACGAGGACGGCACAGCACCCAGCGCGAAACGTCGCGAGCAGAACCATGCGCAGGCCGTAGGAGTGGGCGAGGGGGAGCACGCCGAGGACCCGGTCGGTCTCGCGGAGCCGCAACGCATGATCTCCGATGCCTTCGGCGTGGGCGAGCAGAGTCCGGTGGGAGATCACGGCGCCCTTCGGGTGCCCGGTGGTGCCTGAGGTATAGAGGATCATCGCGCCGGCGGTCGGCTCGATCGGCGGCGGGTCGCTCTCCGCCGTGGGGCTGGCGGTCGCAAGTGTTTCGATCGCGATCGTCGTGCGCTGCCCGGCGGCTCGCATGGCGAGCTGGGCTCGCTCGGCGTCGTAGACGATGGCCCGGCAATCGCTGTGCCGGAGTCGGAACGCGATTTCAGACGGCGCCGAGAGGATCAGGATGGGCACGACGGTGGCGCCGGCGTACACGATGCCGAACCATGCGGCGACGACGTCGAGGCCATTCGCGGCGATCAGCGCGACCCGATCACCGGGTCGAACGCCCGCCGCTCGCAACCCGGCGGCGGCGCGTCGTGCGCTCTCGTGCAGCTGGGCGTAGGTCGCTTCGCGCCCGCCGCCCTCGATGGATCGAAGGGCGAGGCGGTCGGGCCAGCGCGCGGCGCCGCTGGCGAGCAGCGCGCCCACGCCCCGCGGGTCGTCCCGAGTGGGGGGTTCAATGGGGGCTTCGCGAGGCATGTCGATCCGGGCTACGACGTCTTCTGTGTAACGAAGGATGGGGCGCGCGCGTAGTGGAGGGCGAATGAAGACTTCGATGCGAGGTGAGGGCTCGTTGGGGCACTGGATGGCGGTGCTCGCGATGTTGGGTGGACTGCTGCGGATGCCCGGGCCCGCTCTGGCGGCGGAAGAGACCGCCTATGGCCGGCTTCTGGCCCGCCACGTGCGGCCGGGGACGGTCGCGGGGATTCGGGCCAACCTGGTCGACTATCAGGTGCTGGCCAAGGACCCGGATTACGCCACGGCCCTCGCGGACCTCGCCGCGGCCCGGCCCGATGCGCTGGCGGGCGAGGGCGACCGATTCGCCTTTTGGGCGAACGCGTACAACCTGCTGGCGATCAAGACGGTGGTCGATCGATATCCCATCGCCGGCATCAAGGATGGTGGCAACTACCTCTTCCCGATCTGGAAGAAGAAGGTGGGCACGGCAGCGGGCCAGGAGTATTCGCTCGATGAGATCGAGCACGGAATCCTCCGAGAGGATTTCTCCGAGCCTCGCGTACATTTCGCCGTCGTGTGCGCGTCGCTCTCGTGCCCCGACCTCCGCGTGGAGCCGTACGACGGCGCGCGCCTTAGCGAGCAACTGGAGAATCAGGCGATGTTGTTTCTCGCGAACCGGACCAAGGGCGTCGTGCCGCGTGGCGACCGTGCGAGCGCCGAGGTCTCTTCGATCTTCAAATGGTTTGGCGGGGACTTCGAGCAGGCTGGCGGCGTTGCGGTCTTCATTCGCGGACACGCGGATCCCACGACGAAGAAGGCCGTGTCGGGCCTGACCGACGCCGGACTCTCGTATCTCGACTACGATTGGAGCCTGAACGACACCGCGCGGACCCGCTGAGCTTTGTCGCGGGGCTGGTTCCAGATACGCTCGGCTCCCATGGATCGTATGGACCGTGAGCTCGCGCGGCTCGATCGCGCCCACCTGGTGCACGGGTTCGGCTCGCCCGCGCAGACGGATCGAGATGGCACCGTGCGGCTGGTGAAGGGCCGCGGGATTCACGTGTGGGATTCCGAGGGACGTCGGTACGTCGATGGGGTGGCGTCGCTCTGGAACGTGAACGTAGGCCATGGCCGCGCCGAGATCGCTCGTGCGATCGCGAAGCAGGCCCGCGCGATCGAGTATGCACCGACCCTGATCGGGTTCTCCTCCGAGCCTGCGATCCGACTTGCCGCGCGGATCGCCAAGATGGCGCCGAAGGGCTTGAATCGCGTCCTGTTCGCGGGCGGCGGGTCGGAGTCGAACGAGACGGCGATCCGCCTCGTTCGCTTGCTGGCGTCGCTGTCCGGTCGGCCGAAGAAGACGGGGATCGTGGCTCTCACGCGCGCCTATCACGGCTCGTCGACGGGCGCCGCGAGTCTGACGGGGCTCGAGAGCTTTCATGTGCACTACAAACCGCTCATGTCTGGCGTTTTCCGAATGGCTCGGCCGGATTGCTACCGCTGCGAGCTCGGCAAGACGTACCCCGAGTGTGGGCTGGCCTGTGCCGACGAGCTCGAGCGTCTGGTCGAGCGCGAAGGCGCCGACCGAATCGGAGCCTTCATTGCGGAGCCCGTACAAGGCGTCGGCGGCGTCATTCCTCCGCCTCCCGGGTGGCTCGCTCGCATCCGCGAGATCTGCGATCGGTACGACATCCTGCTCATCGCCGACGAGGTCATCACGGGCTTCGGGAGACTGGGGCGAAACTTCGGCGTGCAGGCGGCCAAGGTCGTGCCGGACATGATCGTCTTCGCGAAGGGCGTCACGAGCGGCTATGTGCCGCTCGGGGGTGTCATCCTGCACGAGCGGCTCTACCAGATCATTTTGGACGCCGGCGAGGAGTTCGTTCTGCACCACGGCTACACGTACTCAGGGCATCCGGTCGCATGTGCCGCGGGGCTCGCGAACCTCGACGTCCTCGAGGGGGAAGACCTGATCGGCGGTGTGCGGCGCAAGGCGAAGCCGTTCGCCAAGGCGTTGCGAAAGCTGGAGTGCCACCCGATCGTCGGGCAGGTCCGCACGGCGGGCTTGATGGGCGCTGTCGAGCTGGTGCGGAATCCGGAGACGCGACAGCCATTCCCGGCGCGCGAGAAGGTGCCGTGGCGAGTGCGCCAGGCCGCATTGCGCCGGGGTGTGATCCTGCGAGCCGGGCTGAGCTTCGTGGTTGTCTGTCCCCCGTTCGTGATCACGGACGAGCAGATCGAAGACATCGTGGGACGTCTCGACGAAGCCATCGCCGATGTCGAGGCCGAGCTTGGCTACTGACGCCGGCTCGTCCAGGGTTTGACCGATGCTGGTATTGCTTCCGATCGTGCTGCTTGCCTATTTCGCCTGGTACGGGGGCAACCCGCTGGGCATTGTCCTGATCGCAGCCGGTCTCGTGATCGAGGTGACTCTCGTACTGCACATGGTCCGCGCCTCGGTAGGGGGCGTTGGCGGTCACGCGGAATGGGTACGAGACGTGTCGCGTCGCCCCGGTCTCGAGCGTGATTCGAAATGGATGTGGGCGACGGGGCTGGTGATCGTCGGCGCGATCGTCGCTGAGCTCGGGTAGCCGCCCGCGATCAGTGGCGGTCGAAGAAGTCGAACGCCATATCCGCCGCGACGATCATCAAGAAGATCGCGAATATCCGCGAGAGGAGATCCTTGCTCATCCGCGACGCCATCCGAACTCCCATCGGCGAGGTCACGAGCACCGCTGGCACCATTACGGCGACGGCCAGCACATCTACGTAGCCGAGCGAGAAGCGCGGTAGCTGGCTGTTGCCGAATCCGTTTACCACGGAGCCGATCGCCCCGACCGAGGCGACGCTCAATGCCGTGGCCGTCGAGACGGCGAGAGCGCGTCGTAGCGGATAGCTCAGGGCGACGAGGGTAGGCGTAGTGAAGGCGCCCCCGGAGATCCCGAGAGCAACGGAGAGGGCTCCGATGAAGGCAGCGATCACCCAGCGGCCGGGGCCCATTGGGACGCGAGAGGCGAAGTGCAGCTTGTCGCGGCCGATCAGCATCTGCAGCGACTGGAGGAACAGTACGACCGCGAACACGAGGATCAGTGCGTGGCTCGGTGCGAATCGCTGGACCCCGAGGCCGACGAGCACGCCGACGAGCAGGGCGGGGACCCAGCTCTTCACGAAGCTCATGTCCATGTTGCCCGCCTGGTGCTGCGCGCGGCATGCCGAGATCGTTCCGGGTACCGCCACCGCCAGGGACGTGCCGGCGGCGACGTGCATCGTCACGTCCGAGGCGACTCCGAAGAGCGGAAACAAATAGAGAAAGAGGGGCACCCGGAGCAGGCCACCCCCGATGCCAAACAGCCCACCCGCGAACCCCGACGCGAGGCCGGAGACGAACAGGGCGCCCGCGTAGATGAGGTCACCGGCCATCGTCGCACTATGGCCGAACCGCTCGGCAGGGTCGAATGGGAGGGGGGCTCCGGGCGCGGCGGGGCGCCCCGAGCGCGTTCCGATGACGTGGTCGCTCGGGCGGGGGGAATCCAGTACAGTGCCGTTCGCGGAGCCCATTTCCGAATGATTCGAGACCCGGCCAGACTGCTTCTCACCACACCCGACGGCGACACGCGGGCGACCTTGCTCGGTGAGCTCGCGCGAATCGGCAGGGCTGCGAACAGCGATGTGATGATCGAGGACCACAGCGTCTCGCGTCGGCACGCGCTCATCACGCGTCAGGAGGACGGGGATCACGTCTTGACGGATCTCGGTAGCGCCAACGGCACCGCGCTGAACGGGGAGTCGATCAGTCTCCCCGTAGTTCTGCGCGACGGCGATCGCATCGGCATCGCCCGCTACGAGTTCGTCTTCTCCGGACAGGCCGCGAGCGCCGACGACGGGCCAGCGGGCGATACTTTGTTCAATACGGCCGACTCCACCGTGAACGAGGAGCGCGGACATCGACGCCACAACCAGGCGCAGATCGTCGGCTGCGGGCCGCGGATGCTCGATGTGCTCGGGCTGGTCCGCCAGGCGGCCGAATCCAACATCCCTGTGCTCGTCACAGGTGAGACCGGTACCGGCAAGGAGCTCGTCGCACGGGCGATCCACGAGGGGAGTTCACGAGCGTCTGCGGTGTTCGTTCCGATCAACTGCTCGGCCTTGCCCGAGGCCTTGCTCGAGAGCGAACTCTTCGGTCACCGGCGCGGTGCGTTTACCGGGGCACAGCAGGACCGGGCCGGACTGTTCGAGGCTGCGAAGGGCGGCACGGTCTTCCTGGACGAGGTCGGCGAGCTCCCGCTCGCCATGCAGCCCAAGCTGCTGCGATTCTTGCAAGATGGAGAGGTTCGGCGGGTCGGCGACGTAGAGCCGCGGCACGTGGACGTGCGGGTCATCTCGGCGACAAACCGCGACCTCAAGACGGAAATCGAACGAGAGGCCTTTCGCGAGGATCTGTATTTCCGGTTGAGCACCTTCACGATCGAGCTGCCGTCGTTGCGCGATCGGCCCGAGGATATCCCGCTCTTGGCGGAGCGCCTGCTGCGAACTCAGTCCGAGCTTCAGAAGAAACGCGTCCGTGGGGTCGAGCCTGCCGCGCTCGAGGCCCTGGCGCGTTACGAGTGGCCCGGGAACGTTCGTGAGCTCGAGAACGAGTTGGCGCGTGCGGTGGCGATTCTCCACGAGGGAGATCGCATCACGCTCTCGACGCTCTCTCCCCGCGTCGCGGGAGGGGAGTCGTCGGCGCCGGCCGCTTCGGCCTCTCCCGTTGGGGATGACGATTCTGCCGAGCGTCCGGCCGAGCTCCGCGGTGCGATGGTGGAGTTCGAGCGCAAGCACATCGGGGAGGTGCTCGAGGAGCACGGTGGCAACGTCTCGAAGGCAGCGAAGGCGCTGGGCCTGTCCCGGGGTGGCCTTCACAAGAAACTAAAGGAACTCGGGCTGCGCTGAGTGGTCGTCGGTCCAGGAATCCGATCCTTCCTGCTACAGTACGCGCGGTGAACGAAAGCACGCTGCGCAACCTTCTTGGGGCCGACCTGGTCGAGGCCTCCGATCTCGACCTCAGGGAGACGCTGGGTACCCCTTCGACGCCGGTGACGGGCGCCACCGAGGATATCGACCCCGACGCGCCGACTCTGGTGCTCGGGGAAGGTGAGTACCGCCCGAGTTCAGAAGATGGCATCGAGGGGGCCGGCGCTCCGAAGCTCGTCGATACGGGGTACGAGCTGGTCGAGGAGGTAGGCCGCGGTGGCATGAACGTCGTGTTCCGCGCTCGGCAGTTGGGGCTCGAGCGCGAGGTGGCGGTGAAGCGCCTGCGTTCGAAGCGGCGGGCGAACCGTGCGGCGCGTTGGGCGTTCCTGTCGGAAGCGGCCGTCACGGCGCAGCTCGACCACCCCAATGTGATCCCGATTTACGGGATGTCGGTGGACGACGCGGGCGACATTGCGCTGGCGATGAAGCTCATGCGCGGGAAGTCGTGGTCGCATCGCCTCCGCGAGGACTTCGTCGATCACGACCCGGCGACTCCGCCGCCGCAGCTCGAAGAGAATCTGCAGATTCTTCTCGGAGTCGCCAACGCGGTGGCGTTCGCGCACAGTCGCGGAGTGCTTCATCGCGACCTCAAGCCCGAGAACGTGATGATCGGGGACTTTGGTGAGGTGCTGCTCGTCGACTGGGGGCTCGCGGTGCGGTTCTCCGACACCGAGATGGGGGTTCGTGCCCCGCATCGCTCCGCCGTGCGCCGCACCGCGGGGACGCCTGTGTACATGGCACCCGAGATGGTCGAGGCGACTGGCGACGGCTTGGGGCCTTGGACCGATGTCTACCTCCTGGGCGGGCTCCTGCATGAGATTCTGACCGGCCGCCCGCCCCACAAGGGCAGGAAGCTGATCGACGTCCTTCTTTCAGCGTTCGACTCGACGCCGCCGGTCTTCGCGGGGGAGGTCCCTGTCGAGCTGCAGGACACCTGTCGAAAGGCGCTCGCACGCGAGCCATCCGATCGGTTCCAAAGTGCTGTCGAGTTCCGCGATGCGATCCGCGAATACCTCGCACACAGCGAGAGCCTCCAGATCTGTCAGCGGTCCGCCCTGCGCCTGGCCGCATGCCAGGAGACGGTAGAGCAGGGTCTCAGCGTCGATAACCGAGCTGGGGTTTACTCCGATCTCCGCGACGTGATCGCTGGCTTTGCTGCGGCCCGCGATGTGTGGGGCGAAAACCTGGTGGCTGCAGACGGGGAGTTCACCGCGCGGCTTCTGCTCGGGCGCTCCGCGTTGGAGATGGGGGAGCTCGGCACGGCCGAGTCGGCGCTGCGCGGCCAGACGGGCGAAGAGGTTGCCGAGCTGACCGCGGCGATCGGTGACGCACTCGCCGCCCGCGAGAAGACGCTTCGTACGACTCGTCGCGTGAGCGTGGCGCTCTTGGTCGTTCAACTGGCGATCGGTCTGGCGTTGGGGATCTGGGGTTTCTACGAGCTTCGCGCGTACCATTACGAACTCGAGGTCGCGCAGTTGAAGCATCTGACTCCGCTCGTTGCTTTGGCCGTGAAGGGCGCCGGGACGACCGAGTCGTCCGAGCTCACCCCGCTCGTTTCACGCATCTCGCGGGACATGGCGGGGCAGGGCCCGCTTCGTCTCACGGTGACGAACGCCGCGGGCGACGTTCTCGCCGATTCCGAGGCCAGCCCCGCCGACCTCCCCAACCACGGGGCCCGTCCCGAGTTCATCGCGGCCGCGCGTCTCGGCTCCGGCACGTCAACTCGCTGGAGCGACACGCTGGGCGAAGAGATGGTCTACTACGCGATCCCGGTGCGCGACGGAGCCGGGGAGCCGATCCTCTTCGTTCGCGTTGCCCTCCCTCTGGGCTTCGTCACGACCCAACTGCGCGCACTGGTCGCTGGCGTCGGCATCTCGTTCCTCGTGTCGGTGGTCGCGATGTGCCTCGTGACGATGCTGCTGACCCGCCATCTCACGCGAGCGATCGAGCGGATCGGGTAGAATCCACGGCGCGCTGGGGCCGGCTTCACCCGACCTTTTTCACCAATCGCGCCAACGCTTCGTCGGTTCCCACCAGTTCCAGGATGTCGCCGTCGCGCAGCGCCTCGTCCGGGTCGGGGACCGCGATGAAGGCATACGACGTCTCCTCGTTGCTCGGGTCGTCGGGCCGCCGCACGCCGACCACGTTCAGCTGGAACTTGGAGGGGAGGTCGAGCGAGCGCAGCGACTCCCCGATCAAGCCGGTGGGTACTTCGAGCTCGCTGATTCCGACCCCATCGCCGAGCTCGAAGTAGCGCTTGATATTGGGGATGGCGAGGCGGCGAGCGAGCGTCGTGCCGGCCTCTTCCTCGGGAGAAATCGTGCTCTCCGCGCCAACCGCCTGTAGGATGCGCGCGTGCGTCGGCGTGGTGCTGCGCGCAACGACGTGCTCGATGCCGATCTTCTGCGCCTGCACGACGACGAGGATCTGTGCCTCGAAGTCTTCGCCGACCGCGGCGACGAGCGCACGGACGTCGGCGCCGCCGTGCTGTCGGAGAACCTCGGGGTCGGTCGCGTCGGCGCGCACGGCGAGGTCGACCTCGTCCTTCAATTCCTCGACCAGGCGCATCTCCTTGTCGATGCCGACGACCTCGAATCCGTTCTGCTTGAGCGCTCGAGCAGACGCGGCGCCGAAGCGTCCGAGTCCCACGACGATGACCTTCATCTATGTCTCTCTTCTCCTGGTTCGGCCCTAGCCGATGATCACGTCTTCTTCGGGGTAGTCGTAATCGGCCGCGTTTCGGCGCCGGCCAAAGATGACCATGGCGAGGGTCAGAGGGCCGACGCGACCAACGAACATCGCCCCACATATCACGAGAAGGGCCGCGCTTCCCAGGCGTGGCGTGATTCCCGTCGACAGGCCGACCGTGCTCAAGGCCGAGACTCCTTCGAACGCGAGATCGCGCAGCGCAAAACCGGGCTCGAGTACCGACAGAACGAAGGTTACGAAGATCGCGGCGAGGACGTAGAGCACGAACACGCTGAGCGCGGCTTGGACCGCCTGTGCGGGCAGCGTTCTCTTTTGGATCTCGACCCGGTCGCGGCCCGCAAGCATCGATCGGACCGTGTACAGCAGGACGGCGAAGGTCGCGGTCTTGATCCCGCCGCCCGTCGAGATCGGGCCGGCGCCGATGGCCATCAGAAGAACCAGCATGACCAGGGTCGCGTCGCGCAAGTCGCCGATGGGCACGGCCGAGAATCCCGCGGTCCGGGCGGTTACCGATTCGAACAGGACGACGATCAACGAACCTCCCTCGAGGAGCCAGAAACCGCCGGCGCCGAGGACGATGAGCAGCAGGCTGACTTTCAGTACGAGGCCGGTTTGCAGGGAGGCCGGCCTCCCGCCGCGTCGGACCAGGTCTCGTAGGATGGGGAACCCGAGTCCGCCAATGACGATGAGCAACATCAAGACGAGAGCAGCGACCGGAGCCCGGTCGGCGAACTCGATGCCGTTGCGGGTGAGCGTGAAGCCCGCGTTGCAAAAGGCGGACACGGAGTGGAAGAGACTGGTCCACGCCCGGGCGAGAACACCGGTCTTCTCGGCGTGTGGCCAGAAGAAGAACAAGAGGGCGGCTCCGCTGAGCTCGGCGATCGCAGCGACGGCAGCGATGTCGCGCATCTGACGGCGCACATCGGCCAGCGCCGTCGCGTTCACCATCTCCTTCAAGGTCCGTAGCTGCGGCACCGAGAGATCGCGTCCGGCAAGCACGCTCAGTGTGACGACGAAGGTGACGATGCCGAGACCGCCGAGTTGGATCAGGACGAGGAGTACGACTTCACCGCCCGCAGACAATCGGCTCCCGACGTCGAAGACCGACAGTCCGGTCACGCAGACCGCGCTGGTTGCGGTGAACAGTGCTTCCATCCCACCGAGACTCTTTGCGCCGTGGGCCGCTGCGCGTGGCATCAGGAGAAGTAGGGTCCCGATCACGATCAATCCGAAGAACGACGCCGCAAGCAAGAAGACCGGCGGAAGTCCGAACGCCAGCACCCATTCCTGCGCGCGCAGCAGTCGGTGCAGGACGAGTAGGAGGAGAGATGTGACCACGACTGCTTCCAACGGGGACGCGAAGCCGAGCTGCGCCGCCTCGGCGAGAAGGGAGGCGTCGAACGAGCCGGGCCGCCCGAGGACCAGGGCGCCGAGCGCGAGAACGGCCAGCGTCCAGTCGAACCAACGAGACCGCAGTCGCACCGAGACCGCGGTCTCGCGCGGGCGCAGGGCCGACCATCCGAGGTCGACCATCATGACCAGCACGAGGCCGATGTCGACGGCCAAGAGGCGAGGGCCCCAGTGCGCGTCCAGGGAGAAGCCGAGCCTCAGGACGAGCGAGCCGATCGCCGCGGCAACCCAGAGCGCACCAAGGCGCCGTCGCGCGGGCGGGACCAACTCGCTGCTTCGGTGTTCTTCGGGTTCTCCCATGCCGGGTGCCAGCGCGCTCTTCGCATGTACGCGCCTCGGATGCGAGAAACGGCCGATCGATGTACATGGCTTCTCGTTTCCGGGATAAGCGGGCATGCCGCCAGAGCGCCACAAGGTCGTCCTCGCCCGTCACGGTGAAACCGAGTGGAGCAAGGCGTGGAAGCACACCTCGTACACCGACATTGCGCTTACGGAGAATGGTCGTGAGCGGGCGAGAACGCTGGCGCCAGAGATGGCGAAGTGGACGTTTTCGCTCGTTCTCTCGAGTCCTCTGATTCGCGCGCTCGAGACCTGCCGCATCGCGGGCCTGGGCGATCGGGCTGAGATCGAGCCCGACCTGGTCGAGTGGAACTACGGGGAGTACGAGGGCATCACGACGGCCGAGATCCGCAAGACCGTGCCGGACTGGACCGTGTTTAGTCGCCCGTCGCCGCGGGGCGAGGCGCCCGAGCAGGTTGCCGAGCGCGTCGACCGGGTCATCGCACGTGCGCGCGCCGCGGATGGCGATGTCGTGTTGTTCGCCCACGGGCACGTCCTTCGAGTTCTCACCGCACGCTGGCTCGGCCTCGGTCCGCGGATGGGGAAGCACTTCGTGTTGTCTACGGGGACGACGTCCGTCCTCGGATGGGAGCGGGAAACGCCGGCGCTCGAGCTGTGGAACGCCGGAGGCTGAGCGCCTTCAGCCCCGGGCGAGTCCGGCGATCAGCTCCATCGCGTCGGGCTTTGTCGTGTGGAGCGTGAGACCCGTCGCGCCCGAGTAGTTCAGGAAGAATCCGAGTTCCACCACTGTCTCCTGGCGGCGTCGATCAGGCGTTGCGGGCGGACGTGAAGGCGGCGCGCGCCGCGATTCCGAGCGCAATCAGAACGAGGATGGCAGCCACCATGGCCGGCGCGAACCCGAGAATGCCGGTGAGGCTGCCCTCGCCAAAGCGATTTCCCGCCGCGCTGAGCGCCCTGTTCGGAGCGAGTGGAGCGAACGTATAGAAGGCCGTGTTGCCCCATGCGGTCGCGACGAGCCCCCATGCGACCCATCGTGCCTGTCGGGCCGCCAGCGACAACGAGGGTAGGGCGAGCGCGATCGCAACCACCATCAGGCCGTTCAT
>JAJCZO010000327.1 GCA_029262355.1 Deltaproteobacteria bacterium
ATCAACTTCGCTCCTGGAGCCACCGGATCACCATCACCGAGGGGTTCATGACCGGCCTGTCGAATCGCATCGACGCGCTGGGTGATCGCTCGCCACAATCCGTCGGGCTCGCCCTGGAGACGCGCGCGGCGCTCTACGAGGAGCTCGGCCATCGCGCGTACGCCGTCGCCCAGGCGAGCGCTGACTCCACGGCCTACACCGACGCCGCGCGGTATTTCGAGGAAGCCGCGCGCGATGCACGCCGCTCGCGCGCGATGGCGCGTCAACCCTCGTCCGACGCGGTCGCCGCGCAACGAGCGCAGGCTCTCGTCAACGCCGGTTGGGCACACTATGCCGTCGCCCAGAAAGCGTGGTTCGATGGCGATCGCGAGACGAAGGAAGCCTGGGAAGCCGCCGCGAACGCCCAGAAGGCCTTCGTCGAAGCGCTCAGGAGCGAGCCGGGAAACCGCGCGGCCGAGGTCGCGTTGACCAGCCTCGGCACGCTCGTCGGCACGAAGGCCCAGGACGTCGACCCACTCTCGCTCGGTCCGGAGGACATGGCCCACATCCGCGATTACTTCGGCGATCTGGCGCCGTACTTCGAGATCGCGGAGTGGTGGAACAACTTCGCGCTGTTCAGCCGAGACACCGGCGTGGCAGCCGCCGCGGCCGGTGACATGGAGCGGGCCCGCGAACTCTGGGAGCAGTCCTACCAAGCCTATGAGCAGGCCATCGCCATCGACCCGAACGACGCCCGCATGACCAACGACACGGGCCTCATGCTGCTCTACCACCTCGAGCGCGACCTCGATCGCGCGGAGGAGCTGTTCGAGCGCGCCTGGGAGATGGGCAGCGAGGCCTGCAACAACCCGTTCGCCGACCCGACGTCCGACTCGTACCAGACCGACCTGGGCGGCTACACCGACGCCATGCTCAACCTCGCTCTACTCGCCACGCGCCGCGGTGACCTGGAACGCGCCTCCGAGGTGATCGACGAACTCGTTTCGATCGCGCCCGAGCGCCCCGACGCCCGCGGCCTCAAGGCGCAGATCGACGCCGACCTGGCCGCGCAAGACCCCTGATCTCGAACCGGAACCCCGATGCTTCTCTCCCTCTTGTTGAGCGGTTCGCTACTCCTCACGCCGAGCTTCGCCCTCGACCTCTCGGCGGTCCGCAGCGCCTGGGAAAACGGTGACCTGGACGACGCCGCGCGCCTCGTCGAGGAACACCTCGCCGCCGACGAAGGCGACCTGGAAGCCCACCTGCTGCGGGCCGAGATCCAACTCGCGAGCAACGCTCCCGAGTCCGTGTTGGACGATCTCGACCCGCTCGCGGGCATCGGCGAATCGCGCGTCCTCGTGCTGCTGGGCCGCGCCTACGAGGCCATCGGTCGGCGGCTGCAGGAGGGAAATGCCAGCAACGCCGACGTCGACTACTTCCTCGGCGAGGCGATGGCCTACTTCCAAGAGGCCGCCGACCTGAGCGGCACCGGAAGCGTGGAGGGCGCGACCCGCGCGGGCTACCTGGCACTGTTCAGCTTCAACGACTGGCGCGCCGCCTTGGCGCGAGCCGACGCCAGCCTGGAGCGCGCGGTGGAGGACCCCGAGCTGCTGATGCTGCGCGGCTACGCGAAGTCCTACGAGTTCCTCGAGGCCAGCCGGGGAGACGACGAGCCGACCGCCCAGGCAGCATGGGACGCCGCCGTCGAAGATCTCGTCGTGTCCGCGCGACTCCTGGGTGAGGCGAGTAGCGATGCACACTGGCAACTCTCCTGGCTCTACGAGGAGGCCGCGCGTCCCGCGGACGCCGTCGAAGCCGCGCTGGCGCACATGCAGGTCACACCGGCGATGGACATCAGTCGCGTCTATGCTCTCGCCAAGCGCTACTCCGCTGAGGGGAGCTTCGCGGCGTCCGAGGCTGCGCTCATCGCACTCATCGAGCGCGACGCCGAGGAGCTCGGCAACTGGCTCGCGTCGGAGCCGAATCCGACCGAGACCGCCGTCCAGCTCGGCTGGTCGATCGGTCCCGCCGTGCAGCAGGGCCGGATCGAGGTCGCGCGCGAGGTGCTTCGCCCGCTGCTCTCGGTGAACCCCGCGAACTCCGACATCTGGAACAACTTCGGGCTGCTCTGCCGGGACACGGGCGTCGCCGCGGAACGCAGCGGCGACACCGATGCGGCCGACGAACTCTACGCGACCTCGTACGCGGCCTACGAGAAGTCGCTGGGCTTCGACCCCGAGAACCCGCAGATCATGAACGACACGGCGCTCGTCATGCAGTACCACCTGAAGACCAACATGGCGCGCGCCAAGCAGCTCTACCGGCAGGCGATCGTGAACGCCGAGAAGCTGATCGACGACGGCGACGAACGCTCCGAGATCCGGATCGCCCTGCGCGACGCACGCAACAACCTGGCCCTGCTGGAGGGCTGACGTCCGACCTGCGCGCGGTGACGGGGCGCGGTCGACGCAGAACGAAGACGTGACGCTCGCAGGCCGTGGCGCGGCCGAACCCCCAGCCTGCGGGCGACGGAAGCCGGGACTCAGCGGCGCTGTGGAGCGCCCTGATCGTCGTCGCGCCGCGGATCGAAACCTGGATCCTTGTTGGACGGTGCGTAGGCCTGCTTCACCCATTCCGCCCAGTCTTCCTCGAAGCTCAGCATCGACAAGCGGTAGACCTCACGCAGGATCTCGCGGGTTGGCGTCTCCATCTTGGCGAGCTTGATCGCTTGAGCCGTGCCCTCCGCGTTGCGTGACAGCAGGAAGTCCACCCACGACCAGCAGAACTGGTGCTCGCGGGCCGTGAGTGACTGGGTCGGTTTGTTGAGCAGGAGCGCGAAGGACGGCCACTCCTCGGCCATCACCGCCTTCCACACGTTGCGATGCCAATCGCCGCCGCCCCAGCGCGAGCCTACGTCCTGCTCGCGGAAGCAGTAGGTCTCCGACCTTCCGTCCACGCGCCGCTCGAACCAGTGCGCGAGGCCGGCGTCGAACCAACCGTAGTCGTCGTTCAACCAGGGTGGCGCGAGTCCAAACTGACCTGGAGTGAACCAACTTGTGTTGCGGTACACCGACGTGAGCTGGTGTGTGAGGTTGTGAATCAGGTGCCGGTGGAAGTCGCCCTCGCTCGGGTGCTCGGACTTCTGACGCCAGGTGACGATCACGGAGTCCTTGTCGGCACCACCCGTGCGCTTCACCGTGCCGGAGTGGGAGAGGCCTGCGTAGGTCGGTCCTACGGCCAGCGCCTGAGCACCCTCCTCGAAGGCGAAGACGAAGTGCTTGTTGCGCATGTTGTCTTCGTCGACAACGCGCGTGATCGCTTGGAATTCGGCGTAGAACTCCTCGAATCGTCGCGCGAAGAGGTGCGCGGACTCGTGCATGCGCAGCGTCTTCCGGTCGACCTTCATCTTCGAGAGGTTCCAGCTCAGGATGAAGTGCGTCGTCTCGAGGTAGACGACCTCGTCGAACTCGGCCAAGCGCTCCATGCGCCGGCGCTCCTCGAGCCAGACCCGGTTGGTCTCCGCGATCGCGTCCCACTCGGTCTGCGCCAGCTCCTGTAGAGACGCTGTGCGACAGTGCGGGCAGACGATCCAGTCGAGCCCCATGTTCTTCGACTCGATCGCCTCCGAGCAGAACAACACCTCCCACTGCTCTCCGTGCTCGTGCTCGACGGCGAGCGCACGATCCACGTCGAACTCCTGCTTTCCCGTCGTGCCACAGCGACCACACAGCGCTTCGCCGGGTTGCTGTGCGAAGACCGGCGCGCACACGAGCAAGCAGAACAGCCAGCCACGAAGACGCGCGCCGCAGAGTGATGAGACGTGGTGCATGGGCTCGGATCCAAAGAGGCGCGCGAGCGCCCGGTTATAGCAGCGTGGGAGCAGACGCCTCGCGCGCGGCGACACGACGGCCTCGCTTGACGACCTCGCGTACAGGGTTCCAGCCCGATTGGTACCCAAGGAACAGATGGTTCGGCACGTCGAGAACGATCAGATCCCCGACGGCGCCGGGCTCGAGCACGCCCCGGCGGCCGGGCAGATCGAGCGTCGCTGCAGCGTTCCGGG
>JAJCZO010000328.1 GCA_029262355.1 Deltaproteobacteria bacterium
GCCCTCGGCGAGCCGACGCGTCTGCTCTGCAACCGGTAGAGGCCGAGCCTCCCGTGGAGATACTCGGGTGGATGCGCCTAAAGACACCGTTCGCCGGCGCCGTTGTTCAGGCAGAGCGTCGAGGAGGCAGCATGGGACGGGTGTGGAGCGTGGCGTTCGCGCTGATTGGCGCATGGGCATGCGGTGACGCGGCTACGAGTGGAGTCGACGAGAGCCCGGCTCCGGCGTCGCCAACGTCCTACTTCTTCGTCCAGCACGGGAGCACCGGCAGCATGACGCCCATCGACGGGGGGTTCCTCCTCTCGCTCGAGCAGGCCGACGTCACGACGTACGTCGCAGAGCGCCCCGCGCGGACGATCGGCCAGCAGGACACGGCGGATTTCGTCAACGCCTGGGCGGCCGGGCTCGACTCCTTCATGGAGGACCCGCCCAACGGCGCGCTGTCGCTCGAGCCTGCTTCGGGTCCGATCACGATCTCGCTCGAGCTTCACGATCCCGCTACGACGCCGAGAGCAAGACGATCACCTATCGCGCCACCTTGCTCGGCGATGGGGCCAGCACCTTCGACGAGGCGCTCCCCACCGAGTTTGACGCGCCGTCGCTCGTCATCGACGACGCGGTCGTGAGCTACAACTCGGTTGCGATCCACTTCGAGAATACGACGGGCCGGCAGATCGTGATCGAGGCAATGCTTGCCGCCGAGGGAGAGTGGATACCCGGCCAGGAGCCGGTGCAGCAGACCCAGTACGAAAGTGGCTCGACCGTCGGACCCTTCGCCACGGCCTCGACGACCTTCAACGAGGGGAACGGTGGCACGATCTTCACAAGCGTCGGCGAGATCACATGGACCATGCCTTGGAACGGACCCCCGACCCTCTCCGTCGAGCTCGACGACTCCTCCCTCACGGCCGTGCCATCCGAGCCGGCACCGAACCCGTACCCCGACGATCGGCACGTCCGCTACACGTTCTCACTCGGTGGCGACTGACCTGGACCGGCCTTCGAGCCGGCGCTCGCTGCGGCAACGCTACGTCTGGTCGGCATTGCTCGCGCAGTCGAGCAAGACGTTTCGCAGGTGCTCGATCGAGTTGACCTGGGCGCCCGATTGACTCGTCCGCGTCGACAACGGGACGTGCGCGGCGATCGGCAGCTGTCTGTTCTCATCTACCCACGCGCGCCGGAATCACTCGACTTTCGGTAGAGCGCGACCGATGGCGGACTTGCCGGGCGATCCGTGATCGAGCACATCTGGCTCGCGATGGTCTCGGTCCTGCCCTACCTCAGCCTGATCGTCCACTTTGCGCAGTCGCTCTTTCGTCACAAGCACGAGCACGCCATCGTCGAGCTCGAGAAGCTCGCCATCCGCATCGGCTTGGCCACCGTGTCACGATACCTGCCCAAGGGATCGCCCGACCCGCACCGGCGGCAGTCCTGGCGAACCTTCCTCCGGAACCACCGAGACGCGATCGGCGCGATGGCCTTCAAGGCGTCGAGCACATGCCCGAGAGCGGTGTCGCTGGCGCAGGGGATGTGATCCCGCTGCCACTCGACGACGACCTCCGTCGGCGTCGTCGAGCTCGCCTTGGCGTCCGCGACGACTTCGACGAAGTCCACCTTGCGCGAGCGCGCTCGTCGCTTCGGCTTCGCCAAGCTTGTCCGTCCGAGCTTCCAGCGCCAAAACGCGAGCGTCTTCTCTTTGACGCCCTCCTTGGCTGCGAACTCCGCGCAGCTCAGTCCGCTCTTCTCCCACCGCCGTAGCCGACGCGCCCATGCCTCTCGTGTTTCTCTCGCCACGAGGACAGGGCTACGCGATTACGGCCTCGCTGTCAGGAACGTGCCTGGCCGGACGGATACCGATCAAGGAGCAGCCACGCAGATCGTTCCGGCCTCACAAGCTCCGACCATGAGAGTGCCGGGCTCTGCGAAGCTGATCGCGCAGAAGAACATCTCTCCTGCCAAGTCTGCGCTGCTGGAGACTGTGCCGTCGTAACAGCTTCCGGATCCCTGACAGCACACGCTGACCGCGGGAAAGGTCGCGCCGACGTCGCACATGCCGGGACACGTCCCGGGGCCGCCAGGGCACGGGTCAGGAGTCGTCTCGCAGCTGGCACCGATGATCTTGGACCCGCCGACGACGCTGATACACCCGCTCCCGGCAGGCATGTCGTCCACGCAAGAAGCCCCGAGAATCCCGCCGAAGCAACAAGCGATGCTCAGATCGGTGGGAATGAAGGTACAGCCGGGTGTGCAGTGCGAACCGCCGTCACAGTCCTCCCCGCTTTCGACGATTGCATTGCCGCACACCGGGGTGGGCACGGAGGTGCACGCCGCGGGGGCGCTTGCCTTGATCGCCTTCCAGGTCTTCGAGTCGTTCTTCTTCACTGTGGCCAACGTCGTGCCCGAGGACTCGGCACAGTATCGATCGGTTCCGACCGAAAGCTCCCAGCTCACGCCGGCACCGCCGACCGGCGTCGCAAGATCCTCGCGTTTGCACGACGCCTTGATCACCTTTTCTTTGATCAGCACGGATTTGCACGGATCAGCGAAGCTGCCGGAGCCCTTGTACTTGTAGCCCTTGGTGCCAGCGGGATTGCCGAGCCCTTTCCAGCCGCCAGCCGGAAGCACAAACGTCTGGCACGCCCCGGGGACGTCGAGTCTGCACCAGAGGATCGAGCCACCGCCAATTGTTGGATCGGAAGCTCCGCCGGGCGTCGGGATCGCGAACACCGCCCCCGGGGCCTGTGGCTTGTTCACGATCTTCGACACCTTGGCTGGCTTCAGTAGATGCGTCTTCGCAGCGACTGGGATGTCCACGGCTGAGGTCAGCGTGGGTAGGGAGATAGCGGTGACGGCCAAGATGGCGAGGGATGCGCGGATCATGGGGACCTCCTACGTTGGGCAGGTTCTTGGCGGGCGACCGCCCGTCGGTTTTGGACTTGGAACCGTATAACTTCGATCTCCTGTAGGGCAGTCTAGTCCCATCTCTGGGGCGGCCGCTAGTGCATCTCGAGTTCTTGTAACGTGCGCACCGGCGGGGCCTTCATCTCGGCAGCCTTGGAAGCTTCGCCACGTTACAGAGATCTGCGTTACACCACACGAGCTACAGACCTCGGGGCTTGCCCCGGTAGTGGAGGCATGGCCGAGTTTCCGGACACCACGCGGTCGAACGGCGTACCAGGACGCGGCCGAATGCCGGCTCTCTCGAAGACCCCGCCCAGAGAGAGCAGGGGCCGGCGACCCTTCGACGAAAGTACCCAGAAGCGCGAGCGCTGCACAAGGATCTAGTCGAGACCGGAGCGGGCTGGGCCCAACACCGGTCAGCCACTTCTCCAACACGGCGGTCACGGGCCCCTGCCCCACCCCGGACTGCAAGTCAGAGTCGAACGCAGCCGCACCGGGTTTCCCTTTGCATGTGATGGACACGCTCTTCGTCCCTTTGATCTTGATCGAGCTGCACGGCCCGGCTTCCCGCTTGGGATCACTGTACTTGTAGCCCCGCCCGGCGACGTCGCCGCGGCCGCTTGAGCCCGAAACTGGACCTGGCTCCAGGCTTCGCGGTTGCAGCTACCCGTCTCGGGAAGAGAGGATCGATGCACCTTCCGGAATATGAGAGAAAATGAATGAACAATGGCCGGGGATCTTCCCGGGTCTGAGAACACGTTTCAGTCGACCAGAAGCATGGTATGGACTGGAGAAGTCATGAGTGAGACGAGCGAGTACACGCCAAGGCCATCCCTCGGGCAGGTCGGCAAGGACGCCGCGTCGATCCCGCTGGACCGGATCGATGTCTCGGATCCGGAGCTCTTCGAGGCGGACGAGATCTGGGGCTTCTTCGAGCGCCTACGCAAGGAAGATCCCGTCCACTGGTGTGCCGAGAGCCCGGATGGCCCGTTCTGGTCGGTGACGAAGTACGACGACGTGGTGTACGTGGAGAAGAACCCGCAGATCTTCTCTTCGGAGCCCACCATCGTGATTCCGGATCCGGACCCCGAGTTCCCGCTCGAGCCGGGGTTCATCGGAATGGACGATCCGACCCACCAAGAGCACCGCAAGGTCGTTCAGCCGGTCTCCGCGCCCCGCAACCTGAAGAACCTCGAGCCGATCCTCCGGGAGCGCGCCGTCGAAATCCTCGATGGCTTGCCCGTCGGCGAGACTTTCGACTGGGTCGACCGAGTCTCCATCGAGCTCACCACCGGAATGTTGGCGGTCATGTTCGATTTCCCATGGCAGGAGCGCCGCAAGCTCACGTTCTGGTCCGACATGGCCACGGCAGACGACGACGTGATCGTAGAGAGCGGCGGCAATCCGAACGATCGGGAAGCGGCTCTGCGCGAGTGTCTCGACGAGTTCACCCGGCTGTGGAAGGAGCGTGAGGGCAAGGAGGTGGTCAACCTCGACTTCGTGACTGCCTTGGCCAACTCGGCAGCGACGAAGGGGCTCTCGCCGCTCGAGTACCTCGGCACCCTCGTTTTGCTCATCGTCGGCGGCAACGACACGACACGGAACTCGATGTCGGGTGGGGTCATGGCGCTGAACGAGCACCCCGAGCAGTACGAGAAGCTCCGCAACGATCCGAGCGTCATTCCCAACATGGTGAACGAGATGATCCGCTGGCAAACGCCGCTGGCGTACATGCGACGCACCGCCGCCGAGGACACCGAGCTCGGCGGGAAGCAGATCAAGAAGGGCGACCGGGTCGTCATGTGGTACGTCTCGGCCAACCGGGACGAGTCGGCGATCCCGCGCGCGAACGAGTTCCTGATCGACCGCGAGAACTCGAAGAACCACCTGGCCTTCGGCCTCGGCATCCACTTCTGCATGGGAAGCCGAATCGCGGAGATGCAACTCCGCGTCCTCTGGGAGGAGATCATGAAGCGCTTCCGCTTCGTCGAGGTGGTCGACAAGCCCGAGCGGGTCAAGTCCAGCTTCGTGAAGGGCTACGCCAGGCTTCCGGTACGCGTCCACTCCTGGTGAGGGCGGAAACCCGCGTGCCGGCTCAACCTAGGACGTGGGACGAGGCCGGCACGGCCCGCTTGCAATGCCCAGGGGCGGTCAGAACCCGTACGAGATCCCGCCGCCCGACGGCTCCGCCGCGGCGGCTCTGTCCCGAAGGAACATCGAGTCCGTTCTCCTCCTTCTTCTAGAGCTACTGCGAGCACCTCGGCAGGACTCGATGTCCTGGCTCTGCCATGCGCCCGAGTCTCATCGGAACGGCTCGGGAATCGGGTGGGCCGGATTCCGGACACGACGCGCTCCGGCCGGCCGAGCAGCGGAGAAGCGGCCCTCCCCGACCGCGCGGGAATCGGCCTGTCGCGCGTTGGCGGTCTCCAGCACCGGTACGCGTGGGCGAAGGCTGCTTGATCGACTCGCGGATAGGATTTGAGAACGCACAGGGACTACTTTCGTGCGAAGTACACGTCGAACTTCTGCTTCGCGACGGCCTGATGGTAGACTCCCTCGAGCCGGTCGCTCGCCGCATCGTAGGTGAGCGTGTAGGTCGAGCCCCCGTAACCGCCCGCGCGAAGCTCGAGATCGACGCGGACTGTCGCGCCGTCTCGGGAGGCTCGCGCCTTCGCAAACGGCAGCTGCGTCGGATTGAAGTACATCGCGTCGAGCCGTCCGTCCGCGCCGACGTCCTTGATGACGATGCGATAGCCCCCGTCGGGCCGAACCCACGTGCCCTCGAGCACATCGAGGCCGGCCTCGGCGGACGCTCTCTGCTCCTCCGACGTTGGCTCCTGAGCCAGCGCGGGTGGGATCGGCGCAGAGGCCAGAACGGCGCCGACGAGCAAGGCAAGGCAGGATCTTCTCATGAGGCCCCTTAAGCGGTCGCGCCGGGGCCGGACAAGCAGCCCGGACCGCCTCGCGCTCGGCGCCGACGAGCCCCGTCACTTCGCGCGGTCGCCCAGCGAGCCGTGAAACGGCCCAGTGAAGCGGCCGACGATGGCGCCCCCCTGGTCATCGCCTTCGCCGAGGCGAGGAAGGCGCGCCCTACCACGACGGGGTCGATGGCACGCAGGCGTGCTCCCTAGAAGCGCGTGAGGGGCCACAAGTCGGCGAGTCCGTGGACCGAGGCGAGCGGGTGGTCATCGCGGCTACAGCCCCTTGCGCGGACGGCGCTGACCCGAGGCCGCGACGATCAATCCACCGAGGACGAAAAGCGAGTTGGTTACACCACTCCAGTTGGTCCAGAGCGCACCAGACGCTACGGCGGCGCCGATCGCGTATTGCATCGCGCCGCGTTGCCTCTCGATCCTCGCCCAGAGGCGCCCGATCGTGGTCGCCAGCAAGATAGCGCCGCCGGTAGGGAGCACTCCGCCGGTGGGGAACAGGAGAACCGGGCTCAGAATCAGGAAGCCACTGATCGATGCCGGGATGATCACCTCCGAGCGCATCATGGCGTCACGCCAAGAATCCGGCACTTCAGAACCGGGTGGAATCGGCTCGTTCGCAGGCGGGTCCGCCCTGAGGATGGTCTTCGTGTGTACCGCCACAGGCGTGAGCGGTGGGACGTCCGTGGGCTTGGGGGCCGGCGCGCCGGCTACGGCAGCTGGATTCAGTTCGTAGACGTGCACGGGGTGCTGGATGTTCTTGAGATCTTGGAGGCCTAGGTCGCGGACGGGCAGGTCGAGCTTGTCCCGCACTTGCTGATAGACGGCTTCGGAGATGGCAATGCCGCCGGGCACGGCGAGACCTTCGAGTCGCGCGGCGATGTTCACGCCGTCTCCATACACGTGGTAGTCCTCGACGATGACGTCGCCCAGATGGACGCCGATCCGCATTTCGATCTGCTGACCGACGGGCCGCGCCGCGTTGAGTCGGGTTTGCTCTTCCTGAATCCGCCGGGCGCATTGGATGGCGTTGACGACGCTGTCGAACTCACCAAAAACGGAATCCCCGGCAGTGTCGACCACGCGTCCTTCCAGCGCATCGACCTGAAGCTGGACACGGTGGTGGAAGTCCCGAATCAAATCGACGGTTCCGTCCTCGTTCGAGCCCATGAGCCGGCTGAAGCCGCTCACGTCAGCCATCATGATGGCCGACAACTTTCGCCGTCTGCGGGGCGGAGCCTCCTCGACCATGGCGCCCGAGGGTACGACACCCCGGTCTCCGAGGCCAATGGCGAATCGGCAGCGAAGGGGAAGCGCAACCGTCCGGATTCATGGCCAGACTGCGTGGAGGCCTTCGGAGTGCGGCGTAGGACCGCGACCTACACGAGCTGCTACGGCGCCATGACGGGATTCCTGGACCGGGCCGACCAAGTTCTCGCCTTGGCCGACACGGTCGGAATCGGCGGGAGGCCCGTCCTGTTCGACGGCGTGTGGAATCCTCGGCCGCGGCTCGGACGTTCCTCGCAGCGGACGCTGTTCTGTGGTGGGTCACGCGTTTCCCGGGCACATGGAATCGCTGCAAAACCAAGGTTTGGCTGCCGATCGGACCGCCTCGGGGCCGTTGGCGACGCGCCGCGGCAGATGGCCCGGACAGCTATTGACGCATTCCTCATCAACCCGCATTTTCAATGGATGCGAGAAAATGGCGTGCTGCGCGTCTTCCTCACCCTCCTTCTGGCCGTGACCTTCGCGTCCGCCTGCGGAAGCAGCGGATCCGACGGGTCGGGCACGACGACCAGTCCGCCGTCGGAGCCCCCACCAACCGAGCCGCCACCGGGCGAGCCCGAGTGTGAGACCGGCACGAGTTACGAGAGCACCTACCAGGCGATCCAGGATATCGTCTTCGAGCGCCACGGCTGCACCCAGGACGTCTGCCACGGCTCCAGTGCGGTCGGCGGACTCGACCTCCGAGCGGACGTCGCCTACGAGAACCTGGTCGAGGCTCCCTCGACCGCCAGCCGCTACCCACGCATCACCCCTGGGGACAAGGACCGGAGCCTTCTCTGGCTCAAGCTCGCGGCGAAGACTGCGCCGGGCTCGGTCCCGGACGTCGGCACTCCCATGCCGAGCGGTCTTCCCGCCATCAGTGAAGACGAGCTCGAGCTCGTGCGTCGCTGGATCTACGGTGGGGCTCCGAAGACCGGTACCTCACTCGACACCGAAGAGCTGGTCGCCGGCTGTCTGCCGGAGATCGAGCCGCTGACCATCACACCGTTGACTCCGCCGGCGCCCGGCGAGGGCATCCAGCTCGTCATGCCGCCTTGGTTGCTCGAGGCGGCGAGCGAGCACGAGATCTGCTTCGTCTCGTACTACGACATCTCCGACCAGGTGCCTCCCGAGCTCCTCATCGCCGGTGGCGAGCGCTTCCGGTACTGGTCGAGCGAGATGCGCCAGGACCCGCAGAGTCACCATCTGCTGGTGAACCGCGCGGCTCCCGCACGGGTCGACGATCCCGCGCTGCCACCCTGGAGCTGCAAGGGTGGAGACCAGGCGGGCGACTCCTGCAATCCAACGGACCTGTCGTCGTGCGGCCCAGACGGCCACTGTGCAACCGACTTCGTCGATGGCTTCGCGTGTTTGAACTTCGCGGACGGAGGCTTCGGCTTCGGGCGCAATGAAGGTCTTCCAGGAGGGTCGCAGGCAGCGCAGTCGTTCACCGAGTTCCCGCCCGGCGTCTTCTCGACCATGCCGGTGCGCGGCGTCATCGTGTGGAACTCACACGCCTTCAACCTCACCTCGAAGGACCACATGATGAACGCGCGGGTGAACGTCTACTTCGCGGGCGAAGAGAATTCGGACATTCAGACGAGTGGGATCTTCGACGCGTCGAAGATCTTCTCCCCGACCGCCGCTCCCTTCGAGGAAGCGACGTTATGTAACGACTTCACCTTCCCGCGGAACGCGCACCTCTACAACCTCAACTCGCACACCCACCAGCGCGGCAAGCACTTCACCGCGGACCTGTCGGACGGGACACGGATCTACGAGAGCTTCATCTACAATGATCCGGTCAGCCAGGACTTCGACCCGCCCATGGTGTTCGACTCCGCGGATCAGGCCGAGCGAACGATCACGTTCTGTTCGCTCTACAACAACGGAAGAAACCCGGACGGATCGCCCAACATCGAGGAGGTAACGAGGTACTCGCGGCTGCCGCAGAGCGTCTTTCAGCCCGGCGTACCCGGACGCTGCCAGCCGGTCGCCTGTGTGAACGCCGCCATGATCGGTGAGCCTTGCAATGGCGTGGACGACGACGCGGCCTGTGACTCGAGCCCGGGGGCCGGAGATGGCTGGTGCGATGCCTGCCGGATCACCGGCGGCGAGAGCACCGAAAACGAGATGTTCCTGCCGCTCGGCGGCTATTACGTGCCCTGAGGGCCGGACCAAAGCTCGGCGAATTGAACAAACCACTTTCGTGACGCGTCCAGCGGGGGGCCAGAGAAACTGGTCACCCGCATGTGGGCCAGATGCCCACGGGGCGTTGGCGTCGAGGAGTACCCCGCGACGTAGACCTCGGGAGTATACTTCCTTTGCCTTCCCGTGATCTCGAGGTTTCGATCCCGGCTGCCCCAGCGATCAGATCTTCCGAGGCCACGGGAAATACCAAGGAAGGCCAGGACGGAGTATGCGCGAACGGGATCGAGATCTCGAAGGCCATTCCAGCGCGTAGAGGGAACATCCAACCCCTTCTACTCAGTCCTCTGGCGATACCACGATCACTCCAACAGGGATCTGTATCCTCGCTATGCCATGCGTCCGCGTCTCAGAGAAACAGGTCGGGGATCCGGTCGGCTGAGTTTCCGGACGCCACGGGGTCAACCTCATAATTCTGATCCGACAGAGGCACAGGCTGCTGAGGCTTCTTGCCTGAATCAAGCATTGGGAATCCGCAAAGCGACGGTTGCCGCCGCAGATCGCGCACCAGAACCACTTGACGACGCGGGGAGTCTGCGAACTACCGCGGCACGAACGCCCGACTTTGCAGAGGAGATCTCTAGCGCCGGCTGGAATCATGCGCCGCGCCGGGAGCAGCATCATGTGACACCCGGCGGCACCGTGCTACATGTGCAGCATGTCTGGCCAGGGGCTGAGGATGCCCAGCCGTTTTCGTCTCGACCGTTGTATGTTCTCAGAACCCGTCCACCCCGGAATCACTCAGCTTTCGGCAAAGCCACCGGGCAGAGGCTTGTCGGGCGATCCGTGATCGATCAGGATCTGGGTCGCGATGGCCTCGGTCCTGCCCTACCTCAACCTGATCGTCTGCTCCATCCGAGCGGTCCTTCGTCGCAAGCACCAACAGGCCATCGTCGAAGTCGCCCTCCCCCAGCAACTCGCCGTCTATCATCGCGCCCGGCCTAGGCCGCGACTCACGCCGCTCGATCGCGCCTTCTGGGTCGCCATGCGGCGCTGGTCGAGCCGATGGGCCGACACCCTGGTAATCGTGAAACCTGCGACTTTCCTGCGGAACCATCGAGACGCGAACGGCGATGGACTTCACAGTTGTACCAACCGTCCGTTTCGAGCTTCTCTACGTCTGGTTCCTCCTCGAGCACGACTCTCGACGAATCGTCCACGTCAACGTCACGAAGAGCCCGACGTCGGCGTGGGTCATCCAACAGCTTCGCGAATCCTTCTCGGAGGACTCGGCACCGCGCTACCTCATCCATGATCGAGACTCCATCTTCGGTACTCGCGTCGATGCGGCGATCACTGCCTCTCGGCACCGAGCCGATCCACACGGCCTACAAGCCCGGTAGCAGCATCATCACCCGCTACCGCAACTGGCACCCGGCCTGACCGAACCCGCCGCGCAATCGCCGAATGCCTGGAATGCTATTCGTAATCTACTCAACTACCGTCAGGGGCGAATATGGTCGAAACGAACGCGCTGAAACCCAATACGTTTTTTCTTGAAGTGTCTGGAGCCGGTCTTCCCGAAGTCGACGGTCTCTTCGTACCTTCAACGGCTCCTCCCACCGAATCTGAATCCGGGACCGTATCCAGTCTCGGCTATTGGAACGGCAAGATGGCCTGGGATCGTGCCGATGGGAAATCTTCCAGAAGGCCGGCTCTTTCTTATTCCGACAGCTACAAGTCGTGGAGAATCTGTCGCCTTGACGGTCACCTCGCGTACGACATGACATCCGAAGATGAGCTGCCGCCCACTGACGCAGAGTGGCACGTCTACAAGATGGGAGTCGCTCCAGCGCCTAAGTTGGTGCTTCACCACCACGACCCGAGACAACCCTGTCCCAAGCCCAACGTGGTTTTCGTTCTTGGAGGGCCGGGTGCCGGAAAGGGGACCATGTGTGAGCTCGCTGAGTCGCAACTCGGCTGGACTCACTTGTCCACCGGAGACCTGCTTCGCGCCGAGCGTGAGGCGGGAGGACCGGCTGCCGCTACCATCGAGGAGTTCATTGCCGCTGGAAAGTTGGTGCCCAACGAAATCGTCGTCACCCTGCTCTCCAACGCTATGGAGACGGTCACGAGAAGGACAGGCAAGAGCAACTTCCTTCTCGATGGTTTCCCACGCTCCCTGGACAATTTGGAAGCATGGTATGAAATCTTCGGCCGCGAGGCTGAACTTCCAAAGATGCTGTACCTGGAGTGTCCCTATGACGTCCTCGAAAAGCGCATCATGGGCCGCGCGAAGTACTCAGGCCGAAGTGACGATAATGTCGAGAGCATGAAGCTCAGGTTCGATACCTTTAAGGCTGAGACTCTGCCGACCGTTGAGCTCTTCAAGAGCAAAGGTAGGTGTGTCGAAGTCGATACGGGCCAAGACCGAGAGACCGTCTATGCGCTGGTGGTAAGCCACCTCGCCGAGTACACCGACAGTGGATTGGCTGCGAATCCGCTCACCGAAAGAGCTGAGGTTCTTTTGGGTTTGAGGCCTTACCCTGGGACCGGTGGGTGAGGGAAATTCGAAAGGGGGGCGAGATCGGTTGCTACTGGAGGTTGCGCACGAGAAAGCTCGCGAGCGGCGCCAGGACGTCGTTGTCGGCATCGTCCTCCGCAGTGAGGACGTCCACGTGGGAGAAGCCCTCGCTGATGTGAGCTTCGAAGCCGCCGCCAATGTCGCCGAAGGTGGGAAAGGCCGGGTTGGGATTCGTGGCGTCGATCACACGGGCGCTTCCATCACAGCTTGGCGCGGCACAGGTCCCGATGCTGCCGGCGAAGGCCAAGAAGCTAGCCGGCGTGCGCGCGGACCCGTTGCTTCCGCCGAGGCCGATCACCGGCACGTCGATGTTCGCCGCCTGCGTCAGGTTCTCGATGTCGCGACGACCGCGTCCGATGGAAAGCGCCGACGAGTCGAGGCTCGGCAGACCTCTGGTCGTGCCGAGTCCGGAACTCGGGAAGTACCAGTCGGTGAAGTTGGTGCCGCCGGCGACGAAGGTCGTCAGCAGGCGCGCGATATCGGTGGCCTCCTTCTCCTGCCCCCACACGCTGGTGGGAAGTGACGTGGGCGCTGGGCCGTTGTTCGGGAGAGCGCCGGCTGGGAGCGGTCCCTCGGTGCGATCGAGCCAGGTCGTCAGCCCGCCGATGACCGGCCCGGGCGCCCCGACCGAGGTCGAGACGAAAGAGGCGAGGGAGGCAATGAGACCGTCGTCGTCCACGAAGGATCCGATGCCTCCGGAGACGGTCGACTGGGGCAGCACGGCGAGGGTGGCGAGTTCCGGGACCGAAGCGACGGCGTTGTTGCCCGGTGCGCCCAGATCGACCTGGAGGATGATCTGGCCGCCGTCGGGGTCGGTCCGAGCCTGAATGGCGGGCGGCTCGACTGCGGCGAGGATTTGCGGGGTCAGGAGCCCCGGCACGATGGAGTACGCGAAGGTCGGCTCCGTGCAGACGGGTGGATGCAGTCCCGCGCAGTCGGTCGCCTCGGCCGCGACCGTGCAAAGTGTCGTCCCGTCGACACATCGAGGCTGGTTGTCACGCACCGCCCCAAACAAGCCGCCGTCGAACTTCGCTTCGATACGGTCCAGGGTGTCGGCCGTCGCCGGGCCGCCCGCCGTGCTTCCGCCGCCGCCCTCGAGCAGAACGAGGCCCCGCAGCTTCTCGTACCCCGGCACGCTCGGACCGACGCCACTCAGATTGAAGTCGGTCGCAGCATAGCGTGCCGCGAACCCGGTTCCGGCCGAGTGTCCGCCGAGAAAGACGTTTCCGTTCTTCGCCGCGCCGTGTGCGGCGGTCACGACGACGTCGATATCACGGGTGAATACCAGCGGGGTCCAGTTCGCGATAAACGCGGCGTCGTCTTGCTCGTTGTAGAAGACCGCGCGCCGATTCGGACCCGCCGCCAGCGCAGGATCCAGCGTCAAGCCGAGGTCGTCACCGAAGAGCCAGTCGAGGGCGACCATGGGGTCTCCGAGACCATCGGCGATGCGAATGCCGGCGCGATCCTCGAGCTGGCTACTGCGGCGATCGTATCCCCAGACCTCGACGACGAGCGAGTGGTCGCGACGCATCCGGGCAATCAGGTTCTCCGCCAGAATCTTGAAGTCACCGGCGCCCCCCTCGAAGCCCGGCACGAGGATCAGGATCGCATCCGGCTGGACTTCTACCCCGGCGCTCGGCGCGTAGAAGCGCGTATAGCGTGCGTTGTTGAGGTCGGCGCCGGGACCGAACTGCGCGAGGAGCTTCGGATTGGTCACGACGACTCCCGGCGTGCCGGGCGTATTCGGCGGAGTAGCGGAACTGGGGATGTCGACCGTCTCGAGGCGAGCGGCGCAGTGCAGCAGGTCTCCCACACCTACCAAGCCGTTCATGTCGGTGTCACCGGCGTCAATGCAATGCGTGTAGCCTGGGCAAGCCGTCCGCCGAACGGTGCCCGCGCCGTTGCCCACGCAGCGATCGATGCGTCGGATCGTGCAGCGAAGCTTTGCCGAG
>JAJCZO010000329.1 GCA_029262355.1 Deltaproteobacteria bacterium
CGCACGTCGAGGTCGTCCGAAGCTTCGGTCATTCGCTCGGCGAAGACAGCACCCAGTTCCCAGCCGTAGGCGTTCAGGCGATCGGGACGGTTCAACGAGACGATTGCGACGTGGCCGTCGCGCTCCAGAGTGACCCAGCTCGCGGACATGGCTTCGTCCTACCGCCCGCGGGCGGGCTTCACCATCCCCCGCGTGCGGAGGCTCGTGGCGCAAGGTCGGGTGAAACCGTGCACGTGGGTCCGAGGCGGCTCTTGGCCGAGGCGCTCGAATGGCTCGAGGACGAAGCGGGGGACACGGGTTCCCCGCCATTGCCTGGTGGCGGGATTGGGTGGGGCGGGACGTCTATCTCTCGAGCTTCTCTGGTTGGTAGCCGCCGTGCCCCCGGTCGTAGACCCAGATCGCGCCGAACACGACGATCAGGATCGCTGGGAGAATCGCGTTCGTTTCGAACGACGCTTGGGCTGCCTGGCTGAGGACCTCCTGGAGCTCGCCCGTTTCGAGCGCGGCGAAGGACTCCTCGGAGCCCGCGAGGTCGATCTTGGCGCGGTCGAAGATCGCGCCAAGCGCAGGGAGCACGAACTGGATGGCCAGCGCGCCGGCGACCCCCATGAGGCCGATGAACAGCTCGCCACCTCGGGGGTACCGCTCCGACACGTTGGCCAGCATCGTCGGCCAGAGAAAGCAGACGCCGAATCCCCAGACGGTTGCGGCGAGAAGTCCCATCATCGGGGATGTTGCGCGCGGCAGGAGCATCAGGCCGAGCGCCGCGAGAACGACCGAGAAGGTAAGCAGCGCGATCGGAGAACCGAGTCGGTGAACGACCGATCCGGCGAAGTGCCGGAAGACGAACATCATGAGACTCACGTAGACGAGCAGCCAGATGCCGCGCATTCCGACCGTGCGGGTGAGCGTGAAGTCGATCCATTGCCCGGGAGCGAGCTCGGATGCGGCCGTCAAGAACATGCACGCCCACCAGACGATGAACATGGGGCGTCGCGGGATCTCCTTCCACATCTCGCCCCACGAGACGCCACGCGCGGCCCGTTCCGTTGGAGGAAAGAGGGTGCCGATGCACATGGCGCCGACGAGAAGGGCGGGCAGCACGACGAGTGCGAACTGCATTCGCCAGCCGACGGCGCCGAGCGCCCCGCCGACCACGCCGCCCACCAGAACCCCGGCCGGCCACCACGCGTGAACGACGTTCAGTCGGTGGGTCTTGTCGTCGGGGTAGAGGGCCGTCACGAGTGGGTTGACCGACGCTTCGACAAGGCCCCATCCCAGGCCCGAGAGCAAGTAGCCCATCCAGAGATAGTTGTAGCTTCCCGCCGCGCCGCCGAGGCGGTCGGAGAGTACCGCGAGCAGCGTGCCCCCCGTAAAGCACAGGCTCGCAAGGATGAGGGCGCGCCCCATGCCGATGCGCTCGAGAAAGACGCTTCCGAGGAACAGCGTGAGGGCGAAGCCGGTAAAGGCGATGCCCAGGACCTGTCCGGTCAGCAGCCCGGAATTGGCGGGGTCGATCTTGGAGAGGACTTCCGTTTCGATGCCCCCGGCGATCGCGCCGCGCAGGGAGAAGCTCAGGCCGGCTGTGAAGAGCGCCGCCGAGCTCAGGAAGAAGATCTTCGTCGTCGGGTACGACGGATTCGCGTCGGGAGACATCAGACCGATTCCCAGCGGCGCGACGACGCGGAACGCTCGATCGCGTCGAGGGCTCGCTGGTTCGCGACTCCGTCCTCGAAGTTCGGGGTCACGGTGGTGCCTCCGTCGACGGAGCGCAAGAAGTCGAGCACGGTGTGAGTAAAGGTGTGCTCGTATCCGAGAACGTGGCCGGGAGGCCACCAGGCTTCGACGTACGGATGGGCGGCGTCGGTCGCGAGCACTGTGCGGAAGCCGCTGTCTGGGCCGTTCTCCTCGTAGACCTGGAGTTCATTCATCCGCTCGAGGTCGAAGGCGAGACTTCCCTTGCTGCCGTTGATCTCAAACCGGTTGTAGTTCTTGCGGCCGGGCGCGAAGCGCGTTCCCTCGATGCTGCCGATCGCGCCGTTCTGGAAGCGCACGAGCGCGAGGGCGGCGTCGTCGACGTCGACCTTGCCCGTGCCGCCGCCCTCGGGCAGAGGGCGCTCGCCGATGAATGTTTCGAGTAGTCCGCTGACCTCGGTGATCTCCCCGACCAGGTGACGAGCGAGGTCGAGGGAATGTGATCCGATGTCCCCCAGCGCGCCGCTGCCGGCCTTCGCTTTCTCGAGCCGCCATACGCGGGGGAAGTCTGGGTCGACGATCCAATCCTGCAAGTACGTGCCGCGATAGTGATGGAGCCTGCCGATCCTGCCTTCATCGATCATGCGTTTTGCCAACGCGACCGCGGGCGCGCGTCGATAGTTGTGACAGAGCATGTGCGGCACGCCGCTCTGCTGTGCCGCGGCGAGCATCTTCTCCGCCTCCTCGAGGGTGTTGGCGAGTGGTTTTTCGCACAGGATGGCTTTGCCGGCCTTGGCGGCGGCGATCGCGATCGGCATGTGTGCGTCGCCGGGCGTGCAGATGTCAATCGCGTCGATGTCGGGGCGTGCGACGACGTCTTCCCACGAGGTCGCCGATTCCTCCCAGCCGAGCTTGGCCGCGGCCATTTCCACGCCGTCGGCATTCCGGCCGCAGACGACCTTCATGACCGCTTCCGCCGGCGTATCGAAGAACCGGCCCACCTGACGCCACGCGTTCGAATGCGCACGACCCATGAACTGGTATCCGATCATCGCGACGTTGAGCTTCTTCATCGATGTTCTCCGGGAGGGCGTGCTCACGTGTGGTAGGCGCGGCGGCCGACGCCCTGGACGGGGATGTCCTGTCCGGCGAGGACCTCGTTCTGCAGAGAGAACATGCTCGCGGCGGCTTCGTCGATGTGGCGGGTGAACGCGATCGAGCCCTGCAGGATGGGCTTGAGCAAGTCACGATCCTGTACCCGCGCCGCGCCGTACTCGTGCTCGACGATGAGCGGCGTGTCGAGCACGTCGAGGTCGAGTAGTTCACGCGCCGCGAGCTGGTGGTCCAGCCAGTCGACGGTGCGGTTCTGCAGGTAGGCGAGCGGATCGTGCTTGGCCGTTCCGGGCAGCTCGTGCTCGCAGATGCTGAGTTGCTTCTTCCAGGCGTTGCCCTGGTCGGCCGGATTCTCTGACGGGGTGCCGTTCACGTAGTCGCCGCGATCGATGGTCTGTCCGCCGTACCCCCATGCCGCTAGGCCCTTCGGGTTGATCACCTGTCCCTTTACGTGGAAGCCGGCGATCAGAAATCCGTACCCTTCGTCCTTCAAGTACTGGAAGATCGAACGCGTATCTTGACCCATCAGGATCGCGTGTGACGGGTCGTAGTGGATGCGGAGTTGGTCGCCGACGCCGTGCTTCTCGCAGATCTTGTGTAGGGCGATCCAGGTGCCGGGCGTGTACCCGATGTTGTT
The DNA here is from genome assembly GCA_029262355.1 of Deltaproteobacteria bacterium. Taxonomy (GTDB): domain Bacteria; phylum Desulfobacterota; class Binatia; order UBA12015; family UBA12015; genus VGTG01. The sequence continues at coordinate 3,446 of JAJCZO010000329.1, forward strand.
GTGAAACGAGTCGTCCAGCGTCCACCCGGGCATTGGACATTGCTCGATGCGGTACTCGAGCTCACGGCTCTTCGCTTCCTTCAGAAGAGGGATGAAGCCCTCCTCGAACTCGGAGAGGTTTTCTTGAACCGTCTTTTGCTGGTGTCGGCCGACGAAGCCGCACACTGCCCGCGAGCCGAGGAGCGCCGCCGCATCGAAGACCCGGATCATGAAGTCGTGCTTCGTCTTCCGGATCGCCGCGTCCTGGTGCAGCATGTTGTCGAAGTACCCGAGGTCGGCGATGCCTACCCCCGTGGCCTGCACCGACGCGAGTACTCGATCGGCGCGCTTCGGGTCGAACGGCGCGCGCAGGTCGAGGGTGTTCGCGACCGGGTCCAGCATCGCTTCGGCCGGCACGTCGGACTCGTCGGGATGAAGCGCCGCCGCGAGCTGGATCTCATCCGCCCCGAGCTCCTGCGCAAACTCGAGCCAGTCTTCGATGGCACGATCGGGGTCCGGGTCGCGCACGTCGCGCGGCGTCAGCTCCTGTAGGGCCGCTGTGAGCACGCCAATCGGCATGAACTGCGGCTCGAACGCGCGAACGGACATCGGCACACCTCCAGGGGGACGTTGTGAATCTCTCGGGTTCCTCAAGTCGTCCGGGACTTCCGTGGACGCACGCATACAACGCGCGAGCGATTTAAGAAACTTGCGAGACGCAGGAACGTCTTCGGTCTGGAAGGGGCCTACTTGAAGGTGACCTTGCCCTGGTCGAGCACGACTTCGCCGTCGGGGTTCTTGGTCTGGAAGATGCACTCGTTGCCGTCGACCCACATGGAGACGGTGAGGGCCTCGCCGGGGTAGACCGGTTTCGAGAAGCGCCCGTCCATCGACTTGAAACGGCTCGGGTCGCCGTCACAGAGGGCGTGGAGTAGTGCCCGGCCGGTGAAGCCGTAGGTGCACAGGCCGTGTAGGATCGGGCGGTCGAAGCCGCCCATGGCGGCGAAGGAGGGGTCCGAGTGCAGCGGGTTGCGGTCGCCCGAAAGGCGGTAGAGGAGCGCCTGGTCGACACTCGTTTGGTACGTGGTCTGGTGGTCGGGCGCTCGGCTGGGGAGCTCGCTGCTTGCGGATGGGCCGCGCTCGCCGCCAAAGCCGCCTTCGCCGCGGATGAACGCCGACATGCGGGTCTTCATGAGTGGCTTCTTGGTTGCCACGTCGACCGCCTCGCAGGTCATCTCGACGACCGCGCCCTTCCCCTTGTCCCAAATCGCCGTGATCTTTCCGGTGTTCTCGACCTCGCCCTGGGCCGGGATCTCGTCGAACAGCTCGATGCCCTGCTCGCCGTGCACGAGCATCGCCATGTTGAACGTCCCGATCTTGTCGAACGGCAGCCCGCCGGTGCCTGCGACGACCGCGAACGTCGGAAGAACACGCTGCGGTGTGTCCGCGGTGTTCTCCGTGGTGAACGGAAGCTCCTGGGTGCCCGCGCCAACGCCGACCGCGTACAGCAGCGTGTCCTTCGAGCTCCATTTGTGACGGGTGGGTGTACCTTCGGCTCCTACGGCGCTCGGATCGATCGGCATGGGGGGTCCTTTCTCTGTCCGCCGCATCGGCGGTGACGCACGTGGAGGTACAATCGTGGCCCGAGGCGCGCAAGATCGTCGGATCGAGCGCTCGTTCGAGACCCTTCACGACGCGTGTGGCCCAGGGTGCCCATGTCGTATGCATGTGCGCGCCTATTGAGGGCAGATGCCCGTGCAGCCCGGCTCGCCGGGGTCGACATGTCGGCTCCCCGAGCCGGAATGAGCGTAGCCGACATAGGGGAAGGTCTCGCGATAGTCGGCGTCGTTGGTGTTGACGCCGTCGCCGATCCGGTTGTGCGGGAAGCCGTCGAACGGTGGGCCGGCGAGGGTACCTGCGACGACTCGGGTGGCGATGTCGGTCACGTCGTCCGACACCCGGCGCCCATTGGGAAACCCGGCACCATCGCCCGCGAGCAGGCCCAGTCGGCTGCGGTTGGCGGGCGGGGTCGGGGGAACGCCGGTATTGAGGCGCAGTAGGTCGGCCACCGGCCCGGGCGGTGTGCCGTCCGGTGCGATCGGGGGCGCGTAAGTCACCAGTGGTAGGAGATCGATGCGCGGGGGTTCGGGCACGGGCAGCACGCCGGGGGCCACCGTCGCGGAGTACACCGCGTTCAGCACCCGGGCGAGGACGGGGTCGAGCGCGAAGTCGGAGAACTGCCCGTCGAAGCGTGGTTCACTCAGGCTGAACGAATCTTTGGACCCCGTCCCGATGATGAGCTCGTTGAAGAGCGGGTTTCCCATGCGCTGTACCTGCACGAGGGCTTGCTCGGTGCGCCGGACCTGAAGTCGGCGTCCTCCGCGGCGGCCGGGCACGATCGTGCGACGGACCGATGCGGCGCGTGACGTCGTGCCCCAGGAGCCGATCGTCGAGAGGGCATCGTTCGCGGAATGGGTCATCCCGTCCTGGGTCAAGAACGAGACGGGCACCTCGATGGCGATCGCGTTCACGTTGAAGCCGGAGACGTCGTCTGCGGCGAAGTTCGTCGTGTCGTTACCGTCCTGCGCATCGTCGAGAACGCCCGGCACGCCGGTGTCGAATGCTTCGGGACGGAAGTTGAACGAATCGAATGCGGCCCCAAGGTCGATCCAGAAGGGATCGTCGACGGTGCCGGCGAACACGCGCATGCCCTGGCCCAGGTCATAGATGCCTTGGTCGGCCAGCGCAGGATAGTTGGGCATCGTCCGCTCGCCGACGTTCGTCGGGACGGCGAACAGGGTGCTTCCGCTCTGGAGCTCCATCGGACCGGGATATCCGGGCCTGCGCACGAAGACGGTGTACGACTGCCGAAGGCTGAACCCTTCTGACCCGGGTCCGTCGAGGGCGGTGATCGCCTGCGGTACGATGAGGGTGCCGGGTGGAACCGGCGGCGGCGAATCGTCGGGGGAGTCGATGCCTCCTCCTGCGCCGACGAAGCCGGTGAAGACCCCGGGTAGTCTCGTCTCGGTCCGAAAACGGAACTCGAAGGTGACGTCCTCGACCGCGTCGTGGTCGTTGTCGACCTTGATCTGGTAGGTGACGTTCGGGTCGAAGGGGAAGTAGTTCGGGCCGTTCGATGGCTCGAGGAACGGATCGACATCGAGAATGAAGGTGACCTTGCTCGGGTCGTCATAGCTCACGAAAGCGAAGAAATCGGCGATGTCTGCCGTGTGATCGAGAGCCGTGATGGGCGCCTCACGATGATTGGCTCCGAGCGCGGTGGTCGCGAAGCCCAAAGCGATCAGAGCGCTGGCGGTCCGAATGTGACTCATGGGGATCCTCCCGGCTGTGTCTGCCGTCCGCCCCGAAGAGGGCGAATCTATGGGGGGTACGCGCGGGCGCTCTGCTTGGACTTCTGCAGCTGGCAAAAAAACAGATCGGTGCGTCGTGGACAGCGCTAGGGGCGCATGTTTGATTTCCGAGCGATTGCCGGAGGTCGCCCTGGCCTCCGCGACGCTTTAGAAAAGCGAGGTCTCGCGATGAATCCGACCGAGGAATCCCTCAGCGCTCCCCATGTTCTCGATTACACGTACAAGCGATCCCTGGGGCCCATCTTGTCCCAGTTCTTCACTGGCCTGCGCGACAAGAAGCTCCTGGGAGTGAAGCGCAAGGACGGATCGGTCCTCTTCCCGCCGAAGGAGTACGACCCGGACACGAGCGAGTCGATCGACGAGATGGTGCCGGTGCAGGATGTGGGTGCCGTGAAGAGCTGGGCCTGGGTCGCCCAGCCGCGCAAGCAGCAGCCCCTCGACAAACCGTTCGCCTACGCGCTGATCCAGCTCGACGGCGCTGACACGACGCTCCTTCACGTGGTCGACGGAGGAAGCGAAGCGGGGATGAAGACCGGCATGCGCGTGAAGGCTCGCTGGGCCGACGAGACCATCGGATCCATCAAGGACATTGCCTGCTTCGAGCCGGCTTGAGTCGATCGGGAGAAAGCCATGAGTGACGAAGCGAAGGACGATGTCGTCAAGGTCATCCGGACACCGGTCCAGCTCGACTACAACTACTCGGCGGGACGTTCCGCCTCGCGGTTCCTGCGGTCGATCAAGGAAGGCAAGCTGATTGGGCAGCGCTGCCCGGTGGACGGCCGAGTGTATTTTCCGAGCCGTGGCTCGTGCCCGCAGCACGGAGTGCCGATCGAGGGCGAGCCGGTAGAGCTCGTTGATCGGGGAACCCTCGTCACCTTCTCGATCGTGAGAATCCCGGCCGAGAGCGTGCCTCTCGAGATTCCGTTCGTGACGATCCAGGTCTTGCTCGACGGCGCCGACACGATTCTCATGCACCTTCTGGGCAACTGTGATCTCGAGAAGGTGCACATGGGGATGCGCCTCAAGGCGCGGTGGAAGCCGAAGGAGGAATGGGAGGAGTCGGTCGCGAACATCATCTACTTCGAGCCACTCGACGAGCCTGACGCCGACTACGATTCCTACAAGGAGCACATCTGATGCGAGACGTTGCCGTCGTTGGGTTCGCGCAATCTCAGTCGAAGCGACGCGAGGTGAATCTCAACGACACCGAGATCGTCATCCCGGTGATCCACGAGCTGAAGAAGGGCAAGAACCTCAAGAACGAGGACATGGATTTCGTCTGTTCCGGTTCGAGCGACTATCTGGCAGGCGCGCCCTTTGCGTTCGTGATGGGGCTCGATGCTGTCGGGGCGTGGCCGCCCGTCTGTGAGAGCCACGTCGAGATGGACGGTGCATGGGCCCTGTATGAGGCTTGGGCGAAGATCCAGATGGGCTACGCCGAGGTCGCGTTGGTCTACGGTTTTGGCAAGCCGTCGATGGGCGATCTTCCGCTCACGATGGCTCTTCAGCTGGACCCGTACACGCAGACGCCGCTGTGGCCCGACGCCATCAGTATGGCGGCTCTTCAGGCGCGTATCTGCCTCGAGGCCGGTGTGCTCACGGATCGGGACATGGCGGAATGCGCGAGCCGTGACCGGCGCAACGCGAAGGACAATCCCTACGCTCAGGTCAAAGGTGACTTCTCAATCGAGCAGATCCTCGCCGATCCCTATCTCGTGAATCCGCTTCGTAAGCACGACTGCTCGCCCATCTCGGATGGCGCCTCTGCGGTCCTTCTGGTCGCCGGTGACCGGGCGAAGGACTACTGTGATCGTCCGGCGTGGATCAAAGGCATCGAGCACATCTGTGAGCCACTCGATCTGAACGTCCGCGACCTCACGCGTTCGCGCTCTACCGAGATCGCGGCCGAGAAGGCCGGGGTTGGCAACGCGAAGGTGGACGTAGCCGAACTGGCATCGCCGTTCTCCCATCAGGAGGTCCTGCTCGAACGCGCGCTCGGACTTGGCGCCGATACGAACGTGAATCCCTCTGGCGGTGCGATGGCGGGGAACCCGATGATGGCTGTCGGGCTCTCGCGAATCGGCGAGGCGGCCAGGCGCATCTGGGATGGCAGCGCGGGCCGCGCGGTCGCGCACGCGACGTCCGGTCCCTGCCTACAGCAAAACCTCGTGTGCGTTCTGGAGGGGAACTAATCATGGCCGAGCTCACTGCCGTCGTCGGCATCGGACAGACTCATCACAAGGCGAAGCGCATCGACGTGTCCCAGGCCGGTCTCATTCGTGAGGCCGCCGAGCGGGCACTCGAAGATGCGCAGTGCACCTGGAAGGACATCGATGCCGTCGTGATCGGGAAGGCGCCCGACATGTTCGAAGGCATCATGATGCCCGAGCTGTTTCTCAATGACGCGATCGGCGGCGCGTACAAGCCGATGATTCGCGTGCACACCGCCGGCAGTGTCGGCGGATCGACGGGTGTCGTCGCCGCGAGTCTCGTGCAGGCAGGGATTCACGAGCGCGTTCTTTGCGTCGCGTATGAGAAGCAGTCGGAATCGAACGCGACGTGGGCGCTGACCATCTCGATGCCGTTTGCGGTGGCGACGGTCGTCGGCGCCGGCGGATACTTCGCGCCGCTCGTCCGAGGGTACATTGCGCGCTCGGACTGCCCGGAAGACGTCGGCATCAAGGTGGCCGTGAAGGATCGGCTCAATGCTCTGAAGAACCCGTACGCGCACCTCCACATGGAGGACATCACCGAGGACATGGTTCGCGAGTCGCCGATGCTCTGGGATCCGATCCGATACCTCGAGACCTGTCCCTCGTCGGACGGTGCGTGCGCAATGGTGATGACGACCGAGAAGCTTGCGGAGGCGTGTAAGAACCCAGCGTGGATTCATGCGACCGAGATGCGCAGCGAGCCGACGATGTTCTCAGGCCGCGACCAGGTGATGCCGCAGGCCTCGCTCGACAACGCTGCGGCTCTCTACAAGAAGGCGGGCATCAGCAATCCGCGCAAAGAGATCGACTGCGCTGAGATCTATGTGCCGTTCGCTTGGTTCGAGCCAATGTGGATGGAAGGCATGCTCATCTCCGAGCGAAACAAGGGCTGGGAGATGACCCTGAGCGGTGCGACTGCACTCGACGGAGACTTCCCGGTGAACATGTCCGGCGGGGTGCTGTCGTCGAACCCGATCGGCGCGTCCGGTCTGCTGCGCTTTGCCGAGGCGGCGCTTCAGGTGCGTGGCATGGCCGGAGATCACCAGATCGACGGTGCCAAGCGAGCGTTGGGGCACGCGTACGGCGGCGGATCGCAGTATTTCTCGACCTGGATCGTCGGTAGCCAGAAGCCGTAGGCGCCGACTCGATGAGCGAGCGAGTCCTCTCCGGTCAGATCTGGCGCGACTTCGTCGGCGCGTTGGAATCGATGGAGACCCTCGTTCTCGCCGACGACGTGCCGGCACGACCGCAGGATCGGGCGGAGGGCTGGCGCTACCTCCTGCGGTTCCTCGGGTCGGGAATCCGCGTCGTCGTTCCCGCCGGAGATCCTGACTACCCCGAGTTCTGTCGGATGATCGAGAACGGTATGAGCTGGGGGCTCGACAACCCGGACTGCAACTACTCCTGGGCTCGCGTTCGGGGCGACGCGCGTTACCGGATCGGCGGGAACCGAGGGACCGCACGCCATTTGGAGTTCCAGGTGAACACGGGGCACTTCGGCGATGGGAACGTCGGTGGTTGGCGTACTGTGTCGTCCATTCACGGGCGAGAGCTCGTCAGCGAACGGGACGGCAGCTTCGAGATCATCCTCTCGCCGGAGCCGCACGAGGGGAACTGGATGAAGCTGGACGAGGATGCGTCGTTTCTCCTTCTGCGGCAGTACATGAGCGACTGGGAGACCGAACGCCCGGCGGATCTTTTCATCGAGCGGATCGACGCGGAATATCCCCAACCCGCTCTCACGCCGGAACGGATCGCGGCGCGCATGGACGAACTCGTGATGTGGCTGTCGGCGGGTGCGCGGAGCTGGGAGGGCATGAGCAAGCTGATCCTCGCGACTCCGGCAAATGAGGTAGCGATGACGCAGCCGCTCGAGGGGAACGCCGGGCTCCGAGGGCAATCGTATGGTTTGGGCCATTTCGAGTGCCGCTCGGGTGACGCGGTGATCGTCGAGTTCGTCCCGCCCGAGTGCCTCATGTGGAGTGTGCAGCTTTCCGGATGGTTCTGGGAGAGCATGGAGTTCGGTGCGCGGCAGAGCAGTCTCAACGGAAGCCAGGCCGAACTCGACCCCGACGGTGTCTTCCGCGGCGTCATCGCCCACGAGGACCCAGGGGTCCCGAACTGGATCGATCCGGAGGGCCACGAGAGCGGTACGATCGGCATTCGGTACCTGTTCCCCGACCAGGTGACGCAACCGACCTTTCACACGGTTCCGGCGTGCGAAGTCCGCGCGGGGCTACCCGAGACGACGCCGACGGTGCAGCCGCACGAGCGTCGGCTTTCCCTGCAGCGCCGGCGGCGGGCGCTTCAGCTGCGGTATCGCTACTAAGCCATTCACTCGATGGAGCGCTTCATCATTGGAACGGGCCGGTGCGGCTCTACTCTGCTGTCTAAGATGCTCGCGTTGTCGCCGGAGATGGCGTCGATCTTCGAGTTCTTCAACGGCCTGCACGGCAGCGGTCGGTTCACCGACGACCCCGTCACCGGTGCGGAGCTCTGGGACATCATCACGGCTCCGCACGCGTTCGTGACCATGGTCACGAGCCGCGGCTTTCCCGTGGAAGAAGTGGCGTATCCGTTCGACCGACCGGGCATGCGCTACGGGCCGAGTGACGAGTTGCCATGGCTCCTCGTCGCGACTCTCCCCCGTCTCACGGACGACCCGGATCGGCTCTTCGACGAGGCGCATGAGTTTACTCTCGCTCGGCCAAAGCAGCCGCGGGCGCAGCATTATCGCGAGTTGTTCGGTTGGCTCGCGTCCAAGAGTGGCGCGACTCTGTGGAATGAGCGCTCGGGCTCTGGGATCGACTACACGGCCGACCTGGCTGCGATCTACCCCGAAGCGCGCTTCCTTCACCTCCACCGGGCCGGAGAAGAGGCGGCGTTGTCGATGCGCGAGCATGCGGCGTTCCGGCTCGCCGTCGCGATCGTTTACAACCTCGACCCCGAACTCGACCTCGCGACGGCGCTCTCCCATGTCGTTCCTCAATCCGGCGAGGCCGACCCGATCGCGAGCTTCCTCGAGCGACGGCCCGCGCCCGAGCACTTCGGACGGTTCTGGGCTGACCAGCTCGCGGTAGGGTATCGCGCGGTGAAGAACCTCCGGCCCGAGCAGTACCTCGAAGTCGCCTTCGAGGACTTGGTCGTGTCGCCCGCGCAGACACTCGGCCGAATTGCCGAGTTCTTCGTGATGGATCCGGCTGCGGACGATTGGATTTCGAAGGCGGCGGCTCTGGTCCGAGGCGCTCCCCCGGCGCGGCTGGATACCCTTGCGCCTCGCGAGCAGGCGGCGATCGTGGCGGCATGCCGGACCGGTAATCAGCTTCTGGGCCGATCGGAGGTCGGTCGGACGACGGGAGACACGGTCCGCAAGCACTCGCTGGAGGCCCGCTGGTCGAGCGATACAGGCTGACGGGCGCCGCGCCGACGAGACGTGCGGTCGTCTCGAGGGGGTTGCGCGCCCCCGCGGTGCCCCAGGCTGTCGTGGCCCGTGAGTGCCTGCTTCTCGGACCCGTTCTCGAGCAGAAGGTAAGGAGAGGCGTCCTCCAGCCCACGTCTGGGGAACCGAGATCGAGTGGCAAGCGGCCGCGTCGTCCCGTACACGGATCGCCAATGGTCTCACTCGACAATCTCAACACCGAGGTGCTCGAGCCTCTCGTTTCGCCCCGGAGGATTCGCGAGGCGCACCCGGTCACATCCGAGATCGAGGCGCTCGTCGTCCAGACGCGGGAGGACATCCGCGCAATCCTTCACGGTCGGGACAGCGCTCGATTGTTCGTGGTGGTGGGGCCGTGTTCGGTCCATGACCCGGACGCCGCGCTCGAATACGCGCGGCGGTTGAAAACGGTGGCGGATCGGGTGAGCGACGCTCTCGTGGTGGTCATGCGGACGTACTTCGAGAAGCCGCGAACGACCGTGGGATGGAAGGGGCTCATCAACGACCCGCATCTCGACGGGACGTGTGACATCAGTACCGGACTCGATCGCGCGCGGGCGCTGCTGGTCGAGGTGAACGGACTCGGGCTGGCGTGCGCGAGCGAGGTTCTCGACCCGGTAACGCCGCAGTACGTCGCTGATCTTCTCTCCTGGGCCGCGGTAGGCGCACGGACGACCGAGAGTCAGACGCATCGCGAAATGGCGAGTGGGCTCTCGATGCCGATTGGATTCAAGAACGGGACGGATGGTCGGCTCGAGTCGGCGAAGAACGCTCTCATCTCGGCTCGCTCGTCACACTCCTTCCTGGGCATCAACGGGGACGGACTCACGTCTGTCGTGAAGACCACCGGGAACGCCGATGGGCACGTCGTCCTGCGCGGCGGCCGTGACGGCACGAACTACGGAGCAGATGCGATCGCCGAGG
>JAJCZO010000330.1 GCA_029262355.1 Deltaproteobacteria bacterium
GCCAGCGTTAGTGCTTGAAGGGGTGGCCGTAGGCGCTCGATAGCTTCCCTTTCGGCTGTGTGTCGTCTGGCGGAGCGGTTTGGTGCCATCGAGGCGAGCCTGCCCCGCGCAGCTCACGTCGGTCAATCCCCGCGCTTCGCGGGAGTTCGATCGGCGTGCCTCTTGCTGCCGATCGGACCTGTGCAAGATAACGCGCGAGAGCCGGAGGCTTGGAGTCCGTTCCGGAGGACAAAGGGCCCGCAATCGAGGACTTCGCAGAGGGAGCGGGGGCGGCCGGGCAACGCGGCCGACGTTTTCGCGGCTGCTCGCGGAATGGCCTGAGTGTGCGGCTTCTGGTCTACCCGGGGTCCTCACGCGAGATTGCCCACAATGGCAACGCCGAACAATTGCGGTGGCCATCACGGACGCGCGCGAGCGTTTCCCGCAGTCCCGCGGCGTGGGCTAGGATCTCGTCCATGCGCGCCCTCGTAGTCGAAGGAGACGAGAACCATGCGAAGCGGCTCCTGCTGGTCGCAGACGAGCTCATCCTGAGCAGCGCGGTCTACGCGCGTGTCAACGCGCCGTTGACCTTGGTTCCTACGGAGGATGATTGGCGGTTCGTCGACTGGGAAGACGCCCACTCTCTCGAACGCTTCGTCACGGCTTCCGGACCCGTTCGGATCGCTCGCGCTAAGGACGTGATAACCGAGAAGGGCCTCGATCATGAGGAACTCTGCGTTGTCGGGGCTCCGGACGAATGGCACCTCAGCGAGTTTGAGGGAGGGGCGAAGGGGATCGTGACGTTTGGGAGCCCCAGAATAGCGCTGTTGGAGGCCGCGCTTACGGGAAGCGCGCCGGCGGAGGGGCGTGGCGATGCCGCTCGGAGCCTGGCGCAGGCAGCGGTCAACTTAGCTCCGCCCGCCGACGTTGTGACACGGCAAACCAAGGCTCTGTTGCTCCGCTACAAAATTGCGGGTGTCGCCCTAACCGAAGATGAAATCGACCGACTCTCGGTTGAGCAGATTCTGGAGTTCCGCATTCTAGCGAAGGATGCCTATCTCGGCTGGCAGCACGAGGTTGGGCGGCTTCTGAAGGAGCTCCATGAACTCCCGCCAGAAGAGCGCAAAGACGCTGCCTACAAGGCGATCTTCGATAACACAGAGAAGAGACTTCGCGAGTACGATCGCGGAATGCTTGCCGCTCGCAGGAAGCTGGGGGCGGGCCTGGCGAAGGAAGTAGGGAACGCCAACCGGCTTCTGATTGGCGCTGCGGTTGCCGCATCTGGCATCGTCGACCTCGCAGCGGTAGCTACGGCGATACTGGGCTCGACCGCGTTCGCAACCCTTCCGCATCTCGTCCAGTACCAGACCGACTCGGAAAGGGCCCGTAGCGACAACCCGTTTGCGTACCTCATTGGGGTGCGCGCCCTCGGTGACCGATCCTCCTCCTAGTGGCTCAGAGACGGCTGCGACTCCCCTCCCCCCTATTGGCTACATCGCTCATCCGTCTTACACAGCAAGGCGATACTCGTGATAAGGCTTCGGGTTGCAGTGGTCTGTCCGGGATCCGTTGGCCATCCCCTGGTGCGGCCGCGCCGCGTTGAAGTACTCGCAGGACCGACGCCAAGTGCTCCTCGCTCAGAACAGCGATGTGGTCGAGGCACTCGTTCCGTACGCCGCGCAGGAATCGCTCGCACACGGCGTCCGCGCTCAGCGCTCCGATCGTCGTCCGCAGAACCGAGATGCCCATCCCCTCGGCTACAGTGTCGAAACGGCGACCGAACTTGGCGTCGTTGTCGTGGATGAGAAACCGCGGGCCTTTTCCCCAAACTGTCGCTTCGCGGAGCTGTTGAGTCACCCAAGCGCTCGACGGCGAGCGGGTCACTCCGACGTGAACGACTCGTCGCGATCCGAGTTCGATCAAGAAGAAGGCGAAGATCGGTCGGAAGAGAAGGTCGTAGGATTGCAAGAAGTCGCAGGCCCAGGTTTCGTGGGCATGATTGCGCAGGAACGTCGACCATCGTTGGCTGGGTGGTCGCGGTCCTCGAACTCGGCGCATGTGCTTCTGGATCGTTCGCTTCGCGACGCGGATGTTGAGTTTCAGCAGTTCACCGCGAATCCTCTCGGCCCCCCAGAGTCGGTTGTTCAGTGCCATCTTCTGGATGAGGGCAATCGTCTCGGTAGAGATTCGAGGCGCTGCTCCGGCGGGCTTGGACTTGCGCCGCCAGAGTAGTCGAATCCCCTTGCGGTGCCAGCGCAAGATAGTTTCAGGCTGGATGAGCAGCGTCGCACTGCGCCAGGCCGGGACGAGGCGAGCGAGTAAGACGAGGACGGCTCGGTCCGCTCGGGTCAGTTTCGGCCGAGCAATTTGTCGGCACGCGACTTCGAGCTGCTTTCGCAGCAGAGCGTTCTCTCGGACCAGGTTGTTCCGAGAGCGGAACCGGTCGAGGACATATCCGACGATGGGTCGTGTGGCGGGCCGCGTCCATAGCCGGATTCCATCCCTACAGAAATCCAGCATCTTCGTGAGCCAGGAACGGACGTGAGATCGCATCCCGACGTTCTCGCCGTCCGGCAAATTCCCTGCAATTCCGCCGCGGATCAACGATGTAGCCAGCAGGGTGGGAAGACGCTCAGCGCGGTTGCGGTCACGACGGCTTCCCCTCCGCTGGCTTTTCGACATCTTGATCGGGACTCTTCACGCCGTCGAGGTACTCGCGGAACTTGTCCGCGTCGTCGCTGAGGGCGGTGTTCGTGATGCCGGCATACGCCTCCTGGACGGCCTCGAACTTTTCCACGAAGAGCTTCTCGCTCGTCTTGTCACCGGCACGCACCTTCTGCTCCAGGGCGCGTAGCTCGCCGAGCTGGGCGTCGAAATCACCCATGGTCGGTGGCGCGATGGCCTTGCCACCGACGTAGACGACTTGGCTCAGGCCAAGGATGCCTAGGAACGCCTCTGGAATCGTGAAATCCCCGAGTCCACCCGCTCCGGTCAGAATGAGGGCGATGCCAACCAGCAAGCTGAACGCGAGCATCTGGAATTTGTAGACATCGAACTGCCCGGCAGCATCGCTCACGAGATCGTAGGCTTGTGTTGGCTGCTTACTCTCGAACTCGAGGCCCATCTTCTTCAAAAACACGTAGTTGTCCCACGAAAGCCGCTTTCGGACCTTGGCAGTGACCTTGCCGGCAGCCGATCCCGCGGTGCCGATTCCGAGTAGCATCAGAACATCGGTCGAGAGATCGCCAAGCTGGCCAGTGCGCGCGAGCACGTAGCTTGACACCCCGAGTACGACCAACGAGAACCAGAAGATCTGCAGGCTAGAGAGGCTGGCCCGACCCGTCACTCCGCGGGTTGTCGTGAGAGGGCCAGGCCAGTGCTTTGAGCGCGCGACGTCGCCGTTGCGCGCAGCGCGGTAGCTCTTGTCTTGATCGATGCAAGCCCGTGCCCAGGTGGCGAAGCCGTAGAAGATGAGGACGACTATGATGGCTACAACCGCCGCAGGAAAGGCGCCGGTCACCCGCCTGTCGACGACGGTCGAGAATTTGAGTTCCGTACTCGGCGGCGCGGTAGCCGACGACTCGCACGCGAAGACGTAGAATCGGGTCGGCCCTACAGAGAGTTCAGTCGGCAAGGCGATGCTGACGGTGGTCTTCGCGGCATTGTCCTCCCGGCTCTCACCCCGACCCAGAATGGTGAGGGAAAACGGTGCCTCGTCGTCCCTTAGCGCCCAAGCGCGGAAGATGAGCTTGTCGGCCTCGGGAATCTGCTTGGGGAAACGCAGCACCGCAACGCCGCCCGAGGGCAGCATCGCGGACGAAAACCCCTCCGAGGCCTCGCGCGGCTTGCGCTTCGACTCTTCACGGAGTTCGTCGAGGTCTGCGACGGTGCATGCCTTCGGCGCCAGCGAGGGCGCGGCCGTCGGCATAGGTGGCGCAGTGGATGTCTGACTTGTTCGGGTTCAGCAGAAGTTGGACCACGAAGGGGTTTGAAATAGGAGACACTCCCGGCCCAAAGGGAAGGAGAATCCAATGGGTAAGGGAGAGAGTGCAGAGAAGGTCGTCCGCGACATTCAGCGCAAGACGCGACGTCGTTTTTCGGCGGAAGAGAAGATCCGAATCGTCCTCGAAGGGCTGCGCGGGGAAGAGAGCATAGCCGCTCTGTGCCGCCGCGAGGGGCTCGCCCCGAATTTGTACTACCGCTGGTCGAAGGAGTTTCTGGAGGCCGGGAAGAAGCGTCTCCTGGGCGACACGAAGCGCGAGGCGAGCGCCCCCGAGGTGAAGGGCCTGCGCGATGAGAACGACCGCTTGAAGCACGCACTGGCCGAGACGGTGCTGGAGAATCGGCTGCTCAAAAAAAACGTGCTGGGCTCCGGCTCGGACGACGGTACGTGCGATTGAAGGCGGCGGAGAAACGCGAAGTGATCCGCCTGGTGGAAGGCTCGGACTTGTCGGTGCGCCGAACGCTGCGGGAGCTGGGCGTGAGTCGCTCGACTTTCTACGCCTGGTACGAGCGCTACCGGGAGCACGGCGACGCTGGCCTGGAGCCACGCAAGCCCGCGACGCGACGGCACTGGAACCGCGTTCCCGAGCGGGAGAGGAAGCGAGTGGTCGAAGCGGCACTGGCCGACCCGGAGAAGTCGCCCAGGGAGCTGGCGTGGCAGGAGACGGACCGGACGGGCCATTTCATCTCTGAATCCAGCGTCTATCGCATTCTGAAGGCGCATGACCTGATCACGAGCCCGGCCTACGTCTTGATCCGAGCGGCAGATCGCTTCCGGCATCCGACGACACGACCGAACGAGCTTTGGCAGACGGACTTCACGTATCTGCGCGTGATGAGCTGGGGCTGGTACTACCTGTCGACCGTGCTCGACGATTACTCGCGCTACATCCTGGCGTGGACGCTCGGCACGACGATGAAGGCGTCGGACGTGACCGAGACGCTAGATCTGGCGCGAGCGAAGGCCGGAGTCGACGAGGTCGCGGTCGTGCATCGACCTCGACTGCTGAGCGACAACGGTCCGTGCTACCTCTCCGGCGATCTGGCGACCTACCTCGGTCGTCACGGGATGGAGCACACGCGGGGAGCGCCGTACCATCCGCAAACGCAGGGCAAGATCGAGCGCTACCACCGCTCGATGAAGAACGTGGTCAAGCTCGACAACTACTACAGCCCGTGGGAGCTGGAACGTGCGATCGGACGTTTCGTCGAGCACTACAACCATCGGCGCTACCACGAGTCGCTGGACAACGTGACACCGGCCGATGCATATCATGGGCGGCGCGACGCGATCCTGTCGCGCCGAGAGCAGATCAAGAAGAAGACAATGGTCCGTCGCAAACGGCAGAATCTACGCGCTGCGTAGGCGGGCAAACGTGCCGGAAGTGTCTCCTAGAAATCGACCCCAGCTGTCCCGACGTGTTTGACGACGTACAGTCTGACTCGGTGGTGTGGTCACTGATGGAGTCGGCGCCGGGAAGGGCTCCCTGGCATGCGCGTACGACAGGAGGAACGCGATCGACAGCAGCGTGAGCGGCGCTGTCCTTCTGGTTCGCGTGCCTCGGCATACCTCTACGGTCGGCCCCTCGGCCAGTTTGGGTAGACGTGGCGCTGGATCTTCGTTCGTTCGCGCGGCATGTTCCATCTTCAAGCTCTGCCCCTTGGTCTACGGTTGTCGTCCGCGTTGCGGAGCCTTGCCTCGGGCGGAGGTGGGTTCGCCTCCGGCGGGTTCGTCAAGCAAGGTCTTGCAGAAGACGCTGCGCCTTCCTCCGACGATGACGCCCGAGCGCCTTTACGTCCATGGCCCGCATCAGGTGTTCACGAGCTTCTTTCTGCGTCTCGGTCCGCGGGCTGCGTATACGACCGGCGCGTGTGGCGAGATACCGGCCGAGCGCGTACTCCATGCCAGCGCAGGCATCAGTGCCTGGGAACGCCCGCCGGAATCCCCGCCAGAGCTCGACCTGTCTCTGGCGGTGGCGTGTACTTCGGTAGAAGAGAAAGCGGGCGGTACCCGGCTCTGTAAGAGCTTTCCGTAGGCGTTCGTAGCTGGACCGTCGCCGCGGCGCCGCCCGAACTTCGAACGAGATCCAATCGCTCCGGAGTACGAGGTGAGTGCTGGGCGCCCATACGGCCTGCACCCTGTGGATGCCCGGCATTCTAAAGGTGTAGCCACCGCTCTGGCCGAACAGGCTGATGTCGCGCCGAAACGGCCTTCCCTTGGCGACTTCGATCGACCGGACGTGCGGACAATAGTGATTCGCGGGCTTGTATCGCCGTCGGGTGCCGTCGGGTTCCTCAAGCCAGATGTCGAAGCCTGGGTAGCCAGGGTCCAGCTGGTCAGGCAGCCGCACCGGGCTCCTCCTGGCCGACGTGATCTCGATCTCGAGTTCTACGGGTTCGAAGAACCAGAGGGATTCCTGGGAGAGCCTGAGCCGCAGCCGGATCTGTCGGTCTCGCCGCGGTTCGCCGGGCCGGGTGGAGGAACGATTCAGAAACGGTCCCTCGTTGGGCCAATCGGCTCCCCGCTCCCCGAAGGACTTGCCGCCGGGGAGTACCCGCGGGTCGGTAGCCTCCTTCAGAAACCGAGAGTGGTCGGTCCGGAAGAAGAGCGCCTCGGTCGAGAACGGCGCATCCAGGGCGCTGGTCTTCATGAAGTTCGGCGCCTTCTCGTAGTGCCAGAGATTGAACAGATGCCCGAGCTCGTGCACGGTCGTGAAGGCCGTTTCCGTGCGCCGATCTTGGTCGCCGTGTCGCCACTGCGAGATCTCGCCGACGAACACTGCGCAGCCCTGCCGAGGTCGCTTGTGGTGCTTTGCTGGCACCGGCCCCAGTATCTCCGTCGGATCGAAGCCGAGGTCGAACATCATGCCGAACGTGCCTCGATGGGACTCGTAGACGTCCGCGTAAATGACGCCAACCTCGGGCTTCCCACTTCCCGACGCGCCCGCGGGGAGGAGGCTCGCTAGTGCCTCGTGTAGGGAGAGCGCATCGGTGGGCCTGCTGTCGGGCATGCGGCTCTCGTCCGCCCGCTCCGACGTGATCCGGAGGTCGAGCCGATCTGCCGAGTAGTGTGCGAAGTACGCCTCGATCGCGGATCCATCCAACAGCATCGGCAGCTCGGGGACCGGAGTGCCCTTTCGTAGGCGCCCCAAGAAGCACGGAATCGCCACCACGTCATTCCTCCGTACGGCTGACGTCCAGGTCGATGCGGACCTGCTCTTCTTGCTCGGCGGGCATCCCTGCGTAGCGGTATTCGAAGGTGAGGAGAATCGCGTACTTTCCCGTGGCGAGCCCCGGGCGGGCCGTGATGTTCACGAGTTGGGGCTTGCCCGCCACGAGTGCAACCTGAACCTGAGAGCTGTCAGCCCTGCCGAGCGGCCGCTCTTGGAGCTCGACGCTCTTGATCGACAGGACCGGTTCGGTGAAGCTGACGACTCTCGAGAGGGCCTTGTTCTTCTCGCCGTCAAGCACGATCGGCACCTGGTCTGCCACGCGCGGTGGCGCGTCGCGGATCGCGCCAACGTCGAAAGTACGCTGCGCAGCCGCCGGGACGAGCGCGACGCGGAGCTGCCCGTCTTCATCGTGCCACTCCCGTATCGCGAAGAAGGCGGGGCCCGTGGCCTTCAGACCGGACGATCCCACGCCACGGCCTCCTGGCGCATTGGCGAAGTCTGCCGCCGGGGGGGCCGAAGCCCGGAGCCGGTCCCGCTTTACGCGCGCCTTCTCCAGCGCAACGCGTGCCGCCAAGAGGACCTTCGGGTCAACGCCCTCTAACCGCTCGAGGAGCTTCACCTCGGCGTCTGCCTGGTCGTACTCGAGCTCGGCGGCATCGATCGCCTTCTTGCGTTCGAACTCTTGCCCCGAGCGCGTTGCAGCAGCCTCCAGGTCGGCCTCGATCACCTTGGCACCGACCGCTCCCGTCGCCTTGGCGGCGCGGGCGAGGACGGCGGACGAGTCGGGGTTCCAGGTGACCGTCTCCAGAACGCCCTTGGTCGTCGCCACCTCGAGCTTGTGCGTCGCGAGGAACGACCAGGCCGAGATGGCGAAGGTGGCGTCCGGGTCCGGAACCTCGAGCGCAGCCACCTCCAGACCGCCCTCGGCCGTGGGCGTTGCCTGGAACAGTGGCATCGGCAGCGAGAATCGGATGCCGTCTTCGGTCGACGCGCCACCCCTGGGGAGCTTGTTCACCGAAACGTTGGTGCACGCCGTGCAGGCGAGCACTCCGAGGACAAGGCCGAAGTTGAGTCCGGTGCGTGGCATCTCGGCACCCCCTACGATCTCGACGTCCGCGTGACGTTAACGGTGTAGCGGCTGTCCTCACCGACGAACTTGATCGTCACCGGATCGACGATGATCACCTTGTAGATCGAAGGGGCCGGCAGCGCGATCTTGGGTGCTCGGTCGGGCCGACTCAGAAAGCCGGAGCTGAGAAGCGACTCAGCCGCTTCGATGATCGCGGTCGGCACGGCCGTGGTGTCCGCCAACTCCGTACTCTTGGTCAGAGTGCCGTTGGAGAACTGGAGCGTACTCTCCAGCGATGCAAAAACGCTCGTAGGCTTCGCCTGCATCTTCCGCGACGGGTCGCGGAGCCACAGAAGCTTGGATGCGAGGTTGCCCTTCCCGTCCGTATGGACGAGGAGGTAGTAGGATCCCTGGTAGTACGGGACCCCCGATACGTCATCGAAGTCCTCGATGGGCGAGTGTACGAGCTGTGCGCAGCTCGCGAGACCGAGGGTCAGCGAGACGGCTTGTAGGAAGCGCATCGTTCTGTTCTCCAGGGTTGACGCCCGGCTTCTCGCCGGGCGTAGGGCGGCTTCCAAGGACCAAAGCAAGCTTCGCGCCGACCCATCCGGGCTCGGGCGCCGCTCAGCGTTGGACGCCAACGCTGACCAGGGCGGTGGGGCGGGCAAGTTGCGCAGCCAGGGCCGGGTGCGTAATCCCCCGGCCCGACAGCCAGCGCTGGGTCGCGTCAATGGAGCCAGGGTGTCCTGAATACCCGACACGCAACCTGCTAAAGTAGACTCCTGGGTCGCGCCTGTGACCGTGGGCCGGGCAATTCGGGTGTCGGCGCAGCGTCGCCGAGCCCTCAGCGATGTGTCCAGAGGCTTGGAATCGACTCCGACCGAGTGAACTTTCGTTCCTCCCGTCGTGTCCGGAAACTCGGCCCGGGTCCGTACGCGGCCTCGTGTTGTGTGGTGGCAGGCCAATCCTGCCGAACCGTTGGCGCTGCCGGGTGGGCCTTCGAGTCCGGGACGGCCTTCTCGGGTGACGATAACCAAGCCGCCGCCGGACTGGATCCATAGAATATTAGATGGGAGTCGGGCTCACGACGGGTCTCGTCCCGCCGGTCGACGCGACACAGCCAAATCTCCGGCCTCCCGGGGCCAGACGGAGACACGCTCAGACACACTAGTGCAC